>CBIHNM010000162.1:0-10120 GCA_966211265.1 uncultured Pseudonocardia sp.
GCGGGCCGGGGCGGTTCGTCGACATCGGGAGCGGTGGCTCGGCCTCCGTCGCTGCGCGCCGCGGACCGGGACCGGCCGGGGGTCGCTCGTGGGCCGGTTCGCGTCGCGCTGATCTCCGGGCCACGCTACGCGCTCGGCGCCGTGGGACCCCTACGCGGTCCGCCGACCTGCGTCTTGACTCGACCATGTGACGTGGCTCATAGTGCCTAACTATGTTAGGAGAAACAACCACAAGTTGGCAAGTCAAACGTCGTGAGGTGACCCGGGAGGCGATCCTCGCCGCCGCGTGGGAGGTCGCCCGCGAACACGGTGTCGCGGCGCTGACGCTGCGCGAGGTCGCCGGCCGGGTCGGGATGCGGGCGCCGTCGCTGTACTCGCACTTCGACTCCAAGCACGCGATCTACGACGCCATGTTCGGCCAGGCGTGGACGGCCTTCCTCGAGATCGTCACCGCCCACGACGTCGCGGGGTCTCCGCGCGCGACGCTGCGCAGCCTCGCCCGGACGTTCATCGACTTCTCGGTCACCGACCTCGCCCGCTACCAGCTGATGAACGTGCGCACGATCCCCGACTTCACACCGAGCGCGGAGGGCTACGCCCCCGCCGTGCGGGTCATCGAGCACCTGCGCGAGGTGCTCGACGGCATCGGCGTGCGTGACGACGCCGACGTCGACCTGCTCACCGCGCTGGTCAGCGGGCTGGTCGACCAGCAGTGGGCCAACGACCCGGGCGGCGACCGGTGGTCGCGCCTGCTCGACCGGGCTATCGACATGTACGCCGACGCACTCGACCTACCGGAGGAGATGGCATGACCACCACACAGACACCGGCCCCGCCGCGCACGAGGCGGTCCGCGTTCGGCCGGGAGACCGCGCTGCGGCTCGCGACGGACGAGTACGACCGCTACCTCGACCAGCTGCGCGCGCTGGGTGCCGACGACTGGAGCAGGCCCACCGACTGCCCCGGCTGGGACGTGCGGGCGATGGCCACGCACAACCTCGGCATGGCCGAGATGGTCTCCTCGATCCGGGAGTACGTGCGCCAGAACGCCGGTGCCGCGCGCCGGGGCGGGGAGTTCGTCGACGCGCTCACCGGCCTGCAGGTCCGGGAGCGGGCGACGATGGGCCCCTCGGAGATCCTCGACCGCTACACCGCCGTGGCGCCGGAGGCCGTGCGTGGCCGCCGTCGCCGGTCGGTGCAGTGGGGACGGCTGCCGCTGCCGGTCCCGCAGCCGGTCAACGGCGTCGCGGAACGGTGGGCGTTCGGGTTCGTCTTCGACACGATCCTGACCCGCGACACCTGGATGCACCGGGTGGACACCGCCCGGGCCACCGGCCGCCCGATGGCCCTCACCGCCGCGCACGACGGGTTGATCGTGGCCGACGCCGTCGCCGAGTGGGCGACCCGCCACGGCGCGGCGTGCTCGCTGCTGCTCACCGGCCCGGCCGGTGGGAGTTGGACGTTCGGGACCGGCGGTCCCGAGCTGGAGTGCGACGCGGTGCAGTTCTGCCGCGCGCTCGCCGGGCGGGCCCCGGGCGTCGCACGGCTCGACACCGACGTCCCGTTCTGAGGAGGAGCCCGAGATGATCACTACCAGTCGCGTCGCCCCCGACGTGGTCGCCCTGTCCAGCGCCATACCCGGGCCCGGCGGCATGTGTCTGCCGGTGAACGCCTACGTCGTGCTGGGGCGGGAGCCGACCCTGGTCGACACCGGCCTGTCCCCGGTCGGCGAGGAGTTCCGGACGGCGCTGTGGAACCTGGTCGAGCCGGCCGACCTGGCCCGGGTCGTGGTCACCCACGACGACCGCGACCACACCGGGAGCCTGCGCGAGATCCTCGACGCGGCGCCCCGCGCGCGCGTCGTCACGAACTTCGTGAGCATGGTCAAGATCGGTGAGGACTGGCAGCTCCCGTTCGACCGGCTGGACCTGGTCAACTCCGGGGACCGGGTGCCGATCGGGGACGACGAGCTGGTGGCGTTCCGCCCTCCGCACTACGACAGCCCGGGCACGCTGGCCTTCCACGCCCTCGGACGCGGCGTGTGCTTCGGGTCGGACTGCCTCGGCGCGTTCCTGCCCGGTGACGTCGACCTCGGCGGCACCGCCGACGACCTCCCGGCGCAGGCCTACGACGGGGGGATGGCGGTGTTCGTCTCTGCCGTCAGCCCGTGGATGCACGATCTCGCGCCCGACCGGTGGGAGGCGTCGGTGGCCGACCTGCGCCGGCGCCGGATCGGGACCTACCTCAGCACGCACGGTCTCCCGGTCGGGAGCGGGTTCGACCGGCTGCTCGACGCGGCCACGCGGCTGCCGACCGGGCCGGCGTTCGTGCCCCCGGCGCAGGAGTACGTCGACCTGATGGTGGCCGCGGCCCACTGAGCGCGGAGTCGGGGCGGAGGTGACGGTCCCGGCGACGGGCCCCCGTAGGAGGCGGCGGTGCTCAGCCGCCGGTCGGGTCGGAGACGCGGCCACCGCTGGCCACCGCCAGCGCCGGCAGGTCACGCACGTGCACCGCCGGCAGCGGTAGCGACGTGTCGTCGCGCAGCACGGCGGTCAGTCCGGACCGCTTCCCGAGGCGCAGCGAGGCGATCTCGTCCCACGCGACGCGGCGCGTACCCGCCACCGTGCGGGTCGTGACCGTCTGCCCGTCCACGGTGGTGCGCACCCGCACCAGCCACACCACGAACCCGATCGGCACGATCAGGACCAGCCAGAAGAACGGCACCGACAGCATCAGCGGCAGCGCGCAGACCAGGAACAGTGCCGCGGCCAGGATGCCCAGTGCGGAGTGGCGGAAGACCCGGCGCGGCGGGGGGCCCGGCTCGTCGCCCGCCGCCGCGAGGTCCGGACCGTCCGCCGCGGTGGGCTCGGGCCGACCGGCCGGGTCCGCCGGTGTCGGGGCCGAGGGGTCGGTGCTGCTCACGGCGCCATTCTCGCACCGCCTGCCCGGCACCGCCCTCGCGCCGGGCCGTTCCCGGTGCGCGCCCGTCCGAGAGTCCCTCCCGTCCACCCCGGGCGCACGAGAGGAGCTCCGGGACCCGACGCGTCGGGAGGGGGAGGGGACGGTGTGGCGAGGCCTACGGCCTGTTGACGTCGCAGGCGACGCGCGTGCTAGCGTCACTTCATGTCCGTCATCCGAATTACCGTACTTCCCGGGCGCGTCGACGCCTGAGTAAGCCGTACTCGGACGACGACGCGCTCACCCTCGCACCAGCCCACCGACCGGGCGGCGGGGGTTTTTTCATGTCCAGCACCTGATGGCACTATCGATCTCCAGCGAGGCAGAGGCGATCATGACCACCGCACCCTCCCGATCCGGGTCCGCCGGGCCGAAACCGGCGCCGCCGCCCGGCCGCGCGGCCACCGCGCGGAACGACTCGCCGGCCGCCGCGCGCGGCGAGGCGACCGTTCCCGGGCCACGCGTCGACAACGAGCCGATGACCGGGGCGCAGTCCCTGGTCCGCTCGCTCGAGGAGATCGGCTGCGAGGTCGTGTTCGGCCTCCCGGGCGGGACGATCCTGCCGGCCTACGACCCGTTGCTGGACTCGGACAAGGTCCGCCACATCCTCGTCCGCCACGAGCAGGGTGCCGGTCACGCCGCCACCGGGTACGCGCAGGCCACCGGCAAGGTCGGGGTCTGCATGGCGACCTCCGGGCCGGGGGCCACGAACCTGGTCACCCCGATCGCGGACGCGCACATGGACTCGGTGCCGCTGGTGGCGATCACCGGCCAGCAGACCCGGCCGCTGATCGGCACCGACGCCTTCCAGGAGGCCGACATCACCGGCATCACGCTGCCGGTGACCAAGCACAACATGCTGGTGACCGACCCGGCCGAGATCCCGCGCGCGATCGCCGAGGCCTTCCACCTGGCCTCCACCGGCCGCCCGGGTCCGGTCCTGGTCGACATCCCCAAGGACGTCCTGCAGGAGGCGACGACGTTCTCCTGGCCGCCGGAGCTGGCGCTGCCGGGCTACCGGCCGACGACGCGTCCGCACGGCAAGCAGATCCGCGAGGCCGCCCGCCTGATCCGGGAGTCGTCGAAGCCGGTGCTCTACGTCGGCGGCGGCGTGCTCAAGGCCGAGGCCTCCGCCGAGCTCGCCGAGCTCGCCGAGCTGACCGGCGCGCCCGTGGTCACCACGCTGATGGCGCGCGGGGTGTTCCCCGACAGCCACCCGCAGCACCTGGGCATGCCGGGCATGCACGGCACCGTCGCCGCGGTGGCGGCGATGCAGCGCTCGGACCTGCTGGTCGCGCTCGGCTCCCGGTTCGACGACCGGGTCACCGGCAAGCTGGAGAGCTTCGCGCCGGTCGCGAAGGTCGTGCACGCCGACATCGACCCGGCCGAGATCTCCAAGAACCGCCGGGCCGACGTGCCGATCGTCGGCGACTGCCGGGAGGTCATCTCGGAGCTGATCGACGCGGTCCGGGCCGACCGCGAGGAGCACGGCGAGCCGGACCTGACCGCCTGGTGGCGCCAGGTCGGCGGGCTGCGCGACCGTTACCCGCTGGGCTACGACGACCCCGCCGACGGCTCGCTGTCGCCGGAGTACGTGATCGAGCGGATCGGCGCCATCGCCGGGCCGGACGCGGTCTACGCGGCCGGGGTCGGGCAGCACCAGATGTGGGCCGCGCAGTTCGTCCGCTACGAGAAGCCGCGGACCTGGCTGAACTCCGGCGGGCTGGGCACGATGGGGTACGCGGTGCCGGCCGCGATGGGCGCCAAGGTCGGCTGCCCGGAGACCGTGGTCTGGTGCATCGACGGCGACGGCTGCTTCCAGATGACCAACCAGGAACTGGCCACCTGCGCCATCGAGGGCATCCCGATCAAGGTCGCCGTGATCAACAACGGCAACCTGGGCATGGTCCGCCAGTGGCAGAACCTGTTCTACGGCGAGCGCTACTCCAACACCGACCTCAACACCCACAAGCTGCGCATCCCGGACTTCCCGATGCTGGCCGAGGCGATGGGGTGTGTGGGGCTGCGGGTCGAGTCGAAGGCCGACGTCGACCGGGTCATCCACCAGGCGATGGAGATCAACGACCGGCCGGTCGTGATCGACTTCGTGGTGGGCGCCGACGCCCAGGTGTGGCCGATGGTGGCCGCCGGCACCAGCAATGACGAGATCAAGGTCGCCCGCGACATCCGGCCCGAGTTCGACGGCGACGAGCTGGCCGCCTCCGTCGACGCGGTGTCCGACATGACCGAGCAGGCCATGGCCGACGCGGAGGTCACCACGTGAGCGAGCTGCACACCCTCTCGGTCCTGGTCGAGGACAAGCCCGGCGTCCTGGCCCGGGTCTCGGGACTGTTCTCCCGACGTGGGTTCAACATCAACTCTCTGGCCGTCGGCCCGACCGAGCACCCGGACGTGTCCCGGATGACGATCGTGGTCGAGGTCGACGAGCTGCCGATGGAGCAGGTCACCAAGCAGCTCAACAAGCTCGTGCACGTGATCAAGATCGTGGAGCTGGAGCCGGGTGCCTCGGTGCAGCGGGAGCTGCTGCTGGTCAAGGTCCGGGCCGACTCGGGCGTGCGCAGCCAGGTGCTCGAGACCGTGCAGATGTTCCGGGCCAAGGTCGTCGACGTCTCCCCGGAGGCGGTCACGGTCGAGGCCACCGGCACCACGGACAAGCTCAACGCGCTGCTGCGCATGCTCGAGCCCTACGGCATCCGCGAGATGGTCAAGTCCGGCATGGTCGCGGTGGGCCGTGGGCCCCGCTCCATCACCGCCGCGGCCGTGCGTTAGACACAGTGCCCACCCACCCCGACGGCCGGCGCCGGCTGCCGTCCCCCTACCGACACCCAACGCTGGAGAGGATCCGCACCGCATCATGGCTGTGAACATCTACTACGACGACGACGCCGACCTGTCGATCATCCAGGGCCGCAAGGTCGCCGTGATCGGCTACGGGTCGCAGGGCCACGCGCACTCGCTGTCGCTGCGCGACTCCGGTGTCGAGGTCAAGATCGGCCTGCCGGAGGGCTCGAAGTCCCGGCAGAAGGCCGCCGACGAGGGCCTCGAGGTCGTCACCCCGGCCGAGGCGTCCGCCTGGGCCGACGTGATCATGATCCTGGCGCCGGACACCAAGCAGCGCTTCATCTACGCCGACGACATCGCGCCGAACCTCAAGAGCGGCGACGCGATCTTCTTCGGGCACGGTTTCAACATCCGCTACGACCTGATCACGCCGCCGGCCGACGTCGACGTCGCGATGGTCGCGCCCAAGGGCCCGGGCCACCTGGTCCGCCGCCAGTACGTCGACGGCAAGGGCGTGCCGTGCCTGATCGCGGTCGAGCAGGACGCCTCGGGCAGCGCCAAGGCCCTCGCCCTGTCCTACGCGGCCGGGATCGGCGGCGCCCGCGCGGGCGTCATCGAGACCACGTTCAAGGAGGAGACCGAGACCGACCTGTTCGGTGAGCAGGCCGTCCTCTGCGGCGGTGCCGCGGCGCTGGTCCAGACCGGGTTCGAGGTGCTGACCGAGGCGGGCTACGCCCCGGAGATCGCCTACTTCGAGTGCCTGCACGAGCTCAAGCTGATCGTCGACCTGATGTACGAGGGCGGCATCACCAACGAGCGCTTCTCCATCTCCGACACCGCCGAGTACGGCGACCTCACCCGTGGCCCGCGCGTGATCACCCCGGCGGTCAAGGAGGAGATGCGCAAGATCCTCACCGAGGTGCAGGACGGCACGTTCGCCCGGGAGTGGGTGGCCGAGGACGAGAACGGCCGGCCGAACTTCGACCGCCTCCAGAAGGAGGGGTCCGAGCACTCCATCGAGCAGGTCGGCGAGAAGCTGCGCGGCCTGATGAGCTGGGTGGGCACCAAGGCCACCTGATCTTCGGCCGGGCGGTCCGCCGCGCGGACCACCCGGCCCGTCGGAGGGCGGGGGGGCCCCCCGGCGCCCCCCCCGCGGCGGGCGGGGGGCCCCCCCGGCGGCCCCGCGGGGGCCCCCGCGCCCCGGGGGGGCCCCCGCTCGCGCGTGTCGGCGGGGGCCGGGGTGCGGCCGGGCGGGACCGACGCGCGGAGGTGTGGGACCGGACGACCTCGGGGGCGCCCCGGAGGCGCCGATCGCCCTAGAATCACCTCCGTCCGCGCCACCGTCACGACCCGATCCCGGGGGAGCACCTCAGCATCGTGAGCAACGCCGCCACCGATCAGACCCGCCCAGTCGTCCTGCTCGCCGAGAAGCTCGCGCCCTCCGCGGTCGCGATGCTCGGTGAGGACGTCGAGATCCGCGAGGTGGACGGCACCGACCGCCCCGCGCTGCTCGCGGCCATCTCCGACGCCGACGCGCTGCTCGTGCGCTCGGCGACCCAGGTCGACGCCGAGGCGCTGGCCGCCTCCACCCGCCTGAAGATCGTCGCTCGGGCGGGCGTGGGCCTGGACAACGTCGACGTCGCCGCCGCGACCGCGCACGGCGTGATGGTCGTCAACGCGCCCACGTCGAACATCGTCTCCGCCGCCGAGCACGCGATCGCGCTGCTGCTCTCGGCCGCCCGGCACATCCCGGCCGCCGACGCGGCCCTGCGCCAGGGCAAGTGGAAGCGCAGCAGCTACACCGGGACCGAGATCAACGGCAAGACCGTCGGCATCGTCGGCCTGGGGAAGATCGGCCAGCTGGTCGCCCAGCGCCTGGCCGCGTTCGGCGTCGAACTGGTCGCCTACGACCCCTACATCTCCAAGGCGCGCGCCGCCCAGCTGGGCATCGAGCTGCTCGACCTCGACGACCTGCTGCGCACCGCCGACGCGATCTCGATCCACCTGCCCAAGACCCCGGAGACCCTCGGCCTGATCGGCAAGGACCAGCTGGCCCTCACGAAGCCGGGCGTGATCATCGTCAACGCCGCCCGCGGCGGCCTGGTCGACGAGCAGGCGCTGTCCGAGGCGGTGCGCTCGGGACACGTCGGCGGCGCCGGAGTGGACGTCTACGTCACCGAGCCGACGACCTCGAGCCCGCTGTTCGAGGTGGAGAACATCGTCGTCACCCCGCACCTGGGCGCGTCCACCGAGGAGGCGCAGGACCGCGCCGGGACCGACGTCGCCAGGTCCGTGCAGCTGGCACTGGCCGGCGAGTTCGTGCCGGACGCGGTGAACGTGCAGATCAACGGCTCGGTCGGGGAGGAGGTCCGGCCGTGGCTGCCGCTGGTGCAGAAGCTGGGCACCACGCTGCAGGCCGTCGCCGACGGCATCCCGACCTCGATCACCGTCGACGTGTCCGGCGAGCTCGCCGACGAGGACGTCTCGGTGCTGTCGCTGGCCGCGCTGCGCGGGGTGTTCACCCACGTCGTGGACGAGCAGGTCACGTTCGTCAACGTCCCGGCCCTGGCGCAGGAGCGCGGCGTGACCGTCGAGCTGACCACCGCGCCGGAGAGCGCGAACCACCGCAGCGTCGTGCAGCTGCGGGCGGCCATGGCCGACGGCGAGTCGATCACCGTCTCCGGCACGCTGACCGGGCGCGCGGAGGTGGAGAAGCTCGTCGAGATCAACGGGCGGCACTTCGACCTGCGGGCCGAGGGCGAGGTGGTGCTGCTCGAGTACGCCGACCGGCCGGGTGTGATGGGCCGGGTCGGGTCGCTGCTCGGCGAGGCCGCGGTGAACATCGAGGCCGCGCAGATCTCGCAGACCACCGACGGCACCGACGCGATCATGCTGCTGCGGGTGGACCGCCAGATCGACCCGGCGGTGCTGGAGCCGATCGGTGCCTCGGTGGGTGCCCGCACGACCCGCCTGATCTCCTTCGACATCTGAGTCGATCATCGCGGCGGCCCGCGTCGTGCGGGGGTGGCCGCCGCCCGACACCCGATCGGGTGTCGGACAGGCGCTGCGAGCGAGACCTCACTCGACCGGGAGCACACCGACAGGTGACCTCCGCGACGACGGACGGTTGGCAGGCGGTAACGTGCGGCCACCAGAACGACGAGAGGACGAGCCCCAATGCGCCTTGCGGTCATCCCCGGCGACGGCATCGGTCCCGAGGTCGTCGACGAGGCACTGAAGGTCCTCAACGAAGTGGTGCGTGACGTCGCGACCACCACCTACGACCTCGGCGCCGCCCGCTGGCACTCCACCGGCGAACTCCTGCCCGAGACGGTGCTCACCGAGCTCAAGGGCCACGACGCGATCCTGCTCGGCGCCGTCGGTGACCCGTCGGTGCCCAGCGGCATCCTCGAACGCGGGCTGCTGCTGCGGCTGCGCTTCGAGCTCGACCACCACGTGAACCTGCGCCCGGCGCGGCTCTACCCGGGGGTGCGCGGCCCGCTGGCCGGCAACCCCGAGATCGACATGGTGGTCGTGCGCGAGGGCACCGAGGGCCCCTACGTGGGCACCGGTGGCCTGCTGCGCAAGGACACCCCGCACGAGATCGCGACCGAGGTCAGCCAGAACACCGCGTTCGGCATCGAGCGGGTCGTGCGGGACGCGTTCACCCGCGCCGAGCGGCGCCCGCGCAAGCACGTCACGCTCGTGCACAAGACGAACGTGCTCACCTACGCCGGCGCCCTGTGGTCGCGGATCGTGGAGGAGGTGTCGCTGGAGCACCCGAACGTCTCGGTCGCCTACCAGCACGTCGACTCGACCACGATCCACATGGTCACCGACCCGGGCCGCTACGACGTGATCGTCACCGACAACCTGTTCGGCGACATCCTCACCGACCTCGCGGCCGCGGTCACCGGCGGCATCGGGCTGGCCGCGAGCGGAAACCTCGACGCCAGCCGCACCAACCCGAGCATGTTCGAGCCGGTGCACGGCAGCGCCCCGGACATCGCCGGGCAGGGGATCGCCGACCCGACGGCCGCGGTGCTCTCGGTCGCGCTGCTGCTCGACCACCTGGGCCACCAGGACTCGGCGCGCCGGATCGAGGCGGCGGTCGCGTTCGACCTGGCCACCCGCGACCACAGCGCCACCGGCAACACGAGCTCGATCGGTGACCGCCTGGCCGCTCTGGTCAGCAGCCGCGAGGTCGCGCCGCCGGCCCCGCTGCAGGGTCGCTAGAACCACCACACACGCCGGGGGCGGGGGGGGGTAACCCCCGCCCCCCCCCGCGGGCGGGGTGGCGCAGACCACGGTGGACTCGGCCGGGGGCCGCGGGCAGCCGGCGGCGGCGGAGGTGTGCCGG
>CBIHNM010000163.1:0-10041 GCA_966211265.1 uncultured Pseudonocardia sp.
GATCTCCTTGAGCACCTTCTTCAGGCGCTCCTCGAAGTCACCGCGGTAGCGCGACCCGGCCACCAGCGACCCCAGGTCGAGGGTGTAGAGCTGCTTGTCCTTGAGCGTCTCCGGGACCTCGCCCTTGACGATGCCCTGCGCCAGGCCCTCGACGGCGGCGGTCTTGCCGACGCCGGCCTCGCCGATCAGCACCGGGTTGTTCTTGGTCCTCCGGGAGAGGACCTGCATGATCCGCTCGATCTCCTTCTCCCGGCCGACGACCGGGTCCAGCTTGCCCTCACGGGCCTGCTGGGTGAGGTTGCGACCGAACTGGTCGAGCACCAGCGACGACGAGGGCGTGCCCTCGCCGCGCCCGGCCGAGGCCTCGGCGGGCTCCTTGCCCTGGTAGCCCGACAGCAGCTGCAGGACCTGCTGGCGCACCCGGTTCAGGTCCGCGCCCAGCTTGACCAGCACCTGCGCCGCGACACCCTCACCCTCGCGGATCAGGCCGAGCAGGATGTGCTCGGTACCGATGTAGTTGTGACCGAGCTGCAGCGCCTCGCGCAGGGACAGCTCCAGCACCTTCTTGGCCCGCGGCGTGAAGGGGATGTGCCCCGACGGTGCCTGCTGGCCCTGGCCGATGATCTCCTCGACCTGCTGCCGCACGCCCTCCAGTGCGATCCCGAGCGACTCGAGGGCCTTCGCGGCCACTCCTTCGCCCTCGTGGATCAGGCCAAGGAGGATGTGCTCGGTCCCGATGTAGTTGTGGTTGAGCATCCGGGCTTCTTCTTGGGCCAGGACGACAACACGTCGAGCTCTGTCGGTGAACCTCTCGAACAATTCGCACTCCTTGACTGCTGCGCCTCACGTACAGCGCGACCAGCATCTGTAGTCGTCCCGGAACGCCCGGGACCGACACTGCGCCCTCGCGTGACACGGCGCCCGAACGTCCTGTCGTCCCGACGCGCTCATACCACTGTATCGGTCGTAGGGGGATCGGCGCCTCCACCTGGAGTGCACGAACTCCTCCTCCGGTGCGCAACACCGGGTTCGCCGGGGGTGTTCCCCGCCTCCGCCGGTCAGGCCCCGGCGGTGACCTGCTCCCCGGCCCGCTCGCGTGCCCGCTCGGCCGCCCGGAGCGCGCGGAACGTGTCGTCGTCGTGGCCACGGCGCCAGTAGCCCGACACCGACAGGTCCTCGCGGCGCACCCCGCGCTCGTGCAGCAGGTGGCGGCGCAGCTCGCGGACGGCGGTCGCCTCGCCGTGCACGAACGCCTGTACCCGTCCCGGCGGGAACTGCAGGGAACGCACGTGTTCGACGAGCTGGGTGCCCTCCGGGTCGCCACCGGCCGCGTCCCGGTGCAGCCAGCGCAGGTCCAGCTCGGCGGCCGAGCCGAGCTGCTGCTCCTCGCCGGCCGCGCCGACCTGCATGACGGCCACCGCCGGGACGCCGGGCCGGATCCGCTCCAGGGCCGCCCCGATCGCGGGCAGCGCGGCCTCGTCGCCGACCAGCAGGTGCCAGTCGGCCTCCGGGGCGGGCGCGAACGTGCCGCCGGGCCCGAGCATGCGCAGGCGGTCGCCGGGCCTGGCCGACGCGGCCCACGGACCGGCCAGGCCGGTATCGCCGTGGTGCACGAAGTCGATGACCAGCTCGCCGGCCTCGTGGTCGAGGGCGCGCACGGTGTAGGTGCGCTGCAGCGGCCACTGCTCACGCGGGTACTGCGCGTGCACGACGTCCATGTCGAGCGGCTCGGGGTACTCGACCCCCGGCCGCGGGAACAGGATCTTGACGTAGCGGTCGGTGAACTCGGTGTCCGGGAACCCCGCGAGCCCGGTGCCGCCGGCGACGACCCGGATCATGCGCGCGGACAGGTGCTCGGTGCGCAGCACCTCGAGCTCGGTCGTCGGACGGGCCATGGATACCTCCGCGGGGAGACGGCGCATGCGGCGGGTCGATCGGCCCGCTACTCAGGCCACCCTAACCCCAAAACGGCGAACGGGTCCGTCGACGCCCGTCGACGAACCCGTTCGGTGACCGGACGGCCACGGAGAATTGTCCTCCGCAGCCTCAGATCTCAGTTCTCCTGATGGTAGGCCTCCAGGACGTCGGCCGGAATGCGGCCGCGGTCGGAGACCTTCATGCCGCGCTTGCGCGCCCAGTCCCGAATCGCCTGGTTCTGCTCGCGGTCGATCGCCGGACGACGGGCCGCGGAGTTCGAGCTCGCGTTGCCGCGACGGCGGCCGGACGCCGCGCGCCGGGCGGAGGCCACGTAGTCGGCGAGCACGTCCCGCAGCTTCTTCGCATTCGCCGTCGTCAGGTCGATCTCGTAGCTCTTGCCGTCCAGCCCGAACTCGATCGTCTCGTCGGCGACATCGCCGCTCAGATCGTCCACGAGCCTGATCTCCCGGATCTGCGCCACCGTCGCAGCCTCCCCTTCTCAGTTTGTGTTGCCCTGTCCGAAGTCACCTGATTGCCGACGTGACCACCCTGACAGGTCACAGCCCGACCAGTACTGAAAACCAGGGTAACCGCATTCGAACAGGAAAGTCGAGTTCGATGTCATCGACAGTGGACTCGATCGTGTAATGCACCCGATCGGGAAGCCGTTCCGTTCTCAGGATTCGCCCCGAACCAGCGGGAACAGGATCGTCTCCCGGATACCGAGCCCGGTCAGGGTCATCAGTAGACGGTCGACCCCCATCCCCATGCCACCGGTGGGCGGCATGCCGTACTCCATGGCCCGCAAGAAGTCCTCGTCCAGCTGCATGGCCTCCGGGTCGCCCGCGGCGGCCCGCACCGACTGCGCGTGCAACCGGTCCCGCTGTTCCACCGGATCGACCAGTTCGGAGTAGGCGGTCGCCAGCTCGACGCCGAACACGATGAGGTCCCAGGATTCGGACAGCCGCGGGTCGTCCCGGTGCGCGCGCGTGAGCGGGCGAACCTCGACCGGGAAGTCCCGGACGAACGTCGGCTCGATCAGGGTGTGCTCGACGAGCTTCTCGAACAACTCGAGCACGATCTCGCCGGCGGACAGGGAATCGCCGAGCTCGACCTCGTGCTCCTGCGCGATCTTTCGCAGCTCCTCGACTCCGGTGTCCGGCGTCACATCCTGTCCGACGGCGGTCGCGACCGATCCGTACAGCGTGATCGAATGCCACTGCCCACCGAGATCGTGTTCCGAGCCGTCGACGTGCCGGACGACCGTCGATCCGTACAGCGCGCGCGCGGATTCCTGAATCAGCTCGCGGGTCAGGTCGGCCATCTCGTCGTAGGTCGCGTAAGCCTGGTAGGCCTCGAGCATCGCGAACTCCGGCGAGTGCGTGGAATCGATGCCTTCGTTCCGGAAAACCCGGTTCAGCTCGAACACCCGCTCCACGCCGCCGACCACACAACGCTTCAGGAACAGCTCCGGCGCGATACGCAGATACAAATCCGTGTCCAGCGCGTTCGCGTGCGTGACGAACGGACGCGCGGTGGCCCCGCCGTGCAGCAGCTGCAGCATCGGCGTCTCGACCTCGGTGAAGTCGCGACCGTGCAACGACTCGCGGACGGTCCGCAGCACCGTCGAGCGGGCGCGGACGGTCTCCCGGGCCTGCGGGCGGACCATCAGGTCGACGTAGCGCTGCCGGACCCGGTTCTCCTCGGACAGCTCGCGGTGGGCCACCGGGAGCGGCCGTACCGCCTTGGACACCATCTCCCAGGCCTGCGCCTGCACCGACAGCTCCCCGCGCCGGGAGGTGATCACCTCGCCGCGCACGAGCACGTGGTCGCCCAGGTCGACGACGGCCTTCCAGCGGGCCAGCTCGTCGGCCCCGACCCGGTCCAGGCTCAGCATGGCCTGCAGCTCGGTGCCGTCGCCCTCGCGCAGGGTGGCGAAGCACAGCTTGCCGGTGTTGCGCAGGAAGAAGATGCGGCCGACGACCGCGACCTGCTCGCCGGTGGCGGTGTCGGCGGGGAGGTCGGGGTGGGCGTCGCGGACCTGGCGCAGGGTGTGCGAGCGCGGGACCCGGACCGGGTAGGGCTCGGCCCCGGCGGCGATCAGCTCCTCGCGCTTGGCCCGGCGCACCCGCATCTGCTCGGGAAGGTCCTCGTCACTGGGCGGCACGGAAGTCGTCACGCCGGGAAAGGCTAGTGACCTGCTCCCGGCGTCCCGGCCGGGGGCGGTGCCGCCCGGGTCGCGGGGCTACCCGGTGCCCCGGGCGGGGACCGCGCCCGGGGAGCCCGAGGTCCCGTTCGTGACGCTGGTCTGGCGCACGTTGCGCAGGTAGGTCAGGCGCAGCCCGAACAGCGTCAGCTCCGGCACGTAGTGCTCGATGGTCTCCGACTCGCCCCGCATCAGCTGCGAGAGACCTCCGGTGGCCAGCACCGTGACCGGCCCCGCGGACGGGCCCAGCTCGGCGACGATCCGGCGCACCAGCCCGTCGACCTGGCCCGCGAAGCCGAAGATGACCCCGGCCTGCAGGCACTCGACCGTGTTCTTGCCGATCACCGAGCGGGGCGCGACCAGCTCCACCGTGCGCAGTGCGGCGGCGCGGGTGGCCAGTGCCTCCATCGAGATGTCGATGCCCGGGGCCAGCGCCCCGCCGAGGAACTCCCCGCGGGCCGAGACCACGTCGATGTTGGTCGAGGTCCCGAAGTCGACGATCACGCACGAGGTGCCGAACATGTGGTGCGCGGCCAGGGTGTTCACCACCCGGTCGGCGCCGACCTCACGCGGGTGGTCGACCATCAGCGGGACGCCGGTGCGCACGCCCGGCCCGACGACGAGGGTCGGCATCCGGTCGGCCCGGCGCTCCAGCATGACCCGCAGCTCGCGCGAGAGCGACGGCACCGTGGACAGCGCGCAGATCCCGGTGACGGCCGGGGCGAGGTCGCCGAGCATGGCGTAGATCGCCACCTCGAGCTCGTCGGCGGTCGTGCGGGGCTCGGTGCGCATCCGCCAGCTGTGCGCGGTCTCGGGCCCGAGCTCGTCCGGCGCCGCCGGGTCCGGCTCGGGGTAGAGGCCCAGCGCGATCTGGGTGTTGCCGACGTCGATGCAGAGGTGCACGCCCGCTACCCGGCCCGGCCGACGGCGCCGGAGAGCAGTCCGGAGCCGTCCGGGGCGTGGCCGGGGTCGGAGCCGAGGTCGGCGACCCGGTTGTCGGCGTCGACGAACACGACCCGCGGCCGGTAGCCCACGAGCTCGGCCTCGTCGTACTGGGCGTAGGAGATCAGGATGACCAGGTCGCCGGGGTGCACCAGGTGCGCGGCGGCGCCGTTGATCCCGATCACGCCGGTGCCCGGCTCACCGGTGATCGCGTAGGTCTCCAGGCGTGCGCCGTTGGTGATGTCGACGATCGTGACCTGCTCGCCCTCGAGGAGGTCGGCGGCGGCCATCAGGTCCGCGTCGATCGTCACCGAGCCGACGTAGTGCAGGTCGGCCTGGGTCACGGTGGCCCGGTGGATCTTGGACTTCATCATCGTGCGGTACATCGGTCTCTCCGGCTCCTAGAGCGTGACGGCGACGTTGTCGATCAGACGGGTGGTGCCCAGGCGGGCCGCGACGAGCAGCCGCGCGTTCCCGGAGTCCGGGGCCGGCCCCAGGTCGGCGCCGCGCAGCTCCAGGTAGTCCAGGTCCAGCGCGGGCTCGGTCGCGAGCACCTCGCGCGCCCGGTCCAGCACGGTCTGCGGCCCGTGGGCCGAGACCCCGGCGCCCTCGGCGAGCGCGCGGGACAGCACCGTGGCGCGCTCGCGGTCCTGCGCGGACAGGTAGGCGTTGCGCGAGGAGCGCGCCAGCCCGTCGGCCTCGCGCACCGTGGGCACGCCCACCACCGAGAGCGGGAAGTCCAGGTCCCGGACCATCTTCTGGACCAGGACCAGCTGCTGGAAGTCCTTCTCCCCGAACATCGCCACGTCCGGCGCGACGATGTGGAACAGCTTGGCGACCACGGTCAGCATCCCGGCGAAGTGCCCGGCCCGGGTGGCGCCCTCGAGCTGGTCACCGAGCGGGCCGGGGCTGATCCGGGTGTCCGCGCCGGGCGGGTACATGTGCTCGACCTGCGGGGTGAGGACCAGCTCGACGCCCTCCTCGCGGCACGCCTCGAGGTCGTCGGAGAGCGGGCGCGGGTAGCTCTCCAGGTCCTCGCCCGGCCCGAACTGCAGCGGGTTCACGAAGATCGACACGACCGGGACGACGGACCCCGGCAGCCGTTTCGCGTGCCGGATCAGCTCGCGGTGCCCGTCGTGCAGGGCGCCCATCGTGGGCACGAGCGCGATCTTGCGCCCGGCGCCGCGCAGGGCACGGGTCACCGCGGCGAGCCGGGCGGGCTCGGAGTGCACGGTCACCTGCCCGGCGACGTAGCCGTTGCGGGTGCCCGGGGCGCGGGCGCCCGCGGAGGCGGCGGGAGGGGTGGGTCCAGCGGTCACCGGTGTTCCTCCAGGGTGGTGCGGACGTCGTCGAACGCGGAGTCGTCGAGCAGGCCGGCCGCGGCGGCGCGGCCGGCGGTGCGGGCGGCCAGGGCCCGGTAGGCCTCGGCCAGGTCCGGAGCGGCGGCGGAGATCTCGTCCAGGTGGGTACGCAGGGTCCCGGTGTCGCCGCGGGCGACCGGGCCGGTCAGCGCACGGTCGCCATGGCGCAGCGCGTTGTCCAGCGCCGCCGAGAGCAACGGCGCGACCAGCCGTCCGGCCGGGTGCACGCCGGCCCCCTCCAGCAGCTCCACGCAGTCCCCGACCAGCGTCATCAGGTGGTTGGCGCCGTGCGCGAGCGCGGCGTGGTAGAGCGGGCGGGCCGGCTCCGGGACCCGGACCGGTTCGGCGTTCATCTCCACGACCAGGGCCTCACCGACGCTCGACGCGGCCTCGTCGCCGTCGGCGGCGGTCACCGCGACGCAGCAGGACGCCAGCCGCTGCACGTCCTCTGGGCGGCCGGTGAACGTCATGGCCGGGTGCAGCGCGACCGCCAGCACGCCGCGCTCGACGGCCGGGGCCAGCACGCGCACGCCGGTGGAGCCCGCGGTGTGGGTCACGATCTGGCCGGGACGGAAGCAGCCGGCGGCGGCGAGGCCGCGGACCAGGCCGGGCAGCACGTCGTCCGGCACGGCCAGGACGACCAGGTCGGAGCGGGTCACGACCTCGTCCGGGGGCAGCAGCGGGACTCCGGGCAGCAGCGCCTCGGCCCGCTGGACCGACGCCCGGGAGACACCGCTGGTCGCGACGACGTGGTGGTCGGCCGCCGCGAGTGCGGCTCCGAGCACGGCCCCGACCCGTCCGGCGGACACGACTCCGACGGCGAGCCGCGCGGGGCGGCCAGCGTTCATCGATCACTCCTACTCGCTCCGGTCCACCAGGGGTACCGGTCGAGGCCTCGGCGACCTACCTTGTCGCGTGCCCGGCCAGGGTAGACGCACCCCGCCACCCGACACCGCGCCCCGTGACAGGCTTCACCCACCAGCACGCCGCGCCCCGGAGCCGTCCACGCGCACCGAGCCGGTGGACGCGCGCTGCGCGGGGTGCGCGTCGGCGGGCTCGGCGCGCGGGCCGGGCGGGTACCCGGCGTTGTCAGCGGCGGTGCCGGCCCGGGGCGTCGTCGCCGGAGCGGGCCCGGGGTGCGACCGTGCGCCCGGGCGGGGGGCCTGCCTGTCGCGGCGGGCCGACGTGTCCCTGCGGTGGGCCGCCATGGTGGCCGGGCACCGGGTCCGGCGGTCCGTGGCCCGACGGCGGCCGCCGGCCGGGGTGCGGCTCGTCCGCGCCCGGGGCGTGCAGGGGCTGGGTGTAGCCGCCGTCCGCGTTCGGCGGCGGGGGCGGCTCCCAGCCGGGCGGGGGCGGGAGGCGCCACGCCGAGGTCAGCGCGTCCGGCATGCCGATCGCCCGGGCCCGGGCGCGGAGCAGGGCGCGCAGCTTGTCGTCGTGCTCGGCCCGCGCGCTCCCGCGGACCGCGCCGCGCGCGATCCGGTTGCGCATGAACGCGAGCTCGGTGACGGCGGCCTGGTAGTCGGCGACGGCCCTGGCCGCGGACCGCCCGGAGCGGCGCTGGACCAGGGCGCGCCAGCCGCGGCGGCGCGAGAGGTCGGCCAGCAGCGGCACCTCGCTGGGCGCGATCCAGCCCGCGGCGGCGAACCCGGGCAGCTCCGCGGTCACGATCCGGGCCTCACGGCGGCGGGCGAACACCACCAGCACGACCAGGCCGGCGAACAGCGGCAGCATCACGAACGCGTAGACCTCGAAGAACGTCGCGGGCGAGGAGGAGAACACCGACGCGGCGTTCCAGAGCCCGTGCAGCACGATCGCGACCGCGTAGCCGGCCAGCACGGCCAGCACCCGGTACCCGACGTGCCGGCTGGCCACCGCGACCCCCGCCCCGATCCCGATCATGGCGGTGAACAGCGGGTGCGCGAACGGCGAGGCGATACCCCGCATGAACAGCGTGGCCAGCACCCCGGCCGTCTCCGGGTCGGAGACCGCGCGGCCCAGGTAGAGGATGTTCTCGGTGAACGCGAACCCGGCCGCGACGATGCCGGCGTAGACGACCCCGTCGACCACCCCGTCGAACTCGCGGCGGCGGAACACCAGCAGCCCGACCAGGAACAGGCCCTTCACACCCTCCTCGACGACCGGCGCCACCAGCACCGGGGCCAACATGTCGCCGGCCCCGCGCCCGGCCGCGACGTCGAGCACGGCGGACGCGCTGGAGTTGATCAGCAGCGCGGCCAGGGCGGAGAACCCGGCACCCCAGAAGAACGCCCCGAGCAGCAGCCGGGGAGGTTCGGGCTCCCAGCGGTCCACCCAGAGGAACGTGGCCACCACCGGCAGGACCGGCAGCATCGCGCAGAACGTGCCGATCAGCACCCCGGCCGGGCCGATCGAGCGCTCGACCAGGCCGATCGTGATCAGCACGCAGAGCGCGAGGACCACCAGCCCGGCGACCGGCAGCAGCACTCCGCGCCGTTTCGCCGACGGTGCCGGGGTGCCCGGTGCGGGCAACGCGGGACTCACCATGCCGCCAGACCCTACGGGCGCGTCCGTGACCCGACACCTCGTGCGCGGAATCCGTCGGCGCGGCGGCGGGCCCGGCCGACGACCGGTTCAGCGCGGCGGGTCGCCGGCCTCCGGGTCGTCGGGCCTGCGGCAGCAGTGCTCCAGCCAGAGACCGGCCCCGACCAGCACCAGCGCGCAGACCAGACCGATCCCCGCGGTCACGCTGTCACCGGCGGCCGCGGTGACGGTCCCGGCCTGGGGCAGCGTGTAGGTGAGCACCCCCACCCAGAGCCCGGCCACGAACGAACCCGCCACCGCGGAGGCCTTGGCCACCAGGACCGCGCGCGCGGCCAGCAGCGGGTCCACCGGCGGTGCGCCGCGGCGCCGTTCGATCCGGCCGCGCAGCAGGTAGCCGCCGACCAGCTCGGCCACGCCCAGCAGCCCCAGCACGACGCCGGCCGCCAGCGGCAGCGCCGGGATCGACGAGTAGAGCAGCCGGGTCGCCAGGTTGCCCAGCAGCACCGCCAGCAGGCCCAGCGACAGCAGGTCGCGCGGCCGGGTCCGGGACAGCGAGGGCTGCGCGGTCACGGCCGCAGCACCAGGTCGTCGCGGCGGCGCATCGCGTCGCGCTCGGCCGCGGGCAGCGCCGCGAGAAGCTCGGCCACCGGGCCGTGCCCGTCGAGGACCGCGGCCGGGTCGGCGTCGAGCCACGGCCCGAGGACGGTGGCCCGGCCCGGGGTGCCCGGGTGCGGCAGCAGCAGGTCCGGGTCGTCGCTGCGGACCCAGCCCTGGTCGTCGCGCACGGCCACGATGTCGACGTCGAGGGTCCGAGGGCCCCAGTGCTGCTCGCGCACCCGTTCGGCCTCGGCCTCCAGCCGCTGCCCCCGCCGCAGCCAGCCCCACTCGTCGAGCCCGGGGTCCGCGGCGATCACGACCGCGTTCAGGAAGTCGGGCTGGTCGGTGACGCCCCAGGGGGCCGTCTCGTACACCGGCGACGCCGCCACCAGCGACGGCCCCAGATCGGCCACGACCATCCGCAGGTAGCCCAGCCGCTCCCCGAGGTTGGACCCCAGCGAGAGCACGGCGGTACTCATCCCGCCTCCGCGGGAC
>CBIHNM010000164.1:0-9984 GCA_966211265.1 uncultured Pseudonocardia sp.
GGAGCGCTCGAGGTGACCGAAAGCGACCGGACGTCGTGGGCGTGGGCCGGCGCGGGCTCGCCCCCGGCCAGGACCAACGCCCCGATCGTGAACATCGCCATTCCGGTGACAACTACGCGTCGCGCAACGACGTCTGACATGGCCGACCGACCGCCTCGTTCGACTGAACCATCGGGACGGGAGCGACGCTACGTGCGGATGTGACCAGTGAGGCAGGAGTGCCCACCGTTGGTGGAGCGTTTTAACCCGATGGTGGACCGCACGGCCACGTGTCGTCATCGCATCCGCGCGGGGACGCCCCGGACCGGCGTTGCGCCGCGGCAACCCGCCGCCGCCTCACCACGTGTCGACGAAGGGTCGCACGGTCGGAGCGCGCACCCCGACCGGTGCCGGCGGGAAGGACGAGGCGATCCAGCGGCGGGTGTCGGCCGGGTCGATCACGTCATCGATCTCGAAGACCTGCGCGGTGGACAGCGCCCTGCCCTTCTCGTACTCCGCGGCCAGGAGCTTGTCGAACAGGGCCTGGCGCTGCTCCGGGTCCGCCACCGCCTCCAGCTCGGTGCGGTAGCCCAGACGGACCGCCCCCTCCAGGCCCATCCCGCCGAGCTCGCCGGTCGGCCAGGACACCGCGAACGCCGCCGCCTTGAGGCCGCCACCGCACATGGCCTGCCCGCCCAGCCCGTAGCACTTGCGGGTGATCACGAGGCCGATCGGCACCGACAGGTTCGCTCCGACGACGAACATCCGGCTGAAGTGCCGCACGGTCGCCTGCTCCTCCGAGGCGGTGCCGACCATGAATCCGGGGGTGTCGCACAGGGACACGACCGGGAGGCCGAACGCGTCGCACAGCTGCAGGAACCGGGCGGCCTTGTCCGCGGAGTCGGCGTCGATCGCGCCGCCGAGGTGGGCCGGGTCGTTCGCGATCAGGCCCATCGGGCGTCCCTCGACCCGGACCAGCGCGGTGATCATCCCGACGCCGAAGCCGCGCCGCAGCTCCAGCACCGACCCGGAGTCGGCCAGGCCGTGCACCGCGGCGCGCATGTCGTAGACGCGCACCCGGTTCTCCGGGACGGCGTGGCGCAGCACCCGGGGATCGGGAGCGGTCCAGTCCCGCACCGGGCCCTGGAAGTAGGACAGGTACCGCCTCGCGACGCGCGTCGCCTCGGCCTCGTCGGGCACCAGGACGTCGACGACGCCGTTGCCCACCTGCACCGACATCGGCCCGACCTGCTCCGGGGTGACGTCACCGAGCCCGCCGCCGGAGATCATCGCCGGCCCGCCCATGCCCAGGTTCGCGCCCTCCACGGCGATGATCACGTCGCACATCCCGGCCAGCGCCGCATTGCCGGCGAAGCACCGCCCGGCCACCACCCCGACCAGCGGCACCAGTCCGGACAGCGTCGCGAACAGCTCGAACGCGGGCACGTCGAGCATCGAGGCCCAGCTGCCGTCGGTGTCGCCGGGCCGCCCGCCGCCGCCCTCGGCGTAGACGACCACCGGCAGGCGCCGCCGCCGCGCCAGCTCGAAGACCCGGTCCTTCTTCTTGTGGTTGGTGAAGCCCTGGGTGCCGGCGAGCACGGTGTAGTCGTAGGCCAGGACGACGGCGCGCGCGTTCTGCTCGCCGACCAGATCGGCGTTGATCGTGGCGGTGCCGGCGAGCATGCCGTCCGCGGGCGTGCGCTCCACCAGGTCGTCGAGGGCCCGTCGCCCGCGCTGCGCGGCGATCGCCAGGGCGCCGTACTCGACGAACGTGCCGTCGTCGCAGAGGTCCTCGACGTTCTCCCGGGCGGTGCGCAGACCGGTGCCGTGCCGCTTGGCGACGGCGGCGCCGCGGCGGTCGTCGTGGCCGACCCGGTGCCGGTCGAGGACCTCGGCGAGGTCGGGCCGGACCTGGTCGAGGTCGATCTCGGCCGCGTCCGGTGCCGCGGCGTCGGAGCCCGGCGCCACGTCCAGCACGGTGAGCACGTCGCCCGCCGCCACGGTCCGCCCCGCCGCGACCGCCACCGCCCGCACGGTCCCCGCCACCGGCGCGGCCACGACGTGCTCCATCTTCATCGCCTCGAGCACCACCAGCACGGCGCCGGCCCGGACGTCGTCGCCCTCGGCCACCTCGACCGTGACGACGGTGCCGGGCAGCTCGGCGCGCTGCGCGGTGGCGCCCTCGGGGACCTCGGGCCCGGGTCGCGGGACGGGCGCGACGGCCTCCGGCGCCCGCGTGTCGGGCCGCCGGGCCCGCGGGGCCGCGAGGATCTCGGCGAGGTGGTCGTCGAGGAAGTCGGTGCTCAGCTCCCCCGCCGCGAACGCCGGGAGCGCGAGTATCCCGCCGAGCACGTCGACGTTGGTCGCGACGCCCTCGATCCGGCACCCGGACAGGGCGCGACGGGCCCGGGCCACCAGCGCGGGGAGGCCGGCCGAGGAGTCGTGCACGATCAGCTTGGCCAGCAGCGGGTCGTAGCGCAGGCTCGTCCGGTATCCGGGGTAGCCGGCTCCGTCCACCCGCACGCCCCGCCCGGACGGCAGCTCGTAGGCGGTCAGCGTCCCGGCCGACGGGGTGGTCGTGCCGTCCGGGTTCGTCGTCTCGCAGGTGATGCGCAGCTGCATCGCACAGCCGGACGGGTCCGGGAACGGCCCCATGTCGGCCAGCGTCGCACCGGCCGCGAGGCGCAGCCCGGTCCCGACGAGGTCGATGCCGGTGACCTCCTCGGTGATCGTGTGCTCGACCTGGATCCGCGGGTTGACCTCCAGGAACGCTATTCTCGTCCCACGCACGAGAAACTCCACGATGCCGAGGCCGGCGTAGCGGACCGACTCCCCCAGCCGCACCGCGGCGGCCAGCAGCTCGGCCCGGACCGGCTCGGGCAGGCCCGGGGCCGGCGCGATCTCGACGATCTTCTGGTGCCGCCGCTGGATCGAGCAGTCCCGCTCGCCGAGTGCGGTGACCGCGCCGGTGCCGTCACCGACGATCTGCACCTCGACGTGCCGGGCCCCGACGAGCAGCTCCTCGGCGAACACGCGGTCGTCACCGAAGGCGGCACGCGCCTCCGAGGCGCACCGGGCGAGCGCTTCCGCCAGCTCGGCCTCCGCGGCGCCCGCACCGGCGCCCGCGGGGACCCGTCGCATCCCCCGGCCCCCGCCACCGGCCAGCGCCTTGAGCATCACCGCGCCGGGCGCGGGCAGGCTCGCCCGGAACGCCTCGGCGCCGGCGGCGTCGACCGGCCCGTCGGTGCCGGCCAGGACCGGGAGGCCCGCCGCACGGGCCAGCGCGCGGGCGCGGGTCTTGTCCCCGAACGCGTCCAGGATCTCCGGCGGTGGCCCGACGAAGGTGACGCCGCGCTCCGCGCAGGCGCGGGCGAACGCGGCGTTCTCGCTGAGGAACCCGTACCCGGGATGCACGGCGTCGGCACCGGACTCGACGGCGGCGCGCAGGACGTCGTCGACGTCGAGATAGGCCGCGGGCCCGGAGCCGGCCAACGCGACCGCGGTGTCGGCCGCGCCGACGTGCGGGGCACCGGCGTCGTCGGTGGCGTACACCGCGACCGTCGGCACGCCGAGGTCGGCGGCGGCGTGGGCGACCCGGATGGCGATCTCGCCCCGGTTGGCGATCAGGATGCGGGAGAACACCCGGTCAGAACCCTGCACGCCGTCGCGGCGTCCTCGCGTCCATGGTCCGCATCCTTCGTCCCGGCGCGTCCCGGTGTCAACGACGCCGCCGCCGGCACGGACGGGCCGCTGCAACGCCGCCCGGCCGGGCGGTGTTGGGCCCACCATGACGCGCGGAACGAACACCGGCACGGAGGTCCCGGCCCTGCACGAGCTGGACTGGCCCGACCTGCGACGGCGCCTCGACCGCGACGGTGTCGCGCTCACCCCGCCGTTGCTGAGCCCGCAGCAGTGCGCCGAGACCGCCGCGCTGTTCGACGACGACTCCCGGTTCCGCTCCACCGTGGTGATGGCCCGGCACTCCTACGGCATCGGCCGCTACCGCTACTTCGCCGAGCCGCTCCCGCCGCTGGTCCGGACGCTGCGCGAGCAGGTCTACCCGCACCTGGCGCGGGTCGCGAACGACTGGGCCGAGATCCTCGGGGAGCCCACGTTCCCGGAGACCCTCGACGGGCTCCTCGACGAGTGCGCGGCGGCCGGGCAGCACCGGCCGACCCCGCTGGTGCTGCGCTACGGCCCGACCGGGTTCAACTGCCTGCACCAGGACGTCTACGGCGAGCTGGTCTTCCCGCTGCAGTTCCTGGTCATGCTCGGCCGCCCGGACACCGACTTCACCGGCGGTGAGAGCGTGTTCGTCGAGCAGCGGCCGCGCCAGCAGTCCCGCCCGATGGTGCTGCGCCCGCAGCAGGGGCAGGCGATCGTGTTCCCGGTCCGGCAACGACCGCGCACGGGCGCACGCGGCCACCACCGGGTGCAGATGCGGCACGGGGTCAGCGAGGTGCGCAGCGGGGAGCGCAACGTCCTGGGCGTCATCTTCCACAACGCCCGCTGAGCGCGGCCGGCGTGGCGGTCAGGCCGTCGGGAAGTAGATGAACTCGAGCGCGATCCCGTCCGGGTCGAAGAACTCCAGCGTCGCGTAGGTCGTCGGCTCGGTGCGGTCGGCGACGCCCTCGTGGGCGACGCCCAGCGTGTCCAGCCATGCTGCCCACCCGTCCAGGGTGGTGCGGTCCGCGACGCCGAACGCGAGATGGTCCAGCGCGTTGCGGGCCCGGTCCGGGCCCCGTCCGGACACGTTGTGGTGCAGCTCGATCATCACCCCGGTCGCGGTGTCGAGCAGGAGGGCCGCCTTGGCCTCGCCGGAGTCGTCCCCGTGGTGCGGGAACGTCACCGGGAGCCGTTGCAGGCCGAGCACGCGCTGGTACCAGGTCGCGCTGGTCTCCACGTCGGACACGACGGCCGAGACGTGGTGGAAGCCGGTCACCGCCGGCCGTTCGATACCCGAGCCCATCGGCGCCCTTCTCGTCTGGGTACGGCCTCCGGCAGCCGTGCGGGGAGCGCTGACGTGGCCGGTGCGTAGTCAATCACCTCGGCCGGGTGCCGTGTCCACCGTGCCGCCGTTCGGCGGTGCCGAGATCATCCGATTGGTCCTGTCTCGCCCGCCCGCGGGCCCCACCGGATCGCCGGGCCGGCGCCGGGCGGTGGCGACGGGGACGCGCGGGTGGCAGTGTCGCCGGGGTGCCTGGAGCGGTCGGCGAGATCCCGGAGTCGATGCGGTGCAGCGTGCTGCGCGCCGCCGGCGAGCTGGAGGTCCAGCGCCGAGCGGTCCCGCGGCCCGCGGCCGGCGAGGTGCTGGTGCGGGTCGGTGCGGTCGGGACCTGCGGGTCGGACGTGCACTACTTCACCCACGGTCGCATCGGGTCCTTCGTCGTCCGCGCGCCGCTGGTGCTCGGGCACGAGCCGTCCGGGCGGATCGTCGCCGTCGGGACCGGGGTGGAGGCCTCCCGGATCGGACAGCGGGTGTCGCTGGAACCGGGCGTGCCGTGCCGTCGCTGCCGGTACTGTCACCGCGGCGAGTACAACCTGTGCCCGGACATCGCGTTCTTCGCGACCCCGCCGATCGACGGCGCGTTCAGCGAGTACGTGACGATCGCCGACGACTTCGCCCACTCCGTCCCGGACTCCGTCTCCGACGACGCCGCGGCCCTGCTCGAACCGCTCTCGGTCGCGATCTGGGCGCACCGCAGGGCAGGCACCGGCCTCGGCTCCCGGGTGCTGGTCGCCGGCGCCGGACCGATCGGGCTGCTGGTCGCGCAGGTGGCGCGGGTGCTCGGGGCCGCGCAGGTCACCGTCTCCGACCCCGCCCCCGGGCGGCGCGCGACGGCGCTGGACCACGGCGCGACCGACGTCCTGGACCCGCGCGAGGGCGACCCGGCCGGGCTCGGCGTGGACGCCGACGTGTTCGTCGACTGCTCCGGCGCCCCGCCCGCGGTGATCGCCGGCATCGCCGCCGTGCGGGCCGGCGGGACGGTGGTCCTGGTCGGGATGGGAGCCGACGAGATGGTGCTGCCCGTCGCGTCGCTGCAGTCACGCGAGATCACGCTGACCGGCACGTTCCGCTACGCCGACACCTGGCCGACCGCGGTGCAGCTCGCCGCGTCCGGGGCCGTCGACCTGGACCGCCTGGTCACCGCGCACGTCGACCTGGACCACGTGCACGACGCGCTGGCCCCCGACCCCGCCCACATCAAGATCGTCGTCACCCCCTGAGGCCGCACCCGTGAGTCAGGACGAGCGCCCGCCACGCGTGCAGGTGCGGCGTCGGATCCGGGTCGGCAGCCTCGGGGGGTGGACCGGGGAGGTCGCCGCCGCGGTCCGGGACGGTGCACGTGGCCCTGCCGGGAGCCGGTTGGTGACCGTGGACGGGTTCTCCGGTGCCGGGAAGTCCACCCTCGCCGCGCAGCTCGCCCGGCACCTGGACGCCCCGTTGATCACGCTCGAGGAGGTCTACCCCGGCTGGGAGGGCCTGGCCGGGACGCCCGCGCTCGCCCGCCGGTGGATCGGCGACCCGCTCGCGTCCGGCTCGACGCTGCGCTGGCGTACCTGGGACTGGCGCCGCGACGCGCCCGGGACGTGGCGATCGCTCGACCCCGCCCCGGTCGTGGTGCTGGAGGGCTGCGGCGCCGGGGCCGCGGTCCTCGCCCCGGTGACCAGCCTGGCCGTCTGGGTCGAGGCCTCCGCGGGGCAGCGGGAACGGCGGTTGCGCGCGCGGCGGGACTGGGCCGGGTACGCGCCCTTCCGGGATCGGTGGGCCGAGCAGGAGCAGCGCCTCGCCGCCGCGGAGCGCACCCCCGAGCGGGCCGACGTCGTCCTGGACAACGACTCCCCGCCCGCTGCCGGCATGTGATCGAACCGCCCGCCGCCGGGACCGCCCGATCCCGATCGGGAACCGGCGCGGTGATCCGGCGTGCGGGCCCGGCGCCCGGTGCCAGGATGCGCGCCGTGACGACCCTCGCCCGGCCCCGCCCACGGGTCACGTCGCTGCACGTGTTCTGCGCCGTGCTGCTCGCCGCCGTGCTGGCCCGGTCCCTGATCGCCGACGCGTTCGACGCGCCGGGCCTGCGCACCGCGGCGACGGTGTTCGTCGCCGTCTGCCTGCAGGCGCTGCCGTTCCTGGTGCTCGGGGTGCTGCTGTCCGGGCTGATCGCGGGGTTCGTCTCGCCGGTGGTGCTGCGCCGCGTGCTGCCGTCCCGCACGGGTGTCGCGGTGCCGGTCGCCGGGGCGGCGGCGATGGTGCTCCCCGGCTGCGAGTGCGCGTCGGTGCCGGTGGCGCGGCGACTCATCGGGCAGGGCGCACCGGAGGCGGCGGCGTTGACGTTCCTGCTCGCGGCCCCCGCGGTGAACCCGGTGGTGCTGGTGGCGACCGCGACGGCGTTCCCGGACGCGCCGGAGATGGTCGGCGCGCGGTTCCTCGGATCGCTGACCACCGCGTGCGTGATGGGCTGGGCATGGCAACGGGCCGGGCGCAGCGAGTGGATCACCCGGCGGCTGGCTCCCGCCGTGGCCGGGCCCGCGCGCAACCGCTGGGTGGTGGTCGCCGAGACGGCACGGGCGGACCTCGTCTCGGCCGGGGCGTTCCTGGTCGTCGGGGCCGTGGCCGCGGCGGCCCTGCGGGTGCTCGTGCCACCGGAGTGGCTGGACGCGCTCGCCGGCCGGGTACTGCTGGGCATCGCCGCGATGGCGGTGCTGGCCGTGGTGCTGTCGCTGTGCAGCGAGGCCGACGCGTTCGTCGCCTCGTCGCTGGCGATGCTGCCGTTGCTGCCCCGCCTGGTGTTCCTGGTCGTCGGCCCGGCGGTGGACCTGAAGCTGGTCGCGTTGCAGGCCGGCACGTTCGGCCGGGCGTTCACGCTGCGGTTCGCCCCGGCCACGTTCGTCGTCGCGGTCTCGGCCGCGGTGGGTGCGGGGCTGCTGGTGTTCGGCGGCGTCCGGTGAGGCGCGACACCCAGCACGCCCTGCTCCTGCTGCTCGGCGCGGTGTTGCTGCGGGTCTGCGCCGACGAGTCGGTGCTGCGCTACGTCCGCCCGGGCCACCGCTGGCTGGTGATCGCGGCCGGGGTGGTGGCGGTCGGGCTCGCCGTGTTCGGGGCGACGCGCGACCTGCGCGGGCACGCCCACGCCACCGGGGACGGTCACGACTGCGACCGGTCGCACGCGCCGTGGCTGCTGCTCCTGCCGGTCCTGGTGATCGCGCTCGTCGCACCGCCGGCACTCGGCGCCGACGCGGTGAACCGCACGAGCGGGGGCAGTGTCCGCAGCGGCGACCTCTATCCCCCGCTACCGGGCGGCACGCTCGCGCTCGGGCTCGGCGAGGTGGTCGACCGGGCCGTCTGGGACGACACGCACTCGGTGGCCGGGCGCGAGGTCGTCGTCACCGGGTTCCTCGCCCGCCGGCACGGGGACACCGTGCTCGCCCGGATGCGGATCAGCTGCTGTGCCGCCGACGCCCGCCCGTCGATGCTCCGCCTGCGCGGCACGCCCCCCGACGGCCGGAGCCCGGGCGAGCTGGTGCCCGACTCCGGCGACCGGTGGCTGCAGGTCCGCGGGACGGTCGTGCCCGGCACCGGGAACGCGGCCGACCGCTACGTCCCCGACCTGACCGTCTCGCAGGTCACGCCCGTCCCGGCACCGCCGGACGCCTACGAGTACTGACCCGGCGGCAGACCCGTCCACCGCCGCGCCCTCGGCCCATCTTATCGGCCTTGACTTATATAAGTTTCTGCTTAATCTGAGCAGGTGCACGCGTTCGACGTCCTCGGCGACCCGGTCCGGCGGCGGATCCTGGAGCTGCTGGCCACCGGCGAGCGGAGCTCCGGCGATGTCGTCGGCGTGATCTCCGGCGAGTTCGGGATCACCCAGCCCGCCGTCTCCCAACATCTGAAAGTGCTGCGCGACAACGGGTTTGCCACCGTCCGGCCGGAGGGGACGCGGCGGATCTACGCCGTCGACCCGGCGGGGCCTGCCGCCGCGGAGGACTGGCTCGCGGGTGTGCGCGGGTTCTGGACGCAGCGCCTGGACGCGCTCGGCACGGAACTCGCCCGTGGGCGTCGCGAGCGTCGCACGAGCCCATCCGACACCGGACCGAGGAGCATCCCGAGATGATCGCCATCAACACCGATCCGGACGGTCGCCACCGCGCCGCCCGCCACACTCCCCCGACCGGGACGGGGCACCGATGACGACGGTCGACACACCCGACGGCGTGGTCACCCGCGAGCCCGACGGGCGGGACACGTTGACCTTCCGGCGCGAGTACCCGGACCCACCGGCTCGGGTGTGGCCCGCGCTGACCGAGTCCGATCGGCTGGCCCGCTGGTTCGGCTCGTTCGCCGGCGACGCCCGGCCCGGCGGCGTCGTGACGCTCACGATGACCAGTGCCGAGGACTCGGGCGGACCACCCGCCTCGGTGCGGATCGTGGAGTGCGACCCGCCGGACCGGCTCTCGGTGTCGATCGAGGAGGACGGCACGGCCCCGTGGGAGATCGTCGTGACCCTGCACGGCACGCCCTCCGGTGGCACGGTGCTGCGGTTCAGCCAGACGCTGCCGGCGGGGTTCTCCCCGGCCGATGCCGGACCCGGCTGGCACTGGTACCTCGACCGGTTCGGCGCGAGCCTGTCCGGCGAGGCGCTCCCGGCCTGGGAGGACTACGCACCGCTGGGGTCCCGGTACGCCTGACCCCGGCGGTCTACCCGGTCGGGTCCTGCGGTCGACCGGCGTCGGGCCGACCGGCCAGCTGCCGACGTTCGTCGCGGGCCTCGAGCTCGCGCTCGTGCTCCTCCCGGCGGGCCCGTTCGAGCCGGACGGTCTCGTCGGTCGGGTCCGGGCGCAGCAGCGTTCCCGACAGCGGGCTCCCCGCCGACCCGAGCTGGTTCATCCGCTTGGGCACCGGCGCGCCCTGGTACTCCAGCTCGCGGGGATGCCCGTGCGCGTCGATCCCGGCCAGCGGCTGGTGCACCTCGATGAACTCGCCGTTGGGCCGCCGCCGGATGA
>CBIHNM010000165.1:0-9906 GCA_966211265.1 uncultured Pseudonocardia sp.
TCTGCGCTGGTGTCGGTGAGCACGGTGAGCTCGAGCTCGGCGCCCGGCTCGCGGGCGATCGGGTCGAGGGCGGCGCCCTCGGCCGGCCGCGGCGCGGCCAGCGCGAGGGCCGCGGCGCCCGGATGCCCGGGCTCGTCACACATGTCCGGGACGCTACCGGCGCCGGGCACCAGTCGGTAGCACGCCGGAGCGCGGCACCGGGCGGGTGAGACCCGCCGGCCCGCCGCCCGCCGGACGGGGCTGTCCGCCCGGCGGCGGCCGACCTACCCTGGTCGGGGTCCTCGTCGTCGCGGGCCAGCGGGAGTCGTCATGGAGCGTCCGTTACTGCATCCGGCCGGGAGCTACGAGGAGCTCTGGGGGCAGGTCGACTTCGCCACGATGGACATCCCGCAGCGGTTCAACCTCGGGGTGGCCTGCGCGGACCGGCAGGACCCCGACGCCCGCGCGCTGACCGTCGTCGAGGTCGACCGCACCTCGCGCGACCACACGTTCGGCGAGCTCACCGAGTCGTCGAACCGCCTGGCCAACGCCCTGACCGCACTCGGCATCGGCCCCGGTGACGTCGTCGGGCTGGTCAGCCCGGCGTCGTTCGAGACCGGCGTCGGGTTCGTCGCGATGTTCCGGATGGGTGCGATCGCACTGCCGCTGTCGTCGCTGTTCGGCCCGGACGCGTTGCGCTACCGGCTGCGCGACGGCGGGGCGAAGGCCGTGGTGACGGCATCGGCGAACGCGGCCAAGGTCCGCGAGGCCCTCGACGACGGCGGGGACGCGGTACCGATGCTGGTGATCGGCGGCGCGGGCGAGGGCTCCTACGAGGCGGCGCTCGCCGCGGCGTCGCCGGAGTTCACACCGGTGGACTCGGCGGCCGAGGACCCGGCGTTCCTGATCTACACCTCGGGCACCACCGGCGACCCGAAGGGCGCCTTGCACGCCCACCGGATCGTGTTCGGGCACCTGGTCGCGTTCGAGACGATCTACGAGTTCTTCCCGCAGCCCGACGACGTGCTGTGGTCGCCTGCGGACTGGGCGTGGATCGCCGGGATCATGGACATCCTGGTCCCGGCCTGGTTCTACGGCGTGCCGGTGGTGGTCGACCGGGAACCGGCCTTCACCGCCGAGCGCGCCGTCTGGCTGATGCGCGAGTTCGCCGTGACGCTGACCCTCCTGCCGGCCACCGCCCTGCGGGTGATCCGGGCATCGGGCATCGAGGGCGGCGGGTTCGCGTTCCGCGCGGTCGCCTCCGGCGGCGAGGCGCTCGGCGCGGACCTGCTGGCGTGGAGCGACGAGTTCTTCGGCGCCACGGTGAACGAGGGCTACGGACAGACCGAGCTCAACGCGTGCGTCGGCAACTGCGCCTCGGCCTACCCCGTCCGGCCCGGCTCGCTGGGCAAGGCCCTGCCCGGGTTCGTCGCCGCCGTGCTCGACGACGACGGCGAGCCGGTCCTCGACGCCGTCGGCGAGCTCGCCGTGGACCGCCGGACACCGTCGACGATGCTGGAGTACTGGCGCAACCCGGAAGCCACGGCGGCGAAGTTCCACGGGAACTGGCTGCTCACCGGTGACCTCGCCCGCCAGGACGCCGAGGGCTACGTCTGGTTCGAGTCCCGCAAGGACGACGTGATCAACTCCGCCGGTTACCGGATCGGTCCGGGCGAGATCGAGCAGAGCCTCGGCGGGCACGCCGCGGTGGCGATGGCGGCGGTGATCGGTGTGCCGGACGAGCGGCGCGGGCAGGTGCCGAAGGCGTTCGTCGTCGTCCGGCCCGGCGTCACCGCCTCCGACGAGCTGGCCGACGAGCTGCGCGCGCACGTGCGGTCCCGGCTGGCGCCGCACGAGGTCCCGCGCGAGATCGAGTTCCTCGGCGAGCTGCCGCGCACCACCACCGGCAAGATCATGCGCAGGGCGCTGCGGGTGGACTGAGCGGTCGCGGCCCCCGCACCGGGCACGGGAGGCCGCGCCGAACTAACGTCGGGTCGATGTTGGTTCTGGGCATCTCGGGAAGTCCGTCGGTGGCGTCGAAGACCCTGATCGCGGTGCAGACCGCGATCGAGCAGGCCGGGGCCTACCCGGAGGTGACCGCCGAGACCCTCAACCTGCGCGAGCACGACGTGCAGTTCAGCGACGGCCGGGACCCGGCGACCTACGAGGGCGACACGCGCACGGTCATCGACCGGGTCGTCGCGGCGGACGCCCTGGTCGTCGGTACCCCGATGTACCGCGGCGGGTACACCGGGCGGCTGAAGAACCTGTTCGACGTCCTGCCGAACGACGCCCTGGAGGGCAAGCCGGTCGGCCTGGTCGCCACCGGCGGCACCGACCACCACTTCCTGGCGATCGAGCACGAGCTCAAGCCACTGGTCGGCTTCTTCCGCGCCTACGCCGTGCCCGGTGCGGTATACGCCAACAACGGTCACTTCTCGGCGGGCGAGCTCGTCGACGAGGGCATCCGGGAGCAGCTGCGGCGGCTGGCGGGCAACGTGGTCGAGTTCGCCCGCCGGGTACCGCGCGACCTCATCGGCACCGACGCCCCGGCGATCCCGCGCAAGGCGCTGAACGACGTGTGAGCCCTAACGCTCCGGGCTCCGCCAGCGCGCCGCGCGGCGGTAGAGCACGCGCAGCTCCAGCAGGTGCTCGCGCATCGCCTCCTCCGCGGCGACGTCCTGCCCGGCCGCGATGTGCCCGGCGATCACCCGGTGGCACTCGTCGACCTCGTCCCACTCGCTGCGCGCGACGCGGTCGCGGTCGAGCTGGGTGCGCAGCACGTCGTGCACGGGCTGGCCCATCATCGTGAACATCAGGTTCCCGGTGGCCATCAGCACCGTGGTGTGGAAGTCCAGGTGCGGGACGACGCCGCTCGGGTCGTCCGGGTCGCGCGGCGCCTCCGCCGCGACCCGGACCGCCTCGACGGTGTCGGCGTCCGCGCGCTGGGCGGCCAGCCGGGCGGCCGCGGGCTCGAGCAGCAGGCGGGCCTCGAGCAGGTCCTCCATTCTCAGGTGCGGGGTGGTGACCAGCACGCCGAGCGCGCCCCCGACGTCCTCCACGACCCGGGCCGGGTCCGGCGCGGCGACGAACGAGCCGCCGCGCACCCCGCGCCGGGTCTCGATCAGGTGCTGGCTGGCCAGCACGCGGAGGGCCTCGCGCACGGTGCTGCGGCTGACCCCGAACGCGACGGCGAGGTCGGGCTCGCTGGGCAGCCGTTCGCCGGCCGCGACGGCGCCGCGCATGATCTGCCCCCGCAGGTCGTCGGCGACCTGGCGGTAGGCCGGGCGGACGCGCTGCACCCGCAGCCGGGCGGAGGGCACCACGTGGTCGGCTGCCGGGGCGCCGGGCACGGGTGCCTCCGGTGTCCCGGCGGCCGCCGTGCCGGGTTCCTGGCTGGGCGACATGGGCTCACGCTCCGGGCCGGTCGTGGATGGCCCGCGCAGCGTACCCGCGCGGAGCGGGCCGCAAGGGCCCGCCGGTCAATCATCCGACATCACCCCGGTGCGCCTGCAGAGAGCGACGCCGCCCACTCTGGACCGGCCCCGCAGCGCTTGCCAGTAAACAGTCAGACATTTACGGCCGATGTGACTGCCGACACCGATGCCGGCGGCCCCGGGGCTGTCCGACCGGTTCGGCCGGCGTCCGCTGCACCTGCGCGGCCTCGGCTCCGGGGTGGCCAACGGAGCCGGGCGTCTCGCCGGCGTGATCGGCGGGCTGGTCGCGGTCTACGTCTACCCCGCGATCGCCGCGCTGCTGCTCGGCGTCGTCATGCGGGTGTGGGGCGAGCGGACCACGAACCGACGGCTGGAGGACGTCGAGCACGGCGCCGCGACCCGTTGACCAAAAACATCAGACGTTTTAGCGTCAGCGGTGGGTCGATCGAGGGAGTGACACGGGCATGGCGGTGCGGCCGGGCTGGCAGGGACGGTTCTACGAGGACTTCGAGGTCGGTGACGTCTACCAGCACCCGCTCGGGCGGACGATCAGCGAGGCGGACAACACCTGGTTCACGTTGCTGACGATGAACACCAACCAGGCCCACTTCAACGCGCAGGTCGGGGCATCCTCGGAGTTCGGCCGGATGCTGGTCGCCTCGCCGCTGACGATCGCGATCGCGATGGGCCAGTCGGTTGCCGACACGTCGCAGAACGCGTTCGCCAACCTCGGCGTGGACGAGCTGCGGCTGACCGCCCCGGTGTTCGTCGGCGACACGATCTGGTCGGAGTCGATCGTGCTGGCGATGCGCGGGTCGGGATCCCGGCCGCAGGCCGGCATCGTCTCGGTCAGGACGCGGACGCTGAACCAGGACGCGGTCGAGGTGCTGTCCTTCACGCGGTCGTTCTACGTGCACCGGCGCGGCGCGGACGCGGCGCCGTCGCTGTTCCCGCAGGCCGCCACACCGCTGACGCTGGAGGGCGCGTGAGGCCGTTGGAGGACGTCCGGATCGTCTCGCTGGAGCAGTACGGCGCGGGCCCGTTCGGCACGATGCACCTCGCCGAGCTCGGCGCGGACGTCGTGAAGATCGAGGACCCGTCGGTCGGCGGCGACGTCGGGCGCAGCATCCCGCCCTACGCCTCCGGCGGAGACTCGTTGTTCTTCCAGTCCTTCAACCGGGACAAGAGTTCGATCACCCTCGACATCCGTACCGCCGAGGGCCGCGAGGTGTTCCACGACCTGGTGCGCACCGCGGACGCCGTCTACTCGAACCTGCGCGGCGACGTGCCGGAGAAGCTCGGCATCCGCTACGCGGACCTCAAGGACGTGAACCCGCGGATCGTCTGCTGCTCGCTGACCGGGTTCGGGATGACCGGGCCGCGCTCGGGCGAGCCCGGCTACGACTACGTGCTGCAGGCCCTCGGCGGGTGGATGTCGCTGACCGGGGAGCCCGGCGGGCCGCCACAGAAGACCGGGCTCTCGCTCGTCGACTTCTCCGGCGGGTACGTCGCGGCGCTGTCGCTGCTCGCGGCCGTGCACGCGGCCCGCCGCGACGGGGAGGGGACCGACTGCGACGTCAGCCTGTACGACACCGCGGTCAGCCTGCTGACCTACCCGGGCACCTGGCAGATGACGGCCGGATACGAGCCGGCCCGCACCCGTCACTCCGCGCACCCGTCGCTGATCCCGTTCCAGGCGTTCGAAGCCGCCGACGGCTGGCTGGTGGTCGCCGCGCCGAAGGAGAAGTTCTGGCAGCGCCTGACGGCCGTGCTGGACCGCCCGGACCTCGCCACCGACCCGCGGTTCGCCACCTTCGCCGACCGCAACGACCACCGCGACGAGATCCTGCCGATCCTGGAGGAGATCTTCCGCGGCCGGACCGTGGCGGACTGGCTGGCGCCGCTGCACGCCGCGTCCATCCCGTGCGCGCCGATCAACGACGTGGCCGGTGCGCTGACCGACCCGCACACGCTCGAGCGGGCGCTGATCGCCGAGACCGCGCACCCGACGTTCGGGACGGTCCGGTCGCTGCGCTCGCCGGTGCGCGTCGGGCCGCCGGGCGACGACCGCGCACCGACCCGCGCCGCCCCGGCGATGGGCGAGCACACCGACGAGGTCCTGCGCGGCCTCGGCTACGACGACGACAGGATCGCCGCGCTGCGCGCGGCCGGCGCCCTCGGGGAGAAGTGATGGACTTCCGGCTCAGCGACGAGCAGCGGCTCTACCGGGACACGCTGCGCTCGTTCGTGGACTCCGAGATCGTGCCGGTCGCGCGGGAGTGGGAGCACTCCGGCCGGTACCCGACCGAGATCGTCACCGGCATGAGGCAGCTGGGCCTGTTCGGGCTCGCCGTGCCCGAGGAGTACGGCGGGCTGGCCGCGGACACGGTCTCGTTCGCGCTCACGTTCGAGGAGATCTCGCGGGGCTGGATGGGCATCGCCGGGATCCTCGGCAGCCACTCGGTGACCTGCTGGATGCTCGCCAGGCACGGCACCGAGGAGCAGAAGAACGCCTACCTGCCCCAGCTCGCCACCGGCGAACGCCGGACCGGGATCGCGCTCACCGAGCCCGGCGCCGGCACCGACCTGCAGGGCATCCGCACCACGGCACGCCGCGACGGGCCCGGCGCGGACGCGGACTACATCGTCGACGGCACCAAGATGTGGATCACCAACGCGCGGCACGCGGACCCGCTGCCGGTGCTGGTCAAGACCGACCCGCACGCCGAGCCCGCGCACCGCGGCATGAGCATCCTGCTGGTCCCGGCCGACTCGCCCGGCTTCGAGGTCACCCAGGACATCGGCAAGCTCGGCTACAAGGGCACCGAGTCCTGCGAGGTCGTGCTCACCGGCGTCCGGGTGCCGTCGTCGCAGCTTCTCGGCGGCGTCGAGGGCCGGGGTCTGCAGCAGGCGCTGTCGTCGCTGGAGACCGGCCGGATCAACATCGCCGCGCGCAGCGTCGGGATCGCCCAGCGGGCCTACGACGAGGCGCTGTCCTACGCCCGCGACCGGGAGGCGTTCGGTCACCCCATCGGCGACTTCCAGGCCGTCCAGATGCGCCTGGCCGAGATCGCGGTCAAGTTGCAGGCCGCCCGCCTGATGACCTACTGGGCGGCGTCGCGGATGGACGACGGCGTCCGGATGGACACCGAGTCCGGGATGGCGAAGATCTTCGCCTCGGAGGCGGCGCTGGAGTGCGCCACCGACGCCATGCGCATCCACGGCGGCTACGGCTACTCCACCGAGTTCGAGGTGGAGCGTCTCTACCGCGACGCCCCGCTGATGTCGATCGGCGAGGGCACCAACGACGTGCTGCGCGGCGTCGTCGCGAAGGCGTTGCTGGCCGGAAAGTCGACGATCAGGTGACCGTGCCGGGGCCGGCGGAGCTGGGCGCCCAGGCCGTACGTCTGGGCTTCCGTCTCGACGCCGCGCAGATCACGGACATGCACACCGCGGTCAGCGGCGCGGAGACGGCCGCGGCCGCGCTGCGCGGACGGCCGGTCGACCCGGACGGCGCCGACCCGGCGCGCGGGGACCGCTGGGTCCGGGACCGGGCCGGCAGGTCGCCGTCGTGGGCCCCGCGTCCGGCCGGGCCCGCGACCGCCGGGTCCGATCCGACCGGGCGTGACCCGCTCGATCTCGACGCGACCGGGCTGCTCGCCGCCTACCGGTCCGGCCGCGCCCGCCCCGGCGACGTCGTCTCCTCCGCACTGGTCCGCCTGCAGCGCGCGCACCGGGAGCTGAACTGCACGATCGCGCTGCTCGGCGACCGCGCCATCCGGCTCGCGGCCGAGTCCGACCGCCGCTGGGCCGAGGGCACCGCGCGCCCGCTGGAGGGCGTGCCGTTCACCGTCAAGGACGTCCTCGACCTGGCCGGAGTGCCCACCACGGCGGGTTCCCTGCGCCGCGGCCACACCCCGGCGGCCGGGTCGGCGACCGTCGTCGCGCGGCTGGAGGACGCGGGGGCGATCGCGGTCGCCAAGGACGCCACCACCGAGTTCGCCGTCGGTGGCCCGCACCCGCGGCTCACCGGGGCGTGCCGCAACCCGTGGGACACCCGGCGCTGGGCCGGCGGGTCGTCGACCGGGACGGCGGCGGCCGTCGCGTCCCGGGTGGTGCCGTTCGGGATCGGCACCGACGTCGGCGGGTCGGTGCGGCTGCCCTCGGCCTGGTGCGGGTTGACCGGGCTCAAGCCGACGGCCGGAACGGTGCCGCGCACCGGTGTCGTCCCGCTGTCCTGGACGACCGAGACGGTCGGCCCGCTGGCCCGCAGCGCCCGGGACACGGCGCTGTTGCTGTCCCTGCTGCGCGGCCCGGACGGGTCCGACGCCCGGGTCGGCGAGCTCGCCCCGTTCACCCCGCCGGAGCTCCCGGCCGACCTGGCCGGGCTCCGGGTCGCCGTGCCCGGCGGCTACCTCACCGAGCTGTGCGACGGCGCCGTGCGCGACGGCCTCGCCGCGCTGGTCGCCGAGCTCGAGGCCGGCGGCGCGACGGTCGTGCCGGGCGAGATCCCGTCCGCGGCGGCCGCGCTGCCGATCGGCTACCAGGTCGTGTTCGCCGAGGCCGCGGCCCTGCACCGGTTCGACGCCGAGCACTGGGACGACTACGACCCGGTCACCGTGCGCCGGATCAGCCAAGGCATCACCACGCCCGCGGCCGACCTGCTCCGGGCCCTGCAGTTCCGGGTCGAGCTGCAGGCCGAGCTGGACGCCGTGTTCGCCGGTGCCGACCTCGTCGTCGTGCCCACGACACCGTCCACGGCGCCGGTGCTGCCCGACTGCACGGTGCGCGTCGACGGCGTCGAGCACCCGCTCTATGCCGCGCAGTCGCGCTCCACGATGCTCGGCAACCTCACCGGGGCACCCGGGCTCGCGCTGCCCACCGGGTTCGCCCCGGACGGCTGCCCGGTCTCGGCCCAGCTGATCGCCCCGCCGCACGGCGAGGGTGTCGCGCTGGCCGTCGCCGCCTGGTTCCAGGAGCGCACCGACCACCACCGGCGCACCCCGCCGATCACCGACCGGATCCGCTGAACCCTTCCGGTCAGGAAATGTCCGACGTATCGTCGTCCCACTCCGAGGAGGACCCGTGACGATCGCCCCCGAGACGCCGCAGAGCTCGACCCGTAGGCCCCTTGCCGGGCAGGTCGGCGAGTTCGTGGCCGGTGCCGCACCGGAGGACGTCCCGGCCGAGGTGCTCGAGCGCGCCCGCTACCTGGTGCTCGACGCGGTCGGACTCGCGTTCGCGTCCACCGCCTACGGGTTCCCGGCCGTCGCCCGCGACGCGCTGGCCGCGTTCGGCGGCGGGCAGCACCCGGTGCTGGGCATGGCGGACCGGCTCAGCCCGCGCGACGCCGCCGTGCTGAACGGCGTGCTGATCCACGGCATGGACTTCGACGACACGCACATCCCGGCCGTCACCCACGTCAGCGCCGCGGCGCTGCCGGCCGCGCTGTCCGCTGCCGTCGCGACCGGGGCGAGCACCTCCGACCTGCTGCTGGCCTACGTGCTCGGCGTCGAGGTCTCGGCCCGGGTCGGGCTCGGCGGGGCCGGCGCGTTCCACGACGTCGGGTTCCACCCGACGGCGGTGGCCGGCGCGTTCGGCGCGGCCATGGCGGCCGGCAAGGTCACCGGCCTGGACGCGGCCGCGCTGGCCGCGGCGCAGGGCGTCGTCGGGTCGATGTCGGCCGGGCTGCTGGAGTTCCTCGAGGACGGGTCCTGGACCAAGCGCCTGCACCCGGGCTGGGCGGCGATGTCCGGGCTGACCGCGGCGAGTTTCGCCAAGGCCGGCTGGAGCGGGCCGCCCGCCGTCTACGAGGGACGGTTCGGGCTCTACGCCACGCACCTGTCCGGGCGGGAGACACAGCCGGAGGCGGTCGCCGCCGGGCTGGGCACGACGTGGGAGCTGATGCGCACCGCGGTCAAGCCGTACCCGATCTGCCACTTCATCCACGCGTTCGCCGACGCGGTGCTCCTGCTGCGCGACGAGCACCGGATCCGGGCCGGGGACGTCACCGAGATCCGCTGCGCGATCCACCCGGTGCCCGGCCGCGTCGTCTGCGAGCCGGAGGCCGCCAAGTGGGCCCCGCGCGACGAGTACGACGCCAAGTTCAGCCTGCCGTTCGTGGTCGCCGCGTCGCTGCACCGCGGCCGGTTCACCCTCGCCGAGCTGGAGGACGACGCGCTCGCCGACGCCGGGATCCTCGCGCTGGCGCAGAAGGTCCGGGTGCGTGAGGACCCGGACAGCGCGTTCCCGGCGGCCTACTCCGGCGCCGTCGAGATCGAGCTGGCCGACGGGCGGGTCCTGACCCACCGCGAGCAGGTCAACCGCGGCCACGAGGAGCGCCCGCTGACCAACGCCGAGATCGAGGAGAAGTTCCGCGGGACGATCGGCCGGGTCGCCGACGACGCCACCGCCGACCGCGTGCGCGCGGCCGTCCTGGCCCTGGGCGACGGGCGCCCGGCCTCGGAGTTCGCGGAGGCCTGTCGTGCCG
>CBIHNM010000166.1:0-9904 GCA_966211265.1 uncultured Pseudonocardia sp.
GGGGAGGACCAGCTGGTGCTGCGCGACGCCCGGGCGCTGGTGCTCAACCGGATGCCGGTGCAGGTCGACGGCCGGGGCGTCGGCGCCGTGGTCACCCTGCGGGACCGGACCGAGCTGGCCGCCCTGGAACACCGCCTCGACGCCTCCCGCACGGTGACCGACACGCTGCGCGCGCAGGCGCACGAGTTCTCCAACCGCCTGCACACCATCGCCGGGCTGACCGAGCTGGGCTGCCACGACGAGGTACGACGCTTCGTGGCCGGCATCGTGGCGGCGTCCGAGGCGTGGCGCCGCGAGGTCGTCGGCCGGGTCGGCGACGCGGCCGCCGCCGCGCTGCTGGTGGCCAAGGCCAGCCAGGCCGCCGAGCGCGGGGTGGAGCTGGTGTTCGCCCCGCGGACGCGGCTGCCCGCAGTGGATCCCGGCCGCGACCCCGAGCTGTCCGCGGACCTGGTCACGGTGCTCGGGAACCTGATCGACAACGCGGTCGACGCGGCGGCCGGCGCGCCCGGACCCGGCCGGGTGGAGATCGGCCTCGACGCCGGGCGGGGCCCGGGGGAGGCGGTGGAGGTGCGGGTGCGCGACTCCGGGCCGGGAGTGGCGTCCGAGCTGGTGGAGGAGGTGTTCCGCTACGGGTTCAGCACGAAGGCGGCCCAGCACGACCGCGGTGGGCCCGGCGGCGGTGTCCCCGGTGGACGGGGGCTCGGCCTGGCGCTGGCGCGACAGGCGTGCCTGCGCCGGGGAGGCGGGATCACGCTGCGCAACGCCACCGAGGGTGCCGTCCCCGGTGGCGGGGCGGAGTTCACCGCGACGCTGCCGCTGGCCCCGGTGACCGAGCGCGAGGCGGTGCGGCCGTGAGGGTGCTGGTCGTCGACGACGACTTCATGGTGGCGCGCGTGCACTCCGGCTACGTCGAACGGGTCCGCGACGCCACCGTCGTCGGGGTCGCGCACCGCGGCGGCGAGGCCCTGGAGCTGGCCGGACGGCTGCGCCCGGACCTGGTGCTGCTCGACGTGTACCTGCCCGACATGTCCGGCATCGACGTGCTGCGCGGGCTGCGCACCGGGGCCGCCGACGACCCGTTCGTGCTGGTCGTGACGGCCGCCGACGACGCCGACACGGTCGCCGCGGCCCTGCACGGCGGCGCCCTGCACTACCTGGTCAAGCCGTTCGACTCGGCCGCGCTCGGCGAGCAGGTGCGGCGCGCGATGCGGATGCGCCGCGAACTCGGCGGGCTGGGCCGTGCCGGGCAGGACGACATCGACCGCCTCTTCGGCGGCGCGGCGCCGACCGCCGGCGCCGGTCCCGAGCGCCTGCCGAAGGGACTCACGACGCCGACCGCCGAGCTGGTCGCCCGGGTGCTGCGCGAGCACGCGGGCGAGGACCTGTCCGCGACCCAGTGCGCGGAGGCTGCGGCGCTGTCGCGGGTCAGCGCGCGGCGGTACCTGGAACACTTCGTCGGCACCGGCGCCGCGACCGTCCGCCTCCGCTACGGCGGCACCGGCCGGCCGGAGCGCCGGTACCGGTGGGCGGGCTAGGTCGAGGTCAGTCCAGGCAGAACTCGTTGCCCTCCGGGTCGGTCATCACGATGTGGCCCGCGGCCAGCGGGGGAGCGGGGTCCTCGCGACGGACCCGAGTCGCTCCTCGGGCGACGAGGCGGGCGCACTCGGCCTCCAGCGCCGCCATCCGCTCCTCGCCGTGGGCGCCGGGTGCCGCCCGCACGTCGAGGTGCAGGCGGTTCTTCGCGACCTTGGCCTCGGGCACCTGCTGGAAGAACAGGCGCGGACCGTGCCCGTGCGGGTCCTCGATGGCCGACCTGGTGTTGCGCTCGCCCTCCGGCACCCCGATCCGGGCGAGGAACTCGTCCCACGCGGCCAGCGGGTCGGCGCCCTCGGCGAGATCGACCCCGGGCGGCCCGGGATGGACGTAGCCCAGGACGTCACGCCAGAAGGTGGACAGCCCTCGCGGGTCGTGCGCGTCGACGGTGATCTGGATCTGGCGGCTCGCCGGTGCGGTCATGACCCCACTCTGGCGCACCTCGCGGACAGGAACGGTCCGCGATGGAGCGGGGCCGGAGGTGTCGAGGGCACGTCAGCGGCGCAGCGCGCCCTCGGCGGCCGCGGCGTGGGCGAGCAGCGCCTCGGCCACCGGCACGACGACCGACGACGGCAGCGCGTGCCCCATCCCCGGGACCCGGACCAGGCGCGCGGCCGGGCCGATCCGCTCGGCCAGGTGCGCGGAGTGCGGGGGCGGGTGGACCGGGTCCTCCGGGGCCTCGATCACCATCGTCGGCACGGTGACCGTGCAGAGCTCGTCACCGCGGTCGAGACCGACGGGGTCGGCCTGTGCGTGCACGGCCAGGGCGTCCGACCGGCCGGCATGGGCGATCAGCCGCTGCTCGAGCGCACGGAACTCCAGCCCGTCGAACGGCACGCCGCCGCCGTTGAGGCGCCGCCAGTACTCCACCCGCCAGATGAGCTCGCTGCGCTCGTCGCGCGGGTCGGCCATCTCCTGCAGCATCCGCACCACGTCGCGGGCCGGGCCGGGCAACGGCGGGTCGTCGGTGCCCTCCATCGCGGTCGTGCACATCAGTGCCGCGCCGGCCAGGCGGTCGGGGTGGTCGAGTGCCAGCAGCTGGGCCAGGGTCCCGCCGAGTCCGGTCCCGACCACGTGCGCCCGGTCGACGCCGCACGCGTCCAGCACGGTCACCGCGTCGCCGGCCAGGTCGGCCAGGTCGTAGGGGTGGTCCTCGAACGCGTGCGTGGACCGGCCGGTGTCGCGGTGGTCGTAACGGATCACCCGGTGCCGGGTGCGCAGCCGGTCCACCAGGGCGTCCGGCCAGGTCAGACCCGGATGGTCGGCCGCCATGACCAGCAGGATCGGCGCACCCGCGGGCTCCGGCGCACCCGGGGAGGCGGGCTCGGCGGGTAGGTCCTGCACCCACAGGTGCATTCCGGGCTCGACCTCGACCTGGCGTTCCACGCTCCCAGCCTGCCACCGCCGAACACCCCTGGGGTCGGGCGGGTGCACCCCACGATCGACGGCGCCGTCGAGATGACCACGCGCGACGGGGTCACGCTCGTCGCCGACGTCTACCGCCCCGCCGCCGCACCTGCGCGCCGTGCGGGTCCTGCCGGAGGTGGTGGCCCCGTGACCGGACCGGCTCGCGGCGACCCCGCCGGGCTCACCGGTCCGGGACCCGCACCCGCACAGGACACCGGCCCGGACCCACGAACTCGGGGCCGGGCCGGATCGGTGTGCCGCCGGAGGTCAGCCGACCTTCTCGATCAGCGCGGCGCGCTGGCGGTCGCCGAGGCCCGCGGCGCGACGGGACACGTCGATGCCGGTCTCCTCGAGGACCTTGGTGACCTTGGCGGGGCCCCAGCCCGGGACGCTCTTGAGCAGGTCCGCGACCTTGGTCTTGCCGACGATCTGGTCGGTCTTGGCCCGGCCCAGTACCGACGGGATGGTCTCCTCGCCGCTCGCGATCTTGTCGCGGAGCTCCTTGCGGGCGGTGCGCGCGGCGGCCGCCTTCTTGAGCGCCTCCTGGCGCTGTTCGGGGGTCAGGGTGGGCAGTGCCATCGCTGACAACTCCTCTCGGTTCCACGCACCCGGCAGCGGGTGAGCATGATACGACTCGCGGATCGCCGTACAGACTGGCAGAGCCGTGTTCGGTACCTGCGAGAACCCCCAGTTCAAGGCGTGTCGCGCGCCTCCGCGGCCCGGGCGCGTGACCGTTTCGGTCCGTTTCCGGGCCCGCGGCGACCGCTCGCCGCAGACCCCGGCCCGCTCGGCAACCCTCGGGTGCGCACGGTGCGGCACCGCAGGTCAGGGCGCCGTCACGGCCGTCGGGTTCAGGACACCCGGCCCTCGGGGATGTCGCGTCCGAAGTCCTCGGCACCACGGTGGTGCTCGTCGGCGACGCTCTCGTCGTAGGAGGCGCGGACGCTGATCAGGCGGTGGCCGCGGTTGCGGGCGTAGCGCAGCGAGCGCACCCAGTTGAACAGCGTGCCGAGCCGGTTGCCCCAGCCGATCAGGAACATCACGTGGATGTAGCACCACAACAGGTACCCGAGCCATCCGGTGACCTTGATGCCGAACGCGTCCGCGACGGCCTCACGGGCACCGATGGTGGCCATGCTGCCCTTGTCGAAGTACTTGAACGGGGCCGGCGTCGTGTCGTCGCCGCGGCTGCGCGCCGTGACCAGCTTGCCGACGTAGGTGCCTTGCTGCATCGCCACCTGGGCGACACCGGGGAGGCGGTCGATGGTGGAGACCATGTCGCCGATGGCGTAGACGTCGCGCCGCCCGGGAAGGCTGCAGTCCGGGTCCACGGCCAGCCGACCGGCGCGGTCGACCTCGGTACCGGTGGCCTTGGCCAGCATCGCCGCGAGCGGCGAGGCCTGCACCCCGGCCGCCCAGACCTTCGTCCGGGCCACGATCCGCTCCTCGCCCTTCGGGCTCCTCACGGTGATCGAGTCGGCGTCGATGTGGGTGGCCATGCTGTTCAGCCGGATGTCGACGCCCTTCTCGGCGAGCGTCCGGTGGGTGTACTTCTGCAGCTTCCTCGCGAACGGCGGCAGCACCGACGGCGCCCCGTCCAGCAGGATGATCCGGGCCTGGCGGGTGTCGATCGAGCGGTACTCCCGCGGCAGCACGTAGCGGGCCAGCTCGGAGAGCTGACCGGCGAGCTCGACCCCGGTCGGGCCGGCGCCGACCACGACGAAGGTCATGTAGGCCTCCCGCTCGGCCGGGTCCTGGGAGACCTCGGCCAGCTCGTAGGCCCCGAGGATCCGGCTGCGCAGCAGGCGCGCGTCCTCGATCGTCTTCATGCCGGGGGCGTGCTCGGCCCACTCGTCGTGCCCGAAGTAGGCGTGCGTCGCGCCACCGGCGACGACGAGCGTGTCGTAGGGCAGGTCCATGTGCTGGCCGTCCGGGGCGGCGGCGTGCACGAGCTTGTTCTCGAGGTCGATGTCACCGACCTCGGCCAGCAGCGTCCGGACGTTGCGCTGGGTCTTGAGCACCCGCCGCAGGGCCGGCGCGATCAGGCCGGGGGACAGGATCCCGGTCGCGACCTGGTAGAGCAGCGGCTGGAACAGGTGGTGGTTGGTGCGGTCGATCAGGGTGATGTCGACGTCGGCCCGGCGCATCGCCTTCGCGGTCTGGACACCGCCGAAACCGCCGCCGATGATCACGACGCGGTGCCGGCCCTGCTGGTGGGAACCGGCGCTCGCGGCGTCGGCGCCGCGCCCGGTGCCGGCGCCGCCGTTGTCGCTGTGCCCTGCCGTCGTCACGTCGTCCACCCCTCAGTCGCGTCGCGCACCTGCGCGCGCCGGTGATCCGGCCGAGAGGTGGCCTCCGCGACGGGTGCCCGGGGGCCGATCCGGTCGACAACCTCGACGACACCGACCCGGCCGACCGTTGACGGTACGAACGTCGCGCTGCCTGGGCAAACGGGACCGGCCATTCGGGGGTTCGGCGATGCCCAAGCTCACAGCGCAGGCCGGGCCGGGTCCCTCCGACCGTGCGAAGCTGGTGGGCATGTGCGGGATCGTCGCGGCATTCGGTGACATCGACCACGGCCGGCGCTCCGGCAAGTACGAGCGGATGCTCGGCAAGGTCGCGCACCGCGGTCCGGACGACACCGGTGTGCACGTCGAGGCCACCGCGTGGCTGGGCCACCAGCGCCTGTCGATCATGGACGTGAGCGGCGGGCACCAGCCGATGGCCGACGCGGCCGAGTCCGCCTGGATCGTGGGCAACGGCGAGATCTACAACCACGAGCGGATCTCCTCGGGCTTCCCGGACGGCACCGTGCGCACCGGGTCGGACACCGAGGCCGCACTGCACGCGGTGATGCGCGACGGGCAGATCGCGGTCGGGTCGCTCAACGGCATGTTCGCCGTCGCGATGGCCCGCACCGACGGCAGCGGGCTGGTGGCGCGGGACCCGATGGGCGTGAAGCCGCTGTACTGGCTGCCCCCGGCCGACCTGGGCGACGACTCCGTCCCCTACACCTCCCCCGACCCGGACGCGACCGTGCTGTTCGCCAGCGAGCTGCGCGCCTTCGACGTCTCCGACCGCCCGCACGTGGAGTCGTTCCCGCCCGGCTGCCTGTGGAGCCCGTCGTCGGGGCTGGTGCGCTACGCCGACGCCGTGCCGGTCGAGGTCCGGCCGGCCCGGCGCGCCGAGCACCCGGTGTGGGACAACGTCGTGCTCGACCAGGTCCGCGAGGCCGTGATCGCCGCGGTCCGGCGCCGGATGATGAGTGACGTCGGGGTGGGGGTGTTCCTCTCCGGCGGCCTGGACTCGGCGCTGGTCGCCGCGATCGCCGCCCGGCAGGCCCACGCCGGCGGCGAGGTGCTGCCGACGTTCGCGGTCGGCACCGAGGGGTCCGGGGACCTGGTCGCGGCCCGCAAGGTCGCCGCGCACATCGGCTCGGACCACCACGAGATCGTGGTCGGCCCCGAGGACATCGACGCCGCGCTGGACGAGGCCGTCACGGTGATCGAGCACTACGACCCGGCCCTGGTCCGCAGCGCGGTGCCCAACCTGCTGCTGGCCCGGGAGGCGTCGAAGAAGGTCAAGGTGGTGCTCACCGGTGAGGGCGCCGACGAGCTGTTCGCCGGCTACTCCTACATCCACGGCGAGGACTACGCCGACCCGGACGCCCTGCACGCCGAGCTCGTGCGCTCGCTCGAGCAGCTGCACCACCTGAACCTGCAGCGCTGCGACCGCACCACGATGTACTTCGGCCTGGAGGCCCGCGAGCCGTTCCTGGACTCCGCGCTGGTCCGCACGGCGCTGGCGTTGCCCCCGGAGTGGAAGCAGTGCCCGGACGGGCGCCCGGAGAAGGCGATCCTGCGCGAGGCGTTCACCGGCTGGCTGCCCGAGGAGCTGCTGTGGCGGGGTAAGGAACAGTTCGGCGACGGCTCCGGTGCCGGCACCGTGCTGGCCGAGCTGGCCCGGGGCAAGGCGCGCGCGGCCGACATCGCCGGGACCCCCGAACAGCCCGAGCACAGCTGGGCGCTGCGCAGCGACGAGGAGTTCCTCTACTACGGCATCTGGCGGCGCACCTTCGCCGGTATCCGCCCCGACCACACCCTGGGCGCCTTCGCCACCGCCTGAGTGCACCGCCGTGGCGGCGCACTCATGCGGCTTCAGTTCCGCTGTGCGGTGCGTGCGCGTCATGAGTGCCGCCCGCCGCCGGTCAGCCCGGCCGGGCTGGGCGGCACTCCTGCGGGATGGGTGTCCTGGTGCGGCTCATATGCCGCACGAGTGCCACACCGGGTGGGGCCGGGTCAGAGGTCGCCGCCCTCGTCGAGGAGGCGGTCGACCTCGCGGCGGATCAGGCCCAGGCGGGCCTCGCGGACCAGCGGGATGTCGCGTCGGCGCCGCCGGACCTGGTTGATGTCGATGTCGACCGAGAGCACGTGCTCCTCGTGCTCCACGCACTCGGCGACCACCTCGCCCCACGGGTCCACGACGTGGCTGCCGCCCCAGAACCGCAGCTTGCCCTCGTCGCCGACGCGGTTCACGAACACCACGTAGAGCTGGTACATCCGGCCGAAGAACTGGGTGATGCCGCGCCAGTAGTCGCGGCTGTCGTAGCGCTCCGGGAACATCGACTGGGCGCTGGCCGCGGGCACCAGCATCACCATCGCGCCGTCCTGGGTGGCCAGGAACGCCAGCTGCGGCTGCCACGCGTCGTTGCAGATCAGGGTGGCCGCGCGGTGCCTCCCGCCGCGCACCGGGAACGCCCGCGAGGTCTGCCCGGGCAGGAAGTGCTTGCGCTCCTCGAAGATCGAGTAGTTGGGCAGGTAGAGCTTGCGGTGCACGTGCACCAGCTGTCCGGCCTCGAAGTAGGCGGCGCTGTTGTAGGTGTGCAGGCCGTGCGCCTGCGCCTCCGGGAACGAGAGCAGCACACCGCCGGGGGTCTTGTCGGCCAGCCGTCCCAGGCGCTCGTCGTCCAGCGTCATCGAGACGTCGTCGTCGACCTCACCGACGCCGAACCCGGACAGGAACAGCTCCGGGAAGATCACGATGTCGGAGCCGTCCGCCGCGGCGTCGGTGATCACCTTCTCGGCGCGGTCGACGTTGGCGTCGACGTCCCCGAGGCGGGAGTCGAGCTGGGCGAGGGTGATCCGCATCCGGCCATTGTGCGCACCGACCGGCCCTGTCCGGTACGCCGGGCACCCGCGGCGCCCACCGGTCGGGGCCGGTGGGCGGCCGAGGCGTCAGTTCCCGTCGTCGCGGGTGATCGCCGAGGGCAGTTCGGCGTCGTCACCGGCGCCCTCGGTGTCGGACTGCTGTTCGCCCGCACTGCCCGGCGCGGGTGCGGCGGACACGCCCGCGCAGGCGTCCTGCACCGACACCGGTGCGGCCGAGGGGGCCGGGGTCGGGCTCGCCGACTCCGAGGACTCGGAGGACCCCGAGGAGGACCCCGAGGAGGACTCCGAGGACGAGTCCGGGCTCGCCGACGGCGTCGGTGCCGGGGCGGCCGGGGCCGCTCCGGGCGGCGGTGGCGGCGGTGGGTCCGCGATCGCCTTCCGAACGACCTCCTGCATGTAGCTCACGTCCGGGTCGGCCGTGTCGAACTGCCCGCCGGGGGCGTTCGGGTCCGGCAGCGTCGGGTCGAACGCGATGCTCTCCAGCTGGAAGCCGTCGTCGGCCAGGATGGCGAGCGCGGGCAGCACCTGCTGCGGCATGTCGGTGTAGACGCTGTCCTTGGTCGCGGCCGCGATCGCCTGGAAGCGGGTCAGCAGCTCGGCCGGGCTCTTCTCGTTGATCACCGCCTGGATCAGGCAGCGTTGCCGGCCCATCCGCTGGTAGTCGGTGCCGTTGCGCCGCGAGCGGGCGAACCAGAGCGCCTCGGTGCCGCTGAGGGTCTGGACGCCGGGCTGGATGTAGCCGTCCGGCTTGACGTAGGAGCCGCCCGCGGTGACACCGCCGATCGGGATCGGCTCCGAGCCGACGTTCACCGTGACCCCGCCGACCGCGTCGATCATCGACGAGAACCCGGCCATGTTGACCTCGAGGAAGTAGTCGATCGGCAGGCCGGTCATGTAGGAGATCGTCGACTGCAGCAGGTTGACACCCGAGAACGGCGTCGGGCCGGTCGGCGCGACCTGGGGCTGCCGCTCGCCGTAGGCGTAGACGGCGTTGAGCAGGTAGTCCCCGGACAGCGGCTGGGACGGGTCGTGGAAGCCCTCCGGGAACTTCTCGGCCATCGCCGAGCCCGGCGGGAACTGCGCGCGCTGGATGTTGCGGGGCAGGCTGAACAGCGTGGTCCGGCCGGTGTTCGTGTCGATGCTGGCCAGCATCATCGAGTCGGTCCGGGTCCCGGCGCGGTCCGGCCCGGCGTCGCTGCCCAGCAGCAGGATGTTCAGGCGCGGTTTGCCCAGTGCCGTCGCGGCGTCCGTGCCGCCGCCCTTGAACAGCGAGTTCAGCAGGGTGCGCTGCGAGTTCAGCAGCTCGACGCCGTAGCCGAACGGGACCGCGACGGTGAGGCACAGCAGTGCCGCGGTACCGGTGCCGATGACCTTCTTGACCGTCGTGAGGTTCCGGGGCCGGGCCAATGCGTAGGTGCGGGCGATCTGGGCGATCCAGCCGATGCCCCCGAGGCCCAGCACGACCGCCAGGCCGGTCAGGGTGCTCGTGGACAGCAGGTTCTGCAGCAGGGTGGACCGGCGCACGGCCAGCACCAGCACCAGGATCGTGACCACGGCAGCCAGCAGCGCACCCAGGATCAGCCCGCCGGTGCGCCGCCGGCGCAGCGCGAGGTGACCGCTGCCGGGCAGCGCGGTGGAGGCTGCGGTCAGCCCGAGCGCGGCGCGCAGCGAGGAGCGCGCGGGGTCCGGTGCGGACCCGCCGGACCCGCGTGCGGAGCCCTTCGCGCCGGACTTGC
>CBIHNM010000167.1:0-9797 GCA_966211265.1 uncultured Pseudonocardia sp.
TCTCCGACGGCGTCTTGCCGACCTTGACCCCGGCGGCCTCGAGGGCCTCCTTCTTCGCCTGCGCGGTACCGGCCGAGCCGGACACGATCGCGCCGGCGTGGCCCATCGTCTTGCCCTCCGGCGCGGTGAAGCCCGCGACGTAGCCGGCGACCGGCTTGGTGACGTTGGCCTTGATGAAGTCCGCGGCGCGCTCCTCGGCGTCGCCACCGATCTCACCGATCATCACGATGGCCTCGGTCTCCGGGTCCGCCTCGAACGCCTCGAGGGCGTCGATGTGGGTGGTCCCGATGACCGGGTCGCCGCCGATGCCGATCGCGGTGGAGAAACCGATCTCGCGCAGCTCGAACATCATCTGGTAGGTCAGCGTGCCGGACTTCGACACCAGGCCGATCTTGCCCGGGCCCGCGATGTTCGCCGGGATGATGCCGGCGTTGGACTTGCCGGGCGAGATGATGCCGGGGCAGTTCGGCCCGATGATCCGGGTCTTGTTGCCCTTGGCGCAGGCGTGCGACCAGAAGTAGGCGCTGTCGTGCACCGGGATGCCCTCGGTGATCACGACGGCGAGCCCGATCTGGGCGTCGATCGCCTCGATCACGGCGTCCTTGGCGAACTTCGGCGGGACGAACAGGACCGAGACGTCGGCCCCGGTCTCCTTCATCGCCTCCTCGACGGTCCCGTAGACCGTCACGTCCTGGCCGGAGATGTTCACCGAGGTACCGGCCTTGCGCGCGTTGACGCCGCCCACGATGTTCGTCCCGGAGGCGATCATCTTGGTGGCGTGCTTCATGCCCTCGCCGCCGGTGATGCCCTGGACGATGACCTTGCTGTTCTCGTTGAGGAAGATCGACATTCTCAGGCTCCAGCCGCAAGCTCGGCGGCCTTGTCGGCCGCGTCGTCCATCGTGCCCACCACAGTGACCAGCGGGTGGTTCGCGTCGGCGAGGATCTGGCGGCCCTCGTCGACGGCGTTCCCGTCCAGGCGCACGACCAGCGGCTTCGTGGCCCCGTCGCCCAGGATCTTCAGCGCCTCGACGATGCCGTTGGCCACCGCGTCGCAGGAGGTGATGCCACCGAAGACGTTGACGAACACGCTCTTGACGTCCGGGTCGCCCAGGATGACGTCCAGGCCCGCGGCCATGATGTCGGCCGAGGCGCCGCCGCCGATGTCGAGGAAGTTGGCCGGCTTGACGTTGCCGTGCTTCTCCCCGGCGTAGGCCACCACGTCGAGGGTGCTCATGACCAGGCCCGCACCGTTGCCGATGATCCCGACCTGGCCCTCGTCGAGCTTGACGTAGTTGAGGCCCTTGGCCTTCGCCTTGGCCTCGAGCGGGTTCTCGGTGCGCTCGTCGACCAGGGCCTTGTGCTCCTCGTGACGGAACTCGGCGTTCTCGTCGAGGGTGACCTTGCCGTCCAGGGCGATGACCTTGCCCTCGGGGTCGCGGACCAGCGGGTTCACCTCGACCAGCGTCGCGTCCTCGGAGACGAAGGTGTCCCACAGCTTGACGATGACCTCGGCGGCGGCGTCGGCCACCTCGGCCGGGATCTTCCCGGCGGAGACGATCTCGTCGGCCTTGGCCCTGTCCACACCGGCGATCGGGTCGATCGGGATCCGGGCCAGCGCCTCCGGGCGCTCCACGGCCAGCTCCTCGATCTCCATCCCGCCCTCGGCCGAGCACATGGCCAGGAACGTGCGGTTGGACCGGTCCAGCAGGAACGAGAAGTAGTACTCCTCGGCGATGTCGCTGGCCTCGGTGACCAGCACCCGGTGCACCGTGTGGCCCTTGATGTCCAGGCCGAGGATCGCCTCGGCCTTCTGCCTGGCCTCGTCCGGGGTCTGCGCCAGCTTGACGCCACCCGCCTTGCCGCGCCCGCCGGTCTTCACCTGCGCCTTGACGACGACGGCGGTGCCCAGCTCGGACGCCACGGCCGCGGCGTCGTCGGCGGTCTCCACCGTCCGGCCCGGCAGGACCGGGACTCCGTGCGCGGCGAAGAGATCCTTCGCCTGGTATTCGTAGAGGTCCACTCGGCTCTCCCGCTCCACTTCGCTATCGCCGCGAACGGGCGGCCACGGGGCGCGGGCAGGGATCACCCGGCGCGGGCGGCAGCGTTCGCGGACGTCGGTCGTGCTGCTCCGGGGAGCCTAGCCACGACCCGCGCACCGGTCCTGACCTGGGCCGGTGACCGCTGTCACCCCGTCACGACAGCGCGTGTCACCGGTCACCCCAACGGGGCGTCCCGACCCTCCGGCCAGGCCACGGGTGGCACGCCGAGTGATCTATGACATACCGTCCGGACATGGCGGCGCTCGCAGGGTTGCGGTGTCTGCGCGCCCTCGCCGACGGCGTCACGGCCGTGGCCGGCGAGGTCGGGCAGGCGGCGGAGTACGCGGTGCGCACGTTCGCCTCCCCCGCCGGGATCCGCGGGATGGCCCTCGAGTGGGCCTGGATGGCCGCGCACGTCGCCCTGTACCCGGTCGGGCTGGCCGAGGAGACGATCCGCCCGCACGACGTCTACCGCACCGACAGCCTGCCGCCCGCCCAGCGCAGCCTCGTCGTCGCCGACCCGGCGGCGGCCGGGACCCCGATCCTGCTCGTGCACGGGATCATGGACAACCGTTCGGTGTTCTCGGTGTTCGGCAACGCGCTGCGACGGCGCGGGTTCGGCGTCGTGCACGCGATCAACTACAGCGTGCTCACCGGCGACCTGCGCAGCGCCGCGCACGAGCTGCGCGGCCACGTCGAGCGGCTGCGCGAGCTCACCGGCTCGGACAAGGTGCACATCGTCGGGCACTCGCTCGGCGGCATGATCGCCCGCTACTACGTGCAGCGGATGGGCGGCTCGGAGACGGTCGACACCCTGGTCACGCTCGGCAGCCCGCACTCCGGCAGCAACGCCGCCTACCTGCTGCCGACGCCGCTGGCCCGCCAGCTGCGGCCCGGGTCGGAGGTCCTCACCGAGCTCACCGGGCCGGTACCGGACTGCCCGACCCGCTTCCTGGTCGTCTGGAGCCGGCTCGACGAGATGATCGTCCCGCAGGGCAACGCCCGGCTGCGCCACCCCGACCTCGACGTGTCCGAGCTCGAGCTGCGCGACGTCGGGCACCTGTCGCTGCCGATCGACCCGCGCGCGGTGCACTGGGTCGCCAGCGAGCTGGCGCGCGGCGAGGCCGACCGGCGCGAGCACCACGAACGCCTCCACCACCGCCGGATCCGTGGCGGCCACCTGCGGGTTCCCGGGTCACCGGGCGAGCGCGGCGCCCCCGCCTCCTGAGGCGTCGCGCCGGCAGCGCGGCGCCGGCGGGAGCGGACCGATCGGGTCACGACGGTTCGCCGTCCGCGCCCGACCGGTCGCCGATGATCGAGTGCCGTCCGCGCCCGACCGTGGCCCCTGCCGTTGCCCCGCTCGCGCGCACGGGTTAACTTCTGTCGGTCCACGTCACGGATCGGTCACAGCGATCGGCGCCAGCCCCGAACGGCGTCACTCCCCGGACGGAGTCCCCAGCTCCGAGATCGCCGCCCCGGCCGCGACGACCTGAACACCAGAAGGGCAGGTCTTGGCGCGCCACCGCTCCCCCAGCGGCGCCCGACCGGAGTCCCGGCCCGTCACGTCCCCCGGCGTGCCGGTCACCGCGGAGGGCTCCCGGCTCCCGGCGCCACCGGCACGTCCGCTGTGCGCCCGTGCGACCGTCGTCGCCGCGGCGGGCGGCGCCCTCGTCGCCGCCGGACAGACCGTGGCCACCGCGTTCGGGATGTCCGCGGCGCCGACCGCGGAGGAGTCCTACGCCAAGCTCGCCGCCTCGGCGATGCTGCCGGTGAGCGAGGCGCGTGCCGGTGACCCGACCGCCCCCGCCGACACCACCGCGATCGGCGGCGAGCAGCTCAGCTCGACCGGGGCCGTGTCGTCGCTGGACCCGGGCGCCCGGGTCGACATCGCCAACCTGACCAAGGCGGCCCGCCTCGGGACCAGGGCCGCCAAGGAGAACGAGACCACGAACGCCGCACTCGCGCACGGGGCCCCGCAGGCGGTGGTCTACGAGGGCACCACCTACGCCCTGCCCACCCGCGGGCTGTTCACCTCCGGTTTCGGCGGGCGCTGGGGCGTCACGCACTACGGGATCGACCTCGCCGCGCCGATCGGCACGCCGGTCTACGCGCTGACCGACGGTGTCGTGGAGAAGGCCGGGCCCGCCAGCGGTTTCGGGATGTGGGTGGTGCTGCGCCACACCGACGGCACCAGCTCGGTCTACGGCCACATCAACCAGGCGCTCGTCGAGGTCGGGCAGAAGGTCCGCGCCGGCGACGAGATCGCCGAGGTCGGCAACCGCGGCCAGTCCACCGGCCCGCACCTGCACCTCGAGGTCTGGGAGCAGGACGGCACGAAGACCAACCCGTTGCCGTGGCTGACCGAGCGCGGGATCGACGTCACCGGCCCGGCGAAGGCCGAGGCCGAGAGCGAGGCCGACAGCGGCTCCGGTGAGTCCGGGGACGGCCGCGCCTGAGGGTGTCCTCCGGGCCCCGGCGACGGTGACGCGCCGGGCCGGGCCGGGCCGGTCAGAGCTTCGTGAGCGGGACGCCGCCGATCAGCATCAGCCGCACCGTGCCGGAGCTGCCGAAGTCGATCGTGACGGTGGCCCGCTGGCCGACGCCGTCCGCGGCGACGACGGTGCCCAGGCCGTACTTGTCGTGGTTGACCCGGTCGCCGACCTCGAGCGAGATCGTGGCGTCGAGCGTGCGCTCGGGAACCCTCCAGTCCCCGCGGTCGCCGCTGCCGCGGCGCTGCCCGAACCCGAACCGGCCGACCGGGGCGGACGGACGCTCCGGCTCGGTGCGCCGCCAGTCCACGAGCTCGGGGGGCACCTCGTCGAGGAACCGCGACGCCGGGTTCGTCGAGGGCTGCCCGAACGCCGACCGGACGATCGCCCGGGACAGGAACAGCCGCTCCCGGGCACGGGTGATCCCGACGTAGGCCAGGCGCCGCTCCTCGGCCAGCTCCTTCGGGTCCCCCAGCGTGCGCAGGTGCGGGAAGATCCCGTCCTCCCAGCCGGTGAGGAACACGACCGGGAACTCCAGCCCCTTCGCCGTGTGCAGCGTCATCAGGGTGACCATGCCGGAGTCGTCGTCCGGGATGGAGTCGGCGTCGGCGACCAGCGCGACCCGCTCCAGGAACGCGGCCAGCGAGCCCGGGGCGGGCGCGCCGGCGTCGGCGTCGTCGTCCTCCGCGGTGCCCGCGGCACCGCGGTCCCGTGCCTGCGACGCCGGAGGCTGCGGGGCGGCCGCGCCGCCGGCGGCGGCGTCGAGATCGACCCCGGTGCCGCCGTCGTCGCTCCCGGCCGGGGCGGCGAGGTCGGCCACCGCGGCGTCGCCGGCGAACTCGCGGGCCACCGTGACGAGCTCGGCCAGGTTGTCCATCCGGGTCCCGTCCTGCGGGTCCTCGCTGGCCTGCAGCTCCTCGACGTAGCCGGTCCTGGCGTAGACCGTCTCCAGGATCTCGGCCGTGTCGTCGCCGCGCTCGACCATCTCGCGCAGCTCGTCGATCATCCGGACGAACCCGGCGATGTTGCGCTGCGAGCGGGTGGCCAGCGCCGGGGCGCGGTCGGGTTCCTCGGCCGCGATCCGCAGGGCCGCGGCGAACGAGATCCGCTCCCGCTCCGCCAGCTCGGCCACGACCGACTCCGCCCGGTCCCCGATCCCGCGCTTGGGCACGTTGAGGATCCGGCGCAGGCTCACCGTGTCGTCGGCGTTGGACAGGACCCGCAGGTAGGCCAGCGCGTCCCGGATCTCGCGGCGCTCGTAGAACCGGACGCCGCCGACGACCTTGTAGGGCATCCCGACGCGCAGGAACACGTCCTCGAACACCCGGGACTGGGCGTTGGTGCGGTAGAAGATCGCGATGTCGGAGTTGCGGTACTCCCCGGAGTCGACCAGCCGGTCGACCTCCGAGGCCACGAACGAGGCCTCGTCGTGCTCGTTGTCGGCGACGTAGCCGGTCATCTTCTCGCCGTCGCCCTGGTCGGACCACAGGCGCTTGTCGCGGCGCTCGGTGTTCCGCGCGATCACCGCGTTCGCCGCGCTCAGGATCGTCTGGGTGGAGCGGTAGTTCTGCTCCAGCAGGATCGTGCGCGCCTCCGGGAAGTCCTGCTCGAACTCCACGATGTTGCGGATGCTGGCCCCGCGGAACGCGTAGATCGACTGGTCGGAGTCGCCGACCACGCAGAGCTCGGCCGGGCGCGCGCGCTCGTTCGCCGGCGCGACCAGCGCCCGGACCAGCTCGTACTGGGCGTGGTTGGTGTCCTGGTACTCGTCCACCAGCACGTGCCGGAACCGGCGCCGGTAGTACTCGGCCACGGCCGGCATCCGCTGCAGCAGCGACACCGTCTCCATGATCAGGTCGTCGAAGTCGAACGCGTTCGCCTGGCGCAGCCGGGCCTGGTAGACGCCGTAGACCTCGGCGATCCGGCGCTCGTGCTCGGTGCCGGCACGCTCGGCGGCGTCGTCGGGGGAGAGCAGCTCGTTCTTCAGGTTCGAGATCTGCGCGGCCAGCGCGCGGGGCGCGAACTTCTTCGGGTCCAGCTCCAGGTCCCGGCCCACGATCGCGACCAGACGCCGCGAGTCGTCCGCGTCGTAGACCGAGAACGCGCTGCGCACGCCCAGGTGCTTGGCCTCGCGACGCAGGATGCGCACGCACATGGAGTGGAACGTGGAGACCCACATCGCGGCCGAGCGGCGCCCGACGAGCGTGTCCACCCGCTCCTTCATCTCGGACGCGGCCTTGTTCGTGAACGTGATCGACATGATCTCGCCCGGATGCACCCCGCGTTCGGCCAGCAGCCAGCCGATCCGGTGCGTGAGCACCCGCGTCTTCCCCGACCCGGCGCCGGCCACGATGAGCAGCGGCGCCCCGGCATGGGTGACGGCGTCGCGCTGGCGGTCGTTGAGGCCCTCGAGCAGCGCGCGGCCGCGCGAGGTCCTCGGCGCGGGCCGCTCCGTGGAGGCGGCACCGGCGTCCTGGGCGGGGAGTTCGAACAGCGCACTCATCGTGTCGAACACGGTACCGCCGCGCACGGACAGGCCTCGCGCACGCCCGCGGTGCACCGGCGGTGTGGCAGACTCGTGCCCGTGCGCACCGCCAGGCGATTTCGCCACGGGTACCGGACTCCGGCACCCGGCGACTGAGCGCGAAGCCCGCGGGTCCGGCTACGGACACCGCACCTGGCACCCAGCACCGACGCCCCGGAGTCCGCGGACCCGGGGCGTCTCGTCTGTCCGGGTCCGTGAGCCCACCCGACCGAGGAGAGATGACCATGCCCGCACCGGACCCGCGCACCTCACCGGCGTCCCCGGACGCCGCCGACCTGCCCCCGGTCCCAACGACCGAGGAGGAGATCGACGAGCTGCGCCGCGAGATCGACCGGCTCGACGCCGAGATCCTGGCCGCCATCCAGCGCCGCACCGAGGTCTCGAAACGGATCGGCGCCACCCGGATGGCCTCCGGCGGCCCACGGATCGTCTACAGCCGCGAGATGGCGGTGCTGGACCGGTTCGCCGAGCTCGGGGTCGAGGGCCGCGAGCTCGCGTTGATGCTGCTGCGCCTGGGCCGGGGGCGGCTCGGCGGGCGCTGACGCCCCGGTGATCCACTCGCCGACCTGCGGTCGCCGACCGTGGCACTCTGGGCCCATGGGAATCATCACGGCACTGATCGCGCTGGCCGGGCTGCTGGCCGCGCTGGGCCACGTCGGCTATCTCGCCATGCTGCAGAACGCGGCCTCCAAGCGCGGGGCCTCGGGCGGCGAGGTCGCCACCTACACCCGGAGCCGGTGGCCGGTCGCCGGTGGCGCGGCCGGGGTGTCACTGATCGGCCTGCTGATCGTGACGGGCAGTGGCTCCCTGGTCGGTGACCTGTTCGGGCTCCTGCTCGCGGTCGGCGGCGGCGTCGTGGGCTACCGGGGGCTGCAGACGGAGCGTAATCGTTTTCCGAGCAGCTGATGCGGAACCACGGTCCGTAGTGACCACCCGGTCGGAGTATCGATGTCCAACGTCGATCGGGGCATCGAGGATACGACCGCTCGGCGATTGCCCGTCGGAGCGTGATCGGACCGCCGTGCCGCCGCCCTCGGACGCGCGACGTGCGCCTTTCCGCCGGACGTCCGCGGGCCGGGTTGCCCGGTTCCGTGCCGGGCGCGACCAGCGGTCGGATGGGACCGGCAAGCGGAATACGCCCTTTCGAGTGACGCGCGCCGAGCGGAACACCTCCGCTTGGTGATCGCCCCGAGGTCCGGTAGACCTTCTCGGGTTCAGTTCACCCGAAGGAGGAACAGCGGCCGTGACCGAGTATCCCGCCGGATCCCCGCTCCCCGGCGACAACGGCCCGGGATCCGGATCCGGAGAGCCGCTGACCGTCGCGGCGCTGATCGCGCGTCAGTCCGCCGACCCCGCCACCGTGCACACCCCGGTGGCCCGCGAGACCGGGCCGACACCCCCGCTCGTCGAGATCGTCTCCGTCGGGTCGCTGCTGCGCCGCGAGGGCCGGGCACCGCACGCGGCGGACCGCCCGATGCAGCCACGCGCGGCGCGCCAGGCCGAGATGGCACCCGTCTGGCCGGTCCGCCCCGCCTCCGGGCGGCGCCGCGCCGTGGCCGTCGCCGGTGCCCTGGTCGCCGCCGCCTCGGTCCTCGGCGCCGCGATCTACAACGGCGCCGCCTCGCACAGTTCCGACGCCCAGGCGGCCGCCGACGGCATGTTCCCGGGGCTGGGCCTCCCGTCCGGCTCGGCGACCCCGTCGACGCTGCCCGTCGGCTACCTGCCGGCCACGGTCGCCCTGACCGGCCCGCTGCCTGCCCCGCCGGCCGGGCCCACCGGGTGGATGCAGGCGGCGTTCCCGCTGGGCACCGCCGGCCCGGCCCGCGCTGCCACCGCGATGCCGGGCGCGCGCGGCCCGGCCGTGGCACCCGCCGGCGCCACCCCCCAGGGGCCCCCGGCCACCGGCGGCACGCCGGGCGGCTCCGGCGGCCGGAACGTCCCGCGCGGCGGTCTCCTCCCGATCCTGGCCGGCCCGGACCGGCCCGCCGCCGGCAACCTCCTCGACCCGCTCACCGGCGGTGGCCCGTCCGGCGGATCGGGTTCCCGCGCCGCGGTCGGCCCCGGACCGCTGCAGCAGGTCACCGAGTCCGCGCGCCCGGTCGGCGACGCGGCCGGGGTCCTCGTCGCTCCGGTCGCCCGCGCGGCCGCCCCGGTCGGTGAGACCGTGGGCGGCGCACTCGCCCCGGTCGCGAAGGCCGCCGAGCCGGTGGCCAGGACGCTGTCCACGGTCACCACGCCGGTGGCCGGTGCCCTGGAGCCGGTCACCACGCCCGTCCTGGGCGCCCTGCAGCCCGTCACGGGCCCCGTCCTCGAGGCGACCGAGCCCACGACCGGACCGGTCCTCGAGTCGGTGGCGCCGGTCACCGCCCTGCTCGACACCCCCCGGGCCGGTGACGACGGGAAGAAGGCCACCGGCGGCAGGCACCGCGGCGTCGCCGACGGCGGGAGCGCCACGACGCCGGTCGCCGACCTGGTCGGTGGCACGGTCGGCACCGTGACCGGTTCCCCGTCGCCGCCGAGCGCCCGGGCCACGTCGTCGGGTTCCGGCTCCGGCTCCGGTCCGTCGAGCGCGACGGGCCCGGCCGGCGACGCGGGCGACGCCACCGGCCCCGCCTCGACCGTCACCGACACCGCGGACGGCCTCGTCGGAGGCCTCACCGGCGCGAGCTAGGTGTACTGCCCACAGAGGTTAGGGATGTGGCGACACAGGACTTGATGATCT
>CBIHNM010000168.1:0-9761 GCA_966211265.1 uncultured Pseudonocardia sp.
GTCCGCAAGTCCGGTCTGGGCGCCGGCGACGAGCCGCCGGTCACCGTGGCGGCCGTCCAGGGCAATGTGCCCCGGCTGGGCCTGGACTTCAACGCCCAGCGCCGCGCGGTGCTGGACAACCACGTCCGCGAGACCCGCCGCCTCGCCGCCGACGTCGCCGCCGGGCGGGCGCCGCAGCCCGACATCGTGATCTGGCCGGAGAACTCCTCGGACATCGACCCGCTGCGCAACCCGGACGCGGCGGCCCTGATCGACGGGGCGGCGGCGGCGATCCGCGCCCCGATCCTCGTCGGCGCCGTGCTCGTCAACGGCGACCGCACCACCAGCAACGCGGCCCTGATCTGGGAGGCCGGGCAGGGCGTCGTCGCGCGCACCGACAAGCGCCGCATCCAGCCCTTCGGCGAGTACATGCCGTGGCGCTCGTTCTTCCGGCTGTTCTCCTCCTACGTCGACCGGGCCGGCAACTTCGTGCCCGGCCCGGGGGCCGGGGTGGCCCCGATGGCCGGGGTCGCGGTCGGTGTCGCGATCTGCTGGGAGATCGCGTTCGACGACCTGGTCGCCGACAGCGTCGACGCGGGCGCCCAGATCCTCGCCGTGCCCAGCAACAACGCCACGTTCGGCCTGACCGAGATGACGTTCCAGCAGCTGGCGATGTCGCGGGTGCGGGCCGTCGAGCACGACCGCCCGGTCGTCGTCGCGACCACCAGCGGGGTCAGCGCGATGATCCGCCCGGACGGCACGGTGACGGCCTCCACCGGCCAGTTCGTGCCCGGGGTGCTGGTCGATCGCATCCCGCTCAAGGGGAGCACTACGCTGTCCGGGCACCTGCGGTCGGTTCCGGAATGGACGCTCACGGCCCTCGGTGTGCTGGCGGTCGCGTTCGCCCTCGGGGCGTCGCGGAGGCGCTCCGCGCGCTCGGGCGTAAGGTCACCGAGAGTAGCGGAGCGGGAACGAGAATGAGCACCCGTCGTGTGCCCGAGGCAGGAGAGGACGAGCATGGCTGAGCCCCCGGGTCCGGTCCTGGTGGTGATCCCGACGTACGAGGAGCGGGAGAACCTGGGCCCGGCGCTCGCGCGCCTGCACGCGTCCGTGCCCGAGGCCGACGTCCTCGTGGTCGACGACGCGAGCCCCGACGGGACCGGGGAGCTCGCCGACGAGTTCGCCGCCGCCGACGAGCGGGTCCGGGTGCTGCACCGCACCGGGAAGTCCGGCCTGGGCGCCGCCTACCTGGCCGGCTTCGCGCACGCCCTGCGCGGCGAGCACCAGGTCGTCGTCGAGATGGACGCCGACGGCTCGCACGCCCCGGAGGACCTGCCCGCCCTGCTGCACGCCCTCGACGACGCCGACCTCGTGCTCGGCTCGCGCTACGTGCCGGGTGGGCGCGTGGTGAACTGGCCGTGGCACCGGCAGATGCTCTCCCGCGGCGGGAACCTCTACTCCCGTCTCGCGCTCGGGGTCCCGATCAGCGACATCACCGGCGGGTTCCGGGTCTACCGCCGCGAGGTGCTCGAGGAGCTGCACCTGGACTCCGTCGCCTCGCAGGGCTACTGCTTCCAGGTCGACATGGCCTGGCGCGCGGTCCAGTCCGGGTTCCGGGTCCGCGAGGTGCCGATCACGTTCACCGAGCGCGAGCGCGGTACGTCGAAGATGAACTCGGCGATCGTCGGCGAGGCGCTGTGGCGGGTCACCTGCTGGGGCGTGTCGCACCGCTTCGGCGGTGGCGACCGCCCGCCGGGGCCGATCGACCCGGTCGCCGAGGGTTCGGCCCGCGCCTAGCGGCCGGGTGCGGACACCACCGCCCCCGCGGCGGTGTCCGCGCGGCTCAGATGGCGGCCAGCTCCCCGGCCAGGTCGTCGAGGCCGAGCGAGCCCTGCGACAGCGCGGTCATGTGCCACGCCTTGAGGTCGAACTCCTCCCCGCGGTCGGCGTGCGCCCGCCGGGCCGCGTCCCGCCCGGTGAGCCAGACCCGTTCGCCGAGCTTGTACCCGATCGCCTGCCCGGGCCCGCCCAGGTAGCGCAGCAGCTCGCTGTGCACGAGCTCGTCGGAACCGCCGACGTGCGACCGGAAGAACTCCCGTCCCAGCTCGGGGGTCCAGCGCAGGCCGGCCCCGACGGGGGAGTCGGCCGGGATCGGCAGCGACAGGTGCATCCCGATGTCGATCACGACCCGGACCGCGCGCAGCATCTGCCCGTTGAGGTAGCCCATCCGCGATCCGGGGTCGGTGTGGTACCCGAGCTCGTCCATCAGCAGCTCCGCGTAGAGCGCCCACCCCTCCAGGTTCGCACTCACCGACCCGACGTTCGCCTGGTACGAGGAGAGCTCCGCGGCCCGGTGGGCCCACTGCGCCATCTGCAGGTGATGGCCCGGGACGCCCTCGTGGTACCAGGTGCTGATCAGGTCCCACATCGGGTAGCGGTCGTCCGCGGTCACCGGCAGCCAGGTCCGCCCCGGGCGGGAGAAGTCCAGCGTGGGCGGGGTGTAGTACGGCGCGGCGGCGCTGCCGGCCGGGGCCAGGCACGCCTCGACGCGGCGGATCGGTCCGGCCAGGTCGAAATGCGTGCGCCCGAGGTCGGCGATCGTGTCGTCCATGATCGCTTGCAGCCGCTCGCGAGCGGCCTCCCCGCCGGTGACGACGTCGCCGTGGCGGTCCAGGTGGGCCATCGCCTCGGCGGCGCCGGCCCCGGGCCGCACCCGTTCGGCCTCGGCGGCCATCTCCTCGCGCAGCCTCCGGAACTCCGACCAGCCCCAGTCGTAGACCTCGTCGGTGTCGATGTCGGCGCCGTTCCAGAAGCGCGACGCGAGCCGGTACCGCTCGGCGCCGACACCGTCCGGGGTGCCCTCGGCGCGCGGCAGGTACTCGGTGCGCAGCCAGTCCCGCAGCTCGGCGAGCGCGCCGGTGGCCTGCGGCGCGGCGGCGTCCAGATCGGCCCGCACGGCGTCGGCGGCCGGGCCTGCGGCGTCGGCGAAGGAGGCGAACCAGCCGCGGCCCCCGGCGTCGCGCACCCACTCGTCGACCTGGTCGGCGACCCGCGCCACCTGTCGCGGCGCGGCGTGCAGGCCGCGCCGGGCGCCCTCGGTCAGGCTCTCCCGGTACTCGGCCAGCGCCTGCGGCACCCGGCTCATCCGGCCGGCGACGTCCGCCCAGTCCTGCTCGGTCTCGACCGGCATCAGGGTGAAGGCCAGCCGTACGCCCTGGACCGGCCCGAACAGCTCCTGGACCGCGCGCAGGTGCTCGCCGGAGGCCGAGACGTCCAGGCCGGCGCGCAATCGCTCGGACAGCAGCCGCGCGCACCGGCGTTCGTCGGGGTCGGCGGGCGGGGTGTCGCCGGTCAGCGCGCCGAGCCGGGCCAGCGTCTCGCGGTCCAGCGCGTCCACGGCGTCCTGCCCGGCGGGGGAGAGGTCGGGGAGCCGGTCCTGCCCGTCGGTGTGGCCGAGCTCGCCGGCCAGGACCGGGTCCAGTGCGGCGAGGCGCCGGACGTGGTCGTCGGCGAGGTCCCGGACGGCGCGGGCGGGGTTCTGGTCGGGGGTGTCGGACATGGCGCCATCATGCACACCGGTGCGCGGGCGTGCTCCGCGCGCACACGACCGTGGCCCGCGCGCGACGGAGCCGGGCCCCTGAGACAGGCGGCCCCGCTCCGTGGTGTCCGAGCGCGCCGGCCCGGACGTGGTGGTGCGATGCGTCAGGCGATCTCGGCGCGGCGCTCGCGCAGCAGCTCGAGACGCTCGTTGAGCAGCTCCTCCAGCTCCGCGACCGAGCGACGCTCGAGCAGCATGTCCCAGTGCGTGCGCGGCGGCTTGGCCTTCTTCGCCTCCGGCTCGTTGCCGTCGACGCGCTTGCCGAGCCCGCCCTGCGGAGACTCCCAGGTGGCCGGCGGTTCCGCGTCGTTGGCGAACGGGACCTCGAACTCGAATCCCGCCTCGGACACATAGCGCACCATCTGCCGCGGCGCCAGGTCGTGGTTACGGTCGGTCTCGTAGCTGACAGCCCCGAGCCGGCTTCCACGCAGTACGCGGTCGGCCATGTGTCACCCTCCTGTGCGGTGTACGAGGGGCGGACCCTCGACGGTTACTTCGCCGCCACCAGGTGTAACGTTCGTGGCGTTACCATCATTCCCGGTGACCGACCGGGTCGGTCCCGCCGGTGAGTACCCGGTGGTAACCGTTCCCTGGCCCGACGAGCCAGTGTTCCCTATTCGGACCTATTGCACACGCTGATGTGACGTGTCAGCCATCTGTGACTTAGCTCACGAGGCGGTGGCACAGAGTTCACGGACCGTTCGCGCGCCGTCCGGGCGTGGCCGCCCACGCGCGGTCGGGAGGGCCCGTCACCTGCTGCCGACCGCGGGTGCGCAACGGGCCGGGGCCCGGACCGGCAGCAGGGCGAGCAGCCCGGCGGCCAGGACCAGGACGATCCCGACGGTCCCGGCCCGGTCGGAGGAGAACAGGTAGGTGAACAGCCCGATCAGGGCCGGCGCGACGAACGACACCGCCCGCCCGGTGGTCGCGTAGAAGCCGAACATCTGGCCCTCCTGCCCGGGCGGGCAGAGCCGGGCCAGGTACGAGCGCGACGAGGCCTGCGCGGGCCCGACGAACAGCCCCAGGATCAGCCCGAACACCCAGAACGCGTTCGGGCCGGAGACGAACAGCAGGATCACCCCGACCACGACCAGGCTCGCCAGCGAACCGACCACCACCGCCTTGGGCCCGAACCGGTCGTCGAACCACCCCCCGGCGAGCGCCCCGAGCGCGGAGACCACGTTGATCACCACGCCGAAGATCAGGACGGTGCCGGGGTCCATCCCGTAGACGGTCACCGCGATCACGCCGCCGAAGGCGAACACCGCGTTCAGGCCGTCCTTGTAGAGGGCGCTGGCACCGAGGAAGTAGACGACGTGCGGGTCCCGGCGGTAGAGCGCGCGCAGGTCCGCGAGCAGCTTGCGGTAGGAGCCCACGACCCCGAGGCGCTGCCCGGTCCCGGTCGGCGGGGTCTCGCGCAGCGAGACGAACATCGGGATGGCGAACACGGCGAGCCACACCGCCGCCGCCAGCATCGCCACCCGGATGTTGATCCCGCCGTCGGTGCCCAGGCCGAACGCGCCGCCGTCGCCGGCGATCAGCCCGAGATAGACCGCCAGCAGCAGCACGATCCCGCCGAAGTAGCCCATCGACCAGCCGAAGCCGGAGACACGGCCCACGTTGTCCGGGGTCGAGACCTGTGCGAGCAGGGCGAAGTAGGACACCTCGGCCAGCTCGAAGAAGATCGAGGCCAGCCCGAGCAGCAGGAGCCCGAGCCACAGGTAGTGGTAGTCGTCGCGGACGAAGAACATCAGGGCGATCGTGGCGACCAGCGCCGCGGTCCAGATGCCGGTGGAGCGCAACCGGTGCCCGGCCCGGTCCGCGCTCTGCCCGACCACCGGTGCCATCAGCGCGATCAACAGCCCGGCGGCGGCGACCGACCAGCTCAGCCAGCTGTTCACACTGACCGACCCCGGGAGGTCGTCGCCGACCGAGCTGGTCAGATACACCGAGAACACGAACGTGTTGACGATGACGTTGAACGCCGACGAGCCCCAGTCCCACAGGCCCCAGGACAGGACCTGCCCGCGGCGCGGCGCGGGGTGCGAGGCCGGAGGTGCGGGGGCGGGGCTGGTCACGGGCCGAGCCTAGCCGCGCGGGGTGCCGATCCCGGCCGTAGAACTACCGGCCCGTGTCGCCTCATCCCGCCCCGGGCGGGCGCAGCGCCTCGGCCCGCACGGCGAGGACCTCGCGCAGCACGTCCGGACGGTCCGAGAGGATCCCGTCGACACCGAGGTCGAGCAGCGTGTGCATCGGGCCCGGCTCGTCGACGGTCCACACGTGCACCTCCCGTCCCGCGGCGTGCGCGGTCCGGACGAACCGCTCGTCGACGACGGTCAGCGGCCCGAAGTGCGCGGGCACCTGCGCCACCTGGCCGTGCACCCCGGGCAGCACGGCGCCGCCGAGCAGGCCCGCGGCCTGCAACGGCCCGGGCAGGCCGTCGAGCCAGGCGCGGCCGCGCAGGCCCAGCACCCCGCGCCGGCCGAGCGAGGTGCACAGCCGCCGGCCACCCGCCGCGCGGGCACGGGCCAGCCTGGGTTCCTCGAACGAGCCCAGGCACACCCGGTCCCACGCGTCGAGCCGGTCCAGGACGGCCAGCGTGGGGGCGACGACCTCGTCGGACTTGAGCTCGATCGTCACCCGGGTCCGCGGGATCGCGGCCAGTACGGCCTCGAGCCGGGACAGCGGTTGGCGACCGCCCACGGTGACCTCGTCGAGCTCGGCGGCGCTCCGGTCGGCGATCCGGCCGTCGGCGTCGGTCGTGCGGTCCAGGCAGGCGTCGTGGTGGACCACCGGGACGTCGTCCGCGCTCGCGTGCACGTCCATCTCGACGTACCCGAAGCCCTCCTCGGCCGCGCGCACGAACGCGGCCAGCGTGTTCTCGCAACCCGTGAGGTCGTCGAGGTGCCAGCCGCGGTGGGCGTAGGCGCGCGGGTAGGGCCCGTCGAGGTAGGGATGGCGGTCACCCATGGGCCCAGCCTTCCAGGTGGGGTGCCTCAGCTGCGACGGGGCAGGCGGAAACGTTCGGTGTCGAGCAGGGGTGCCATCAGGTCGCCGTGGCGCTCCAGGCGGGCCGGGAGGTCGTCGGCGACGAACCGCAGGTCCCCGGCGTCGCGGCAGGCGCGGACCTCGTCCCAGGTGACGGGGGTGGCCACGGTCGGGCGCTCGCGCCCGCGCAGCGAGTAGCTCGCGATCGTGGTCTTGGCCGTGTTGTTCTGGCTCCAGTCCACGAACACCCGCCCCGTCCGCCGGGCCTTGGCCATCACCGCGACCACGTCGCGCGGATGCTCGGCGGCCAGGCGTCGGGCGACGTCGTGGGCGAACTCCGAGGTCTGCTCGGCGCGCGTCACGCTCACCGGGATGTAGAGCTGCAGCCCCTTGCCGCCGGAGGTCCGCGGCCACGCCTGCAGATCGTGCTCGGCCAGCACGTCGTCGAGCCACTCGGCGACCCGGCAGCACTCGACGATCGAGGTGCCCTCGCCGGGGTCCAGGTCGAACACCACCAGGTCCGGCGGATGGCGGCCGTCGCGCGGGCCCAGCCGCCACTGCGGCACGTGCAGCTCCAGCGCGGCCAGGTTCGCCGCCCAGGCCAGGCCCTCCGCGCTGTCGATCACCGGGAAGTCCGCGTTCTCCGAGCGACCGCCCGGGGTCCCGACCCGGGCCGTGCGCACCCAGTCCGGGGCGTGGCGGGCCACGTTCTTCTCGAAGAACGAGGGCTGGTCCACCCCGTCGGGCCAGCGCACCATGGTCAGCGGGCGGTCGGCGAGGTGCGGCAGCATCACCTCGGCGACGGCGAGGTAGTGCGCGAGCACGTCGGTCTTGGTCGTGCCGGTGCGGGGGTAGAGGACCTTGCCCGGGTTGCTCAGTCGCGCGCGCCCGGAGCCGGGCGGCCCGGCGCCACCCGCCCGGTCCGTCGACGGGCCGGTGCCGTTCGTGGCGGGGGCGGCGGCCGGGACCTCCACCCAGTCCGGGTTCGGCACGACGTCGGTGCGGTAGGGGGAGTCCTCGCGCACGGCCACGACGGCCGGGAGGCCCTGGGCGGTGACGGCCTCGAGCAGCTCGGGCCCGGCGTCCGGGTAGACCGGGGCGACCCGCCAGTGCGCGCCGTCCAGGGGCAGCGCGTCGAGCCGTTCCCGCCGCTGCGACAGCGGCCGGTCCCGCAGGTCGTCGCCGCCGGTGTGCAGCACGTCGGAGATCCAGAGGTCGCCGCCGGCGGTGAGCTCGGCGTCGAACAGGTGCCCTCCGGCCCCGAGCCCGGGACCGAACCCGCGCAGCTGGGCGGGTAGCGCCAGGTCCTGCCACCGCCCGGCCCCGTCGGGTCCGGTGAGGGTCACCCGCCCGCCGTCGCTGCGCACCAGGACCCGTCGTCCGCCGAACCGCACCCGCATCCACCAGCCCGGATCCGCCGGGAGCGCGTCGGCGCGGGTGGGTTCGACGAGCACGGCGTCGCGGGGGAGAGGCTCACCGGAGGGGGAGTCGTCGCCCTGGTCCTTGGCCCGCCGCAGCAGCCAGGTGTCCCGCTTGCCGTCCGGGCGGTGCAGCAGCACGAACCGGCCGCGCCCGCGTTCGCCGTGCAGCACGACCGCGACCTCGCGGTCGTTCCACTTCTCGGTCTCGTAGGTGCCCGAGTCCCAGATGCTCATGTTCCCGCCGCCGTACTCGCCGGCCGGGATCTCACCGGCGAAGTCGAGGTACTCCAGCGGGTGGTCCTCGGTGCGGATCGCCATCCGGACCGTCGAGGAGTCGGTGGGCAGTCCCTTGGGCACCGCCCACGACGCGAGCACGCCGTCGCGCTCCAGGCGCAGGTCCCAGTGCAGCGCCGTCGCGTGGTGCTCCTGGATCACGAAGCGGTCCCCGGCGCCGGTGGCCTCCGGGTCGGTCGCGGGTATCGGCTCCGGCGTGCGCCCCGGGTCGCGCCTGCGGCGGTAGTCCTCGAGCGGCACCGGACCAGCGTAGCGACGCGTTCGACCGGGCCGCACCGATCTCTTGTGCAGGAGGGTGATCAAATGTCAGGATAGGGTTGCCTACATGAAGGGTGGGATGGCGTTGTTCGCCTGCATCTGTGCCGCGGCCACCGAGTCCGAGGTCCGCCACTGCGTCCGCGCGGGGGCCCGGTCGGTGGAGGAGATCGGGGACGCCTGCGGCGCCGGCACGGGATGCGGATCCTGCCTGAACACCCTGGACGTGCTACTGATGACGACCTCGGCACCGTCGGACCTGGACGGGCTCGCGGCCTCGGCCTGAACGGTGTCCCACCCTTTTCGCAGGAAAGCCTGGGTAGAACTGAGCCCGTCCTGAGCGGTTGCCACGTTCGAGTGGTGCTCTACATTCATTGCGACCTGAACCCTGCGATGAATCGAGAATTGCGATGCGTGGCGACGCCGAGGTCATCTCCCTGCTCAACGACCAACTGACCAGCGAGCTCACGGCCATCAACCAGTACTTCCTGCACGCCAAGATGCAGCAGAACTGGGGACTGACGAAGCTGGCCGCCTACACCCGCAGCGAGTCCATCGACGAGATGCGGCACGCCGAGAAGATCACCGACCGGATCCTGTTCCTGGAGGGCCTGCCCAATTACCAGCGGCTGTTCCAGCTGCGGGTCGGGCAGACCGTGCGCGAGCAGCTCGAGGCGGACCTGTCGATCGAGCACGCCGTGGTCGAGCGGCTGCGCCCCGGTGTGGCGATGTGCCGCGACAAGGGCGACATCACCACCGCGAACCTGTTCGAGGAGATCCTCGCCGACGAGGAGCACCACATCGACTACATCGAGACCAACTTGGAGCTGATGGACAAGCTGGGAGAGCAGCTCTTCCTCGCGCAGCTCGTCGACCAGCCGCCGAACCCGGGCTGATCCGCGCTCGGCGATCGTTATGACAGAGTGAACGCCGACGCCGGTTCTCGCCGCGCGCGGGGTCGGGATCGAAGATGGGTTCGATCAGCCGATGACCGGGCCGCAGCGTTCGTCCCTGGAGACGCTGGTGCAGCAGGCCGGCGAGGATGCGCCGGACGATCTGGACCGGCTCGGCAAGTCCGAGGCGTCGCGTCGGATCGACGCGCTGCAGGACAGGTCCGGGCGCAGCAACTGATCACGCGGGTGTGTGGGGCCCCGGCGTTGCAACCGCGGGCCCCCCCCCTGTCCCGCCCCCCAACCCCGCGCTCCCCATGATCCGCAAATGTTAGG
>CBIHNM010000169.1:0-9696 GCA_966211265.1 uncultured Pseudonocardia sp.
GCAACGTGCTGCGCGACTACCTGACCGACCTGTTCCCGATCCTGGAGCTGGGCACGTCGGCGAAGATGCTCTCGATCGTGCCGCTGATGAACGGCGGCGGCCTGTTCGAGACCGGCGCGGGCGGGTCGGCGCCCAAGCACGTGCAGCAGCTGGTGCGCGAGAACCACCTGCGGTGGGACTCCCTCGGCGAGTTCCTGGCGCTGGCCGTGTCGCTGGAGATGCTGGCCGCGAAGACCGCCGAGCCGCTGCGGGCCAAGCTGCTGGGCCAGGCCCTCGACGACGCGACCGGGGCGCTGCTGGAGAACGGCAAGTCCCCCTCGCGCAAGGTGGGCGAGCTGGACAACCGGGGCAGCCACTTCTACATCGCGCTGTACTGGGCCCGGGCGCTGGCCGAGCAGACCGAGGACGCGGAGCTGGCCGGGATCTTCGCGCCGCTGGCCGAGAAGCTGGCCGGCGACGAGGAGACCATCGTCGCCGAGCTCGCCGCGGTGCAGGGCGAGCCGGTGGAGCTGGGCGGCTACTTCTACGTCGACCGCGCGAAGGCCGACGAGATCATGCGCCCGTCCGCGACGTTCAACGCCGCGATCGACGGGTTCTGAGCACCGCCGGACACCGGAACACCTCCGAGCCGCCCGTCCCCTCCGGACGGGCGGCTCGGTGCGTCCGGGCCGCCTACAGCGCCTGCGCGGTCGGACGCAGGACGACCTCGTTGACGTCGACCTCGCGCGGCTGGGAGATCGCGTAGGCGATCGCGCGGGCCACCGCGTCGGCGTCGATCGCGGCCTCGTAGAGCTGCGCGGCGCCCTCCGCGCTCTCCTCGTGGGTGATCCTCGAGGTGAGTTCGGTGGAGACCGCCCCGGGCGAGACGAGGGTCGCCCGGATGTTCTCCCCGACCTCCATCCGCAGCCCCTCGGTGATCGCCCGGACCGCGAACTTGGATCCGCTGTAGACCGCGGAGTTCGGGAACACCGTGTGCCCGGCGACCGAGGACAGGTTTACGAAATGCCCGTCGCCCCGCGCCTGCATCTTCGGCAGCGCCGCGGCGATGCCGTAGAGCACGCCCTTGACGTTGACGTCGACGATCGTGTCCCACTCGTCGACCTTGAGGGCCTCGAGCGGCGACAGCGGCATCAGGCCGGCGTTGTTGACCATCACGTCGACCCGTCCGAACGTGCGCTCGGCCGCGTCGACGAAGTCCTGCACCTGCTCGCGCGAGGTCACGTCGACGACCTGGTAGGCGGCGTTCTCGCCGAGGTCGGCGGCGATCTCCTTCAGGTTGTCCTCCCGGCGCGCGCCGAGGAAGACCTTCGCGCCGCCCGCGACCAGCCGCCGGGCGGTGGCCTCGCCCAGGCCGCTGCTCGCGCCCGTGATGACGACGACCTTGCCGGCGAAGTTGTCGGCCATGTGTGGGTCCACCCTCCGGTGTCGCGTGTGCTGGCACCTGCAGGCTTGCCGGTCGCCGTCGGCCGGAAACCGACGGTCGGGGTCGTCACTCCCGGGAATGCCTCAGCTGCTGGCGGACACGCCCGGGATCCGGCCCTCCCGGAACGCGTCGACGAACAGCGCGTGGTCGGTGCGCACCTGCGCGGCGTAGGAGTGCGCGAACTCGACGACCCATCCGACGAACTCGTCCTCCCGCCCGCCGACGACGTGCGTGATCGCCTCCTCGGTCTGGAACCCGACCAGCGAGTGGTCGGCGTCGGAGTCGGCCACGCAGTGCACCTTCGCGGTAGCCCGCCCCAGGTACTCCACCACCGGCCCGATCTCGTCCGGCTCGGTGAGCTCGGACCAGTCCAGGTCCGCCTCGTACGGCGAGACCTCGCTGACCACGAACCCGACCCCGTCGAGGTCGGTCCAGCCCAGCATCGGGTCGGCGTGCGCCTGCAGGGCGCGCTGGGAGACCGCGGTGCGGTGCCCGTGGTGGGAGAAGTGCCCGGCCACCGCGTCGTCGGTGACGGCCCGGGACGGGGCCGCGACGTTGCCCTGCTTCATCGACACCACGACGTCGTTGTCCAGCGCCTGGTTGAAGCCCTCGACCAGCACCGTGTAGGCGGGCAGCCCGGCGCTGCCGATCCCGAAACCGGACTTCCCGGCGATGTCCTTGATCGCGTAGGTGACCCCGCGGTGGCGCTTGCGCTCGGGGATGGTCTCGACGTAGCGGCGGAACGCCTCGCTCGCCCGTTCCCGCTCGGCCGCGTCGAGGCGGCGCAGGCCCGGGCCGGCGCGCAGGATCCGGTCGAAACCCTCGGTCTCGGTGATCCGGTCCAGCAGCGCCACCCGGGTCCGCAGCTTGGCCATCTCCAGCACCTGGTGGACCGGGCCGTCGGTGGTGTCCAGGCGCAGCGCGAAGCTCCGGTCCTCGGACGACTCGACGAACCACCGCACCTGGTCGAGGTAGGCGCGGGTGTAGCGCGTCACCAGTTCGGTGATGTCGCCGTCGGAGATCGCCTTGCTCCAGCCGAGCAGGGCCAGGCTGGCCGCGAACCGGGTGATGTCCCAGGTGAAGTGCCCGACGTAGGCCTCGTCGAAGTCGTTCACGTCGAAGATCAGGACGCCGTCGCCGTCCATGTAGGTGCCGAAGTTCTCCGCGTGCAGGTCGCCCTGGATCCACACCCGCGACGTGCGCTCGTCGGCCCACGGGTCCTCGCGCCCGGCCACGTCGGCGTAGAACAGGCACGCGCTGCCCCGGTAGAACGCGAACGGGTCCGCGGCCATCTTGCGGAACTTCGTGCGGAACGCGGCGGGGTCGGCGGCCATCAGGTCGTCGAACGCGGTCACGAGGGTGTCGACGATCAGGCCGGCGCGGTCGCTCATGACCCCATCGTGCCGCGTCCCCTCCGGTCGGGGAGCGGGTACCTCGACCGGCCGGTCAGGTCCAGGCGTCGACCGCGTCCCCGGGCAGCGCCACCCGGAACACCCGCAGCTGCATCGCCAGCAGGCAGTAGTAGCCGACGAGCGTGGTCAGCTCGACCAGGCCCGCGTCCCCGAGGGCGTCGCGCGCCGCGGCGTACCGGCCGTCGTCGAGGTCGCCGGTACCCAGCAGGGTCCGGGTCGCGTCCAGCACCGCCTGCTCGACGGCGTCGCCGGCCCGCACCGTCGGGTCCTGCGCGCGCACGGCGTCGACGAGCTCGCCCGGCACGCCGAGATCGGCCGCGATCACCGAGTGCGCCCACCACTCGAACGCGCTGCGATGGTGCGCGGCGACGGTGAGCACCGCGAGCTCCCGGGCCCGGCCCGGCAACCCGCCCCGGGTGCGCAGGGCGGCGCCGAGCTCCTGCAACGGACCCCCGACGGCCGGGGCGTGCAGCATCGCGTTGAACGGGCCGGCGAGGCTGCCGTCCGGCGCGGCGGGCACCCGGCCGCGGGCGCCGCCGGTCAGTGCGGCGTACACGAGACGCTGGGCACCGTCGAGGTCGTCCGGGGCCAGGGCGGGGAGGCGGGGCGCGGGCGTCTCGGGCACGACTCCACGGTAGGCGAGCCGGCGATCGACTTGCCCCGGGACCTGCGAATCCCGCCGCGATCCCCGGATCGGCCCTCACCCGGGGCCCGGACTTCCGCTACCAGCAGGTATCATCTTGTTAGCGATGATCATCATCAGTGACGACCACCGGCTCCCGAGGCAGGCGCCCGGTTCCGGTCCGGCCGCGCCCGTCCGCGTGCGCCCGGCGACCGCCACCAGCACCGGGCCCGGACGCCCGGGCAGCAAGCGCCCGGCCGGGCCACGCCGGCCACCGACCCGCACGCCCGCGTCGCCGGCGCGCAACCTCAGGTGACCGAGAGCGAGCCCCGGGTGATCGTCAGGGCCAGCACCAGCACGACGATCCCGAACCCTCCGTAGATCAGGGCGTCGGCCGTCCGGCCCCGGATGGCCAGCAGCCCCACCCGGTCCGGCGGCAGGGCGAGCCGGAGTGCCGCGGCCACCAGCGTCGCCAGGCCGAGCAGCGCCGAGCCCTCGCGCCAGTGCTCGGTCAGCACCCGCTGCATGCCGATCAGGGCCAGCGCGAGCACCAGCAGCAACGGCCAGTGCGCCGACAACCGCGCCCGCAGCGAGTGCCCGGACAGCCCGCTCACCCCGACAGGCTCCGTTCGGTGCCCGTGCTCACTCCGACAAGCTCCGTTCGGTACCGATGCTCACTCCGACAAGCTCCGTTCGGCCGCCTCGACGACGTTCGTCAGCAGCATCCCGCGCGTCATCGGGCCGACGCCGCCGGGCATCGGGGCCAGCAGGCCCGCCACCTCGGCGACCTCCGGGTCGACGTCGCCGACCAGCCCGAGATCGGTGCGGGTGACGCCGACGTCGAGCACCGCGGCGCCCGGCTTGACCATGTCCGCGGTGATCAACCCGGCGACCCCGGCCGCGGCCACCACGACGTCGGCGCCGCGCACGTGCGCGGCCATGTCGCGGGTACCGGTGTGGCACAGGGTGACGGTGGCATTCTCGCTGCGCCGGGTCAGGAGCAGGCCCAGCGGGCGCCCGACCGTCACGCCGCGGCCGATCACCGTCACGTTCGCGCCGTCGAGCTCGACCCCGAACCGCCGGCACAGCTCGACGATGCCGCGCGGGGTGCACGGCAGCGGGCCGGGCTCGTTGAGCACCAGCCGGCCCAGGTTGGTCGGGTGCAGGCCGTCGGCGTCCTTGTCCGGGTCCACCCGCTCCAGCGCGGCACCGGAGTCGAGCCCCTTCGGCAGCGGCAGCTGCACGATGAAGCCGGTGCACGCCGGGTCGGCGTTGAGCCGGTCGATGACCTCGCAGACCTGCGCCTGCGTGGCGTCCGCGGGCAGCTCCTCCTGGAACGAGGTGATCCCGACCTTCGCGCAGTCGCGGTGCTTGCCGCGGACGTAGGCGTGCGAGCCGGGGTCGTCGCCGACCAGCACCGTCCCCAGCCCCGGGGTGACGCCGGCCGCGGCCAGCTTCTGCACCCGGCCCGAGAGGTCCTCGAGCAGCTCCGCCAACGTCGCCTTGCCGTCCATCACCCGTGCGCTCACGTCGCCATCCTCGCAGAACGCCCCGGACCGCCGAGGAGACGCCGTCACCGAGCGAATGACATAGGTCACGCAGCGGTGTCGGTGTGACGGTAGGGGCGGGTGACCGCGCAAGGACCTGACCGAAGGGGCGGGCGTACACCGAAAGAAGGGGACGCGTGCCCGCCGACCAGGCAGAACGGTGATGCCACGTGCAGGAAAGGTCGGGGACCCGGTCTGGCCGTTGGGAGGGGCCCAAACAATCTTGCTGAGAGCAGAATCACCGTGCCGGTGTCGGACCGGCCCGACTCGACAGGAGTATTTCATGAGCGTGGAGAGTGAGACCGCGGGGGCGCACGCCGTGGCCGAGACGCCGGCCGCAGCGCCGGTCGCCAACCCGGCCCTGTTGGGCCTGATCACCTTCCTGCCGTCCGGTATCACGCTGGGCCTGTGGTTCATCGGGTATCTGGACACCACTGCCCTGCCGGGCGGAATGATCTCTGCAGTGGTCTTCTCCGCCGGCGTGTTCCAGCTGGTCGCGTGCATCGCGGCCCTCCGGATCGGGGCGAGCTCGGTGGCCGCGATCTTCGGTATCTTCTCGGCCTTCTGGACCAGCTTCGGCGTGCAGCTGTTCTTCCTGAACAACGGCAACATCGTCGACGCCGGCACCGGTCAGGCGATCGTCACCGCCCAGGTCAACAACATCCTGTCGACCTACCTGCTGGCGTTCACGATCGTGTTCATCATCCTGACGCTGGCCACGCTGCGGCTGCCGCTGGTGTTCACCGCGGGCTTCGTGTTCGTCGTGATCACGTTCGTGCTCGCCTACCTGGGCGTGACCCTCGGCGCCGCGGGCCTGTTCCCGATCGCCGGGATCACCACGTTCGTCTTCTGCGCCATCTTCGCCTACATCCTGGTCGACGGTCTCGGCCAGGACCTGGGCGGCAAGGCGATGGCGATGGGCAGCCCGATCCGCAAGTAGTACGAGCACCGCTCCGACGTGAGCGCGGGCCCCACCTCGCACGGTGGGGTCCGCGTTCGCGTCCGCGGGCCCGGGCGGGACGCGACCCGGGGCCGCGAGGGCCGGAACGCGGAGCTCAGCGGAAGTCGCGCGACCGGACCGCGACGGCCAGGGGCAGGCGTTGCAGCCGGTCCGCGACCAGGTTCAGCACGCCCTCCGGGCTGCGCTCGAGCCGTCCGCGCACCAGCAGCGCGGCGCTGCCGAGCGCGACCGGGCGGTAGCGCGCCCACAGCCCCTGGGAGCAGGTCACGTTCAGCATCCCGGACTCGTCCTCGAGGTTCACGAACGTCACCCCGCGCGCGGTGGCCGGGCGCTGCCGGTGCGTCACCAGGCCACCGACCAGCACCCGGGGAGCGGAGTCCGGGCCGGCGCGGCGGCCCACCTCGTCCAGACGGTCGATCCGGACCGCTCCGAGGGAGTCCAGCCTCCCGCGCAGGTGCTGCATCGGGTGGCTCTGCGGGGACACCCCGGTGGCCCAGACGTCGGAGACGGTCAGCTCGGCGTCGGTCATCCCGGGCAGTGCCGGGGCCTCGATCCCGACCGCGCTGCCCGGCAGGTGCCCCGGACGCACCGCGGCCACCGCCCCGGCCGCCCACAGCGCCTCCCTGCGACCGACACCGAAACACCCGAACGCCCCGGCCGTGGCCAGCGCCTCCGCCTGCGGTCCGGTCAGCCGCACCCGCCGCGCCAGGTCGGCCAGGTCGGCGAACGCCCCGGACGTGTCGCGCTCGGTGTCGACCCGCTCCGCGAGCTCGGTGCCGATCGTGCGCACCTCGGCCAGGCCCAGCCGCACGGCGTGCCCGCCCTCGGAGTCCGGGTCCGGCTCCAGCGTCGCCTCCGCGCGCCCGTCGTTGACGTCCGGGTGGCGCACCCGGATCCCGTGCCTGCGCGCGTCGGCGACGAGTGACTGCGGCGAGTAGAAACCCATCGGCTGGGCGTTGAGCAACGCCGCGCAGAACGCGGCCGGGTGGTGGAGCTTGAACCAGGCCGAGTAGTAGACCAGCGCGGCGAAGCTGATCGAGTGGCTCTCCGGGAAGCCGAAGTTGGCGAACGCCAGCATCTTCGTGAAGATCGACTCGGCGAGCTCGCCGGTGATCCCGTTGCCGGCCATCCCGGCGTAGAAGCGCTCGCGCAGGTTCTCCATCTTCTCGGTCGAGCGCTTGGCCCCCATCGCCCGGCGCAGCTCGTCGGCCTCGGACGGGGAGAACCCGGCGACGTCGACCGCGATCTGCATCATCTGTTCCTGGAACAGCGGGATGCCCAGCGTCTTGTCCAGCGCCGGGGCCAGCAACGGGTGGTCGTGTTCCCACTCCTCCAGCCCGTTGCGGCGGCGGATGTAGGGGTGCACCGAGCCACCCTGGATCGGCCCGGGACGGATCAGCGCGACCTCGACGACCAGGTCGTAGAACACCCGCGGGCGCAACCGCGGCAGCGTGGCCATCTGGGCCCGGGACTCCACCTGGAACACCCCGACCGAGTCCGCCCGGGCCAGCATCGCGTAGACCGCCGGGTCGGACTCGCCCAGCTCGTGCAGCTCGACGACCTTCCCGTCGTGCGCGGCCACCAGGTCCAGCATCAGGTGCAGCGCGGTGAGCATGCCCAGACCGAGCAGGTCGAACTTGACCAGCCCGGCCGAGGCGCAGTCCTCCTTGTCCCACTGCACGACGGTGCGGTCGGCCATCCGCGCCCACTCCACCGGCACCACCTCCGAGACCGGGCGGTCGCAGATCACCATCCCGCCGGAGTGGATGCCCAGGTGCCGTGGGAAGCCGAGCAGCTGCCCGGCCAGCTCGACCAGCTGCGGGGGCATGTCGGTGACATCCCCGCCCACCCCCGCCCCGGCCTCGAGGGCGTGCCAGCGCTCGACCCGCTTGCTCCAGGCGTCCTGCTGGCCGGGCGAGAACCCCAGCGCGCGGGCGGTGTCGCGGACCGCCGAACGCGGCCGATAGGTGATCACGTTCGCGACCTGCGCGGCGTGGAGACGCCCGTAGCGCCGGTAGACGTACTGGATCGCCTCCTCCCGGCGCCCGGACTCGATGTCGAGGTCGATGTCGGGGTAGCCGTCCCGGTCCGGGGACAGGAACCGCTCGAACAGCAGGCCGTGGTGCACGGCGTCGACCGCCGTGATGCCCAGCGCGTAGCAGACCGCGGAGTTCGCGGCCGACCCCCGGCCCTGGCACAGGATGTTCGCGCGGCGGCAGAACTCCACGATGTCGTGCACGATCAGGAAGTAGCCGGGGAAGTTCTTCTCCTCGATGATCGCCAGCTCACGCAGCACGGTGTGCGCCGCGAACGGGTGCTCGGCGGCGCTGCCGTAGCGGTGCATCAGGCCCCGCATGGTCAGCGCACGCAGCCAGCTCGCCTCGGTCTCCCCCGGCGGGACGTCGAACGGCGGCAGGTCCGGTGCGACCAGCCTCAGCTCGAAGGCCAGCTCGCGCCCCAGCTCCGCGGCGCGGGCCACCGCGCCCGGGTGACGCTCGTCGAAACGCAGCGCCATCTCCGTCCCGCCGCGCAGGTGCGCGGTCCCGGCCGCGGGCAGCCACGGGTCGGCCTCGTCCAGGCTGCGCCGGGCCCGCACCGCGGCCACCGTCTCCGCCAGCGGCGCCCGGTCGGGGCGGGCGTAGTGCGCCGCGGTGGTGGCCACCGTGGCGACCCCGGCCCGGTGGGCCAGCGTGGCCAACGCGTCGTTGCGTTCGGTGTCGGTGGGCACGCCGTGCCGGGTCAGCTCGACGCGGACGTTCTCCCGGCCGAAGAGCCGGACCAGCTCGTCCAGCGCGACGGCCGCCGCGGCCGGACCGTGACGTTCCAGCGCGCGCGGGACCGAGCCCTTGCGGCAACCCGTGAGCGCCACGACCCGCCCGGCGGTGTCGGCGACCACCTCGTCGAGGTCGTAGACCGGACGGCCCTTCTCCGCCCCCCGCATCTGGGCGGTGGAGATCGTGCGGCACAACGCCCGGTAGCCCTCCGGGCCGCGGGCCAGCAGCAGCAGGTGCTCGCCCTCGGGATCGGCCACGCCGTTCTGCGGCGCGGACAGGCCCAGGCTCAGCTCGGCGCCGAACACGGTGCGCACGCCGAGCGCGCGGGCGGCGTCGGCGAAGCGGACCACGCCGTACATGCCGTCGTGGTCGGTGAGCGCGATCGCCTCCAGGCCCAGCTCGCAGGCCCGCTCGACCAGCTCCTCCGGGTGGGCGGCGCCGTCGAGGAAGCTGAAGTTGGAGTGGCAGTGCAGCTCGGCGTACGGGTGGGTCACCGCGTCGGCGACCAGCTCCTTCGGCGGCTCGTAGGGGCCGCGGTGCGCGGACCAGGCCGGAGCGTCGCCGCCGTCGGCCTCCGGGCCACCGCGCATGCTCGACCCGACCCGGCCGGAGAGCACGCCCTCGAGCTCGGTCCACGGGACGTCCGGGTTCTGCCAGCCCACCCGGGCGAGTCTAGTCGAACATACATTCGAGCGACAGGCCCGTGCCGGCAGGGCCGTGCGCGGCCGGCCGGGCGCTCCCCAGCCCCGGCCGGCCTCGCACGGAGGATCCGGAGCCGGTCCGGTGCCGACCCCTCCCCAGCGTCGGCACCCGGCCGCTCCCGCGGGAGCCGAGCGGCCCGTCGGGACGACCGCGCAACCCGCACTGGGGCGGACGACCCCAGCGGGACGAGAGCGCAAGGTGGCTCCATGACCACCGCCACCGTCCCCGTCCTCGACCGCACCTCGGCGGTCTCTC
>CBIHNM010000170.1:0-9668 GCA_966211265.1 uncultured Pseudonocardia sp.
CTAGCCCCGCGCCACCGGAGGGCCGGTGCCGGTGCCGCCCTCCGGCCCGCTCCGGCCGCGGGCGGCCTACACGAGCCTGCGGTCGGTGGCCCAGCGGGAGAGCTCGTACCGGTTCGACGTCTGGGTCTTGCGCAGCACGCTGGACACGTGGGTCTCGACGGTCTTGACCGAGATGAACAGCTCCCCGCCGATCTCCTTGTAGGAGTACCCGCGGGCCAGCAGGCGGAGCACGTCCCGCTCGCGGCGGGTCAGCTGGTCGAGCTCCGGGTCGACCGGCGGTGCCGCGCCCGGGCGGTCGGAGAACGCGTCCAGCACGAACCCGGCCAGCCGCGGGGAGAACACCGCGTCCCCGGCCCGCACCCGGCGCACGGCGTCCGCGAGCTCCCGGGCCGAGATCGTCTTCGTGACGTAGCCGCGGGCCCCGGCCCGGATCACCGTGATCACGTCCTCGGCGGCGTCGGAGACGCTCAACGCCAGGAAGACCGGCTGCGCCGGTGCCCCCTCGGCCTGCGCCCCGTCCCGGACCGCGGCGCCCCGCACGCGGCGCAGCACCTCGGCGCCGCCGCCGTCGGGCATGTGCACGTCGAGCAGCACCACGTCCGGGCGCAGGTGCCCGATGCCGGCCACCGCCTCGTCCACCGACCCCGCCTCGCCGGCCACCACCACCTCCGGCTCGCCGCCGGCGCCGCGGTCGAGCTCGGCCCGCACGCCGGAGCGGAACAGGGCGTGGTCGTCGACCAGATAGACCCGGATCGCCGCGTCCGGGGACGCGCCGGGCGGCCCCGTGCCGCCCGGGGTGGCTCCGACCGCGTCCTCGCTCATCTCGTGCCCTCCTGCGTCTCGGCGCCGGCCGTGGCCGCCCCCGCCTCCTCGTTCACCGGCGCGGTCAGCGGCATCGTCAACCGCACCTCGGTGCCCTCGCCCGGCGCGCTGCGCAGCCGGACCGTACCGCCGTGGCGGCGCATCCTGGTGCGGATCGAGTCGGCCAGACCGTGCCGGTCCGGCGCGACGGCGTCCGGGTCGAACCCGGACCCACGGTCCCGGACGAACACGGTGACCCGGTCCTCGCCCTCCTCGCGTTCGACCTCGGCGTAGACGCTGACCTCGTCCACCCCGGCGTGCTTGGCCGCGTTCACCATCGCCTCCCGGGCCGCCAGGACGACCGCGCGCAGGTCCGGGTCGATCGTCGCGTCCCCGACCAGCACCGGGTTGACCGTCACCGCGTAGGTGTCCTCGACCTCGGCCGCGGCCTCGGTCAGCGCCGCGGACAGGCGCCCGGAGGCGTGCGGGTCACGTTCGGACGGCGCCCGCCCGTAGCCGTCCGGACCGTAGAGCCAGGCGCGCAGCTCCCGCTCCTGGCCGCGCGCGAGCCGCTGCACCTCGCGGGGCGAGGAGGCCTGGCGCTGGATCAGGGCGAGGGTCTGCAGCACCGAGTCGTGCAGGTGCGCCGCGATCTCGGCGCGCTCGGCGGTGACGATCCGGGCGCGGCGCTCCTCGCCGAGGTCCCGGACCAGCCGCACCCACCAGGGGACGGTCAGCACCGCGACCCCGAGCAGGGTCGCGAGCGCGGCGAGCAGGCCGAACCGGACCTGGTCGAGGTTGAGGTTGCCGAGCAGGAACACCCCGAGCCCGCCGGCCACCAGCACGGCACCGACCAGGGTGCGGGCCAGCGCGGTCCGGCCACCCGCGGTCACCCCGCGGGCCCCGTCCGCCCACCGGCGGCGCTGTGCCTCGTCGGCCTCCCGCCAGACCACGGCCGCACCGACCGCGGCCACCCCCAGCGGGCCGGCGATCCAGCTGACCAGCGCGTTGCCGCCACCGGCGGCCGCGGCCAGCCCGACGCCGAGGCCGAGCGCGGCCAGCCCGACGGCCTGCTGCCGCTCGGACCTCCCGACCGTCCGCTCGACCGGCGTGATCTCCTGCCGCACGAAGATCCACAGCAGCGCGTAGGCGAGCACCCCCGCCCAGGCGACGACGGCCAGCAGCACGAACCCGGCTCGCACCCAGCGCACGTCCACGTCCAGGTGGTCGGCCACACCGCCGGCCACACCCGCCACGATCCGGCCGGAACGACGCCGGGCCAGCGGTGCCGCCGGTGGCCGGCGGATCCCCTGCTGCGCGGGCGGGGGCCCGGGGGTCGGTCGTGCCTGCGGAGCGCTCACCACACCATCGTCACACGCATCCGGGCGCGTTCCCTCCGGATCGGGCTCAGGGTCGGGTCGGGGACGTCCCCGATCCGGGTGGCCGCGCCGCGGGCCAGGCTCGACCACCATGGGACAGACTGGGGACGACGGCGGTCGCCGCGGCGGAACGGACACGGACGTGTGGAGCTCGACGGGACGGGTGCGGGCGGAGCTGCGCGAGATGTGGCGGACCCGGCCGGCCCGGCCGCGCGCGGACCTCAAGATCGCCGGCGTGGCCGCCGCGATCGGGAACCGCTACGACGTGGACCCGACCCTGGTGCGGATCGCGTTCGTCGTCGCCGCGTTCTACGGCCCCGGGATCCCGCTCTACCTGGCCGGGTGCACCGCGCTGCCCGACGCCGGCTCCCCGCACCGTCCCGGGCGCGGGCACGGTGCGGCGCTGGCGGTGACCGTCCTGGTCGCGACGACGGCGGTCGTCTCCGCGCTGGTGTTCCTCGGCGCCGACGGCGGCTGGTTCCTGCCGATGCTGGCCTGCCTGGGCCTGCTGGTCGCGTTGCACCTGACGCGCGGGTCGCGCGGCCCGGCCGGGGACGGCTCGGGCCCCACCGGCCCGGACGCGCCGACGGCCGTGCTCGACCCGCGGGCCACCGCACCGCACGACGGGGAACCGGCCGCCACCGGCACCCCGGACCCGGCGACCGCGGTCACCCCGGTGCCGGCGGACGGGGACCCCGGGACGGTGGGGGTCGAGGGCGTCCCGGCGCGGACCGCGGACGCACAGGCCGGTGGGTCGCCGCCGGCGCAGCCGGCCCCTCCGTCCTGGGACCCGCTCGGGGCTGCCCCGTTCGCCTGGGACCTGCCCGAGCCCGGGCCGGAGCCGGTCCCGGCGCCGGCGCCGAGGTCCCGGCTGACCCCGGTCACGCTCGGGGTGGCGCTGGTCGCCTCCGGCGTCGTCGCGGTGCTCGCGCTGACCGCACCGGGACTGCTGGGGATCGCCGCGGTCCCCGCGACCGCGCTCGCCGTGGTCGGCGTCGGCCTGGTGATCGGGGCGTTCCGGCACGTCGGACGGTGGCTGATCCCGTTCGCGCTCGTGCTCGCCGCGGCGACCTGGCTCTGCGCCGCCGTCTCCTGGCCCGACCTGCGCGACGGGGTCGGCGACCTCCGGGTCGCGCCGCTCAGCGCGGGCGCGCTCGCCCCGGAGTACCGGCGCGGGGCGGGCGAGATCACCCTCGACCTGCGCGGCGTGGACCTCACGGCGCCCCCGGGTGCCCCGCTCACCCCGGTGCGGACCTCGGCCCGGGTCGGGGCCGGGGCGGTCCGGGTGCTGATCCCGCCGGATGCCGACCTGGTGGCGCGCGGCGACGTCGGGGTGGGCGAGGTCTCGCTCGACGGCCGGGCCGCCGACGGCGCGCCCGTGGCGACGACGGTGACCGACCCGGGGCCGGACGGCCCGGGCGGCCGGCCGATCGAGCTGGACCTGCACGCCGAGGTGGGATCGGTGGAGGTGACCCGTGGCTGAGCACGGGCGCCCCGTCCGTGCCCGACGGCGCCGCGGACCGGACCCGGTGGCGCTGCTCTGCGGGCTCGTCGCCGTCGTCATGGCCGGTTACGGCTTCGCCGGGACGGCTCCCGGGCACGGTCTCGATCCGCGCTGGGCGCTCGCGGTGGTGGCCGTCGTGGCAGGCGTGTCGTTCATTCTGATGAGCCTGCGTAACTCACGGGACGGTTCGGACGACTAACAAGTCATCGGCCACCGGCAAGCTGGGGAGCATTGCCGGAGGCCGCACCGCCCGCGTGGCCGCGGGTCCGATGGGGGTCGGGCCGTCTGTGGCGTGGGCGGCCCGGGGCGGGGCCGGTTCCAGCGGCCCCGCCCCGTTCACGTCGCGCCCGCTACTCCCACTCGATGGTGCCCGGCGGCTTGCTCGTCACGTCGAGCACCACGCGGTTCACCTCGGCCACCTCGTTGGTGATCCGGGTGGAGATCCGCTCCAGCACGTCGTAGGGCAGCCGGGTCCAGTCCGCGGTCATCGCGTCCTCGGAACTGACCGGGCGCAGCACGATCGGGTGCCCGTAGGTCCGCCCGTCGCCCTGCACGCCGACGCTGCGGACCTCGGCCAGCAGCACCACCGGGCACTGCCAGATCTCGGCGTCCAGACCGGCCGCGGTGAGCTCCTCGCGGGCGATCGCGTCCGCGGCACGCAGCGTCTCCAGCCGCTCGGCGGTGACCTCGCCGATGATCCGGATGCCCAGCCCCGGGCCCGGGAACGGCTGCCGGGACACGATCACCTCGGGCAGCCCGAGCTCGGCGCCGACCGCGCGCACCTCGTCCTTGAACAACGCCCGCAGCGGCTCGACCAGGTCGAACTCGATGTCGTCGGGCAGCCCGCCGACGTTGTGGTGGCTCTTGATCGTCGCCGTGCCGGAGCCGCCGCCGGACTCCACGACGTCGGGGTAGAGCGTTCCCTGCACCAGGAAACCGACGCTGCCACCGGGGGCCGACTCGGCGGCCACCACCTCCGCCGTGGCGGCCTCGAAGACCCGGATGAACTCACGGCCGATGATCTTGCGCTTCTGCTCGGGGTCGGTCACCCCGGCGAGCGCGCCGAGGAACCGGTCGCGGGCGTCGACGACGTGCAGGTTCGCCCCGGTCGCGGCCACGAAGTCCTTCTCCACCTGCTCGCGCTCACCCGAGCGCAGCAGCCCCAGGTCGACGAAGACGCAGGTCAGGCGGTCCCCGATGGCGCGCTGGACGAGTGCGGCGGCGACCGCGGAGTCGACCCCGCCGGAGAGCCCGCAGATCGCCCGGCCCTCGCCGATCTGCGCGCGCACCGCGGCGACGGTGTCGTCGATGATCGAGGCGGTGGTCCAGCCCGGGGCGACGCCCGCGACGTCGTGCAGGAACCGGCGCAGCACCTCCTGGCCGTGCGGGGAGTGCCCGACCTCCGGGTGGTACTGCACCCCGGCCAGGCGCCGCTCGGTGTCCTCGAACGCCGCCACCGCGACCCGGTCCGAGGACGCGGTGACCGTGAAGCCCTCCGGCGCCGCGACGACCGAGTCGCCGTGGCTCATCCACACCGGGTGCCGGTCGGGCAGCCCGCGGTGCAGGGTGCCGGCGGTGCCGGTCAGGCACACCTCGGTGCGGCCGTACTCGCGGGTGCCGTCGTGGGCGACCTCGCCGCCGAGCGCGCGAGCCATCGCCTGGAACCCGTAGCACAGCCCGAGCACCGGGATGCCGGTCTCGAACAACGCGGCGTCGACGGCCGGGGCGTCCTCGGCGTACACGCTGGCCGGGCCGCCGGAGAGGATCACCGCGGCCGGGCGCCGCGCCACGATCTCGGAGACCGGCGTGCTCGCCGGCACGATCTCGGAGTACACGTCGGCCTCCCGCACGCGGCGGGCGATCAGCTGCGCGTACTGGGCTCCGTAGTCCACGACAAGCACGGTCGGCGTCTCCACCCGGCCAGGGTAACGACGCCGGGGGCCGGTCCCGTCCCGGCGTGTCCGACGGCACCGCCCGCGGCGCCCCGCTCGTCAGTCCTGCGCGCGGGCCGGGTCCTCGTGGCGGCCCGGCGAACGGCGGCCGGGCGGCTGCACGGGGCCGATCAGGGCCCGCAGGTCGGCGGTGGCCGAGGCGCGGTGCCCGAGGTCCACGGCGACGACCGGTGCGACCCGGCGCAGGGCAGGCACCACCGACGGGTCGGCGAGGTCGTGCGCCCGGCCGGCTGCGCCGGTGACGATCACGCTCGGACGCAGCTCCGCGACGGCCCGCGGGTCGGGCGAGCGGGTCTGCCCCACCGAGGCGACGCCGTCCAGCGTGCCGGCGCAGCCGACGACGTCGGCGCCGAGCTCGACCAGCAGCGCCCCGACCGCCTCGTCGGTGGCCAGCACCGTCCGGATCGGGCCGCCCAGCGGCACCGACGTCCCGGTCGCGTCGACGAACGGGCGTCCACCGCCCATCGCGGAGGCGGCGGTCACCCGGGCGCGGGGGTCGGGCGGGTTCATGGACGGCACCTCTCGGTCGGCGGGCGCGGCGTCGGGTCGGCCGCAGCCACTATCGCACCGCCGGCCGTCCGGGGTACCCCGCCGGCGCCTGTCCGGGCCGCCGGTGCGCGCTGCCCGGGCCTCAGCCGCGGATGGTCAGCCCGACCCGCTGGAACTCCTTGAGGTCGGAGTAGCCGGTCTTGGCCATCGCCCGGCGCAGGGCGCCGAACAGGTTCGTGGTCCCGTACGGGCTCTCGGTCGGGCCGAACAGCACCTGCTCCAGCGGGCGCCCGGAGCCGGCGAGCCCGGTCACCTCCGAGCGCGGCAGCGACGGGTGCGCGGCGGTCGAGGTCCAGTACAGCCCGCCCGCGGGTGCCTCCTCGGCGTCGGCGAGCTGCTCGCCGAGCATCACCGCGTCGGCGCCGCAGGCGATCGCCCGGGCGATGTCACCGGAGGTGCTCATGCCGCCGTCGGCGACCACGTGGACGTAGCGGCCGCCGGTCTCGTCGAGGTAGTCGCGGCGCGCGGCCGCGGCGTCGACGATCGCGGTGGCCATCGGGACGCCGATGCCGAGCACCTCGTCGGTCGTCGTCGCGCTGGACTGCCCGTAGCCGACGATGACGCCGGCCGCGCCGGTGCGCATCAGGTGCAGCGCGGTGCGGTAGTCACCGACCCCGCCCGCGACGACCGGGACGTCGAGGTCGGCGATGAAGTCCTTGAGGTTGAGCGGCTCGTCGTCCGAGACGTGCTCGGCCGAGATGATCGTGCCCTGCACGACGAGGATCTCCACGCCGGCCTTGAGCAGCGCCGGGGTGAGCTCGCGGGCGCGTTGCGGGCTGACCCGGGCCGCGACCGGGGTACCGGCCTCGCGCAGCGGACGCAGCGCCTCGGCGATCAGGTCCGGCTGGATCGGGGCGCGGTGCAGCTCCTGCAGGACGGCCTGGGCGCTGTCCGGGTCGTCCCCGCCCGCGGCCGCGACGACCGCGGCGAGCGCGCCCTCCGGGTCGGCGTGCCGGGCCCACAGACCCTCCGCGTTGAGCACCCCGAGCCCGCCGAGCTTGCCCACCGCGGCGGCGCTGGCCGGGGACACCACCGCGTCGGTCGGGTGGGTCAGCAGCGGGATGTCGAAGCGGTAGGCGTCGAGCTGCCACGCCGTCGACACCGCTTTCGAGCTCCGGGTCCGGCGGGACGGGACGATCTCGATCTGGTCGAGGTCGTAGGCACGACGGGCCTCCCGGCCCATCCCGATCTCCACGAGGTCACGCACGGCCCAACCCTAACCGGCGGTCCCCACGGCCCCGAGCCGAGGCTCTACCGGGCGGCGTAGTTCGGCGCCTCGACGGTCATCGTGATGTCGTGCGGGTGGCTCTCCTTGAGCCCGGCCGCGGTGATCCGGACCAGCTGCGCCTGCTGCAGCTCCGCGATCGTCTGCGCGCCGACGTAGCCCATCCCCGAGCGCAGCCCGCCGCCGAGCTGGTGCACGACCGAGGACAGCGGCCCGCGGAACGGGATCCGGCCCTCGATGCCCTCCGGGACGAGCTTGTCCTCGGACAGGACGTCGTCCTGGGCGTAGCGGTCCTTGGAGTAGGACTGGGTGGTCGGGTTGCCGACCGAGCTCCCCCGACCCTGCATCGCGCCCAGCGAGCCCATGCCGCGGTAGGTCTTGAACTGCTTGCCGCCGACGAGCACGACCTCGCCCGGGGACTCGGCGGTACCGGCCAGCAGGCTGCCCAGCATCACCGTCGACGCGCCGGACGCGATCGCCTTGGCCACGTCACCGGAGTACTGGATGCCGCCGTCGCCGATCACCGGGACACCGTGCGGGGCACACGCCCGGGTCGCCTCGTAGATCGCGGTGATCTGCGGGGCACCGACACCGGCCACGACCCGGGTCGTGCAGATCGAGCCCGGCCCGACGCCGACCTTGACCGCGTCCGCACCGGCCTCGACCAGGGCCAGGGCCCCCTCGTAGGTCGCCACGTTCCCGCCCACGACGTCGACGTGGTCACCGATCTCGGCACGCAGCTTCGCGACGGTCTCGAGCACCCGGCGCGAGTGCCCGTGCGCGGTGTCGACCATCAGCACGTCCACCCCGGCCTCGACCAGCTGCATGGCCCGGGCGTGCGCGTCCTGCCCGACCCCGACCGCGGCCGCCACGACGAGCCGCCCGTCCGGGTCCTTGGTCGCCAGCGGGTACTTCTCGGTCTTGTTGAAGTCCTTGATCGTGATCAGGCCGCGCAGGATGTCGTCGCCGTCGATGATCGGCAGCTTCTCCAGCTTGTGCCGGCGCAGCAGGCCCAGCGCCGCCTCCGCGGTGACCCCGACCCGGGCGGTGACCAGCGGCGCGCGCGTCATCACCTCGGAGACCGGGCGGTCGAAGTCGAGCTCGAAACGCATGTCCCGGTTGGTGATGATGCCGACCAGGCGACCGCGCTCGTCGGTGACCGGCACCCCGGAGATCCGGAACTTCGCGCACAGCGCGTCGACGTCGGCCAGCGTCGCCTCGGGCGCGCAGGTGACCGGGTCGGTGACCATCCCGGCCTCGGACCGCTTGACCACCTCGGCCTGCGCGGCCTGGGCCTCCGCGGAGAGGTTGCGGTGCAGCACACCCAGCCCGCCGGCCCGGGCCATCGCGATCGCCATCCGGGACTCGGTCACGGTGTCCATCGGCGACGACACCAGCGGCACCTGGACCCGCACCCGACGGGTCACCTGGGACGAGGTGTCGGCCGAGCTGGGGACGACGTCGGACTCCGCGGGCAGCAGGAGGACGTCGTCGAAGGTCAGGCCGAGCATCGCGAACTTGGACGGCAGGCCGCCGATCTCGCTCGTCATTGGTGGACACGCACCCCTTCGCGCCGTGGGCCGCGGCGGGTCGGCGCCGCAGGAGTCCATCCTACGTGCCCGCCCGGCGTGGGCCCGGTCACGGGCGGGCACGGCGGCCACGTGGCGAACCCGCTGCCCGCGAGCATCTCCGGACAACGGCGGGCGGGGTCACGCCACGGCGACCCTCCGGCCGAGTACCGTATACGGCGTGTCACCAGAGGCCCTGCCACCGGACCCGTTTGCCGGAGACCCGGACGACCCGGCCCGGCACATGGACGCCCTGGACACCGACGCGCATGCGGACGGCGACGAGGACGGCGAGTCGTTGACCGAGTCCGACCGCGGCGAGATCCTCGCCGACCTCGCCGACCTCGCCGTCTACCAGGCCCTGCTCTCCGGCCGCGGCGTCCGCGGTGTCGTCGTCGACTGCACCGACTGCGGCGAGCAGCACTTCCACGAGTGGAGCCTGCTGCGCGCCAGCCTGCAGCAGCTCCTCGACGAGGGCCAGATGCGCCCGCACGAGCCTGCCTACGACCCGGACCCCGCCGACTACGTCACGTGGGAGTACTGCCGCGGCTACGCCGACGCCACCCTGAGCGAGTAGCGCCCCGACACGACGGCGGCGGCCGCCCGGCCGGACCCCCCGGGGGCGGGCCGGCGGGGGGGCCCGCCGCGGGCGGGTGGGCCGGCCGCGAGGCGCGGGGGGGCGGCGGCGGG
>CBIHNM010000171.1:0-9595 GCA_966211265.1 uncultured Pseudonocardia sp.
CCCGGCGCACCTCGTCGTCGAGCACGTGCAGCTCGTGCCCGTCGACCAGCCACAGCAGCTCGTCCCAGGACATGTCGACGGAGAACGACGTCGTGTGCGCCACCCGCAGCCGGCGGCCGCCGGTGCGCTCCAGCGCGCGGGGGACGATCTCGCTCCGGTAGTGGGCCAGCATGCCCGCCAGCCCGCCGTTCGGGGTCAGCACGCCCTTCGGGGTGCCCGTCGAACCGGAGGTGTAGATCAGGTAGGCGGGATGGTCGAGCGGCTGCTCCGGGAACGGCCCGGACGGCTCGGACCCGGGGGCGTCGTCGAGGCGCAGGAGGGGCACACCGGTCCCGCGGACCCCCGCCGGGGGCTCGCCGTCGACGACGACGCAGACCGGCCGCGCGTCGGCCAGCATGCCCGCGAGCCGCGCCCCGGGCAGGTCGGGCTCCAGCGGCAGGTAGGCGGCTCCGGTGCGCATCGCGGCGAACAGCGCCACCACCGTGTCGGCGCCGCGCGGCAGCGCCAGCGCGACGATCCGCTCGGGGCCGGCGCCGCGGGCGCGCAGCAGCCCGGCGACCCGGTCGATCCGCGCGTCGAGCTCGCCGAACGTGAGCCGTTCGGAGCCGCACACCAGGGCGGTCCCGCCCGGGGTCGCGCGCGCGGTCGCCGCGAGCTCGCCGGAGACGCCGCGCCGCACCGGCGCCGCCGGCGGGGGCCCGGGGGCCACCGCCGCGGGCGGCCCGGACCGGGCGACGACGTCGAGCCTGCCGACCGGCTCCGCCGCGGCGGCGTGCAGCCGCTGCGCGGTGACGGCGAAACGCTCCAGCACCGCGGCCGCCGTGTCCGCGGCGAGCACCGTCGGCCGGTACTGCAGGGTGAACCGCAGCGTCGCGTCGGGGGCGACGACGAGGGCGAGCGGGAAGTGCGTGGCGTCGGCGTAGGAGACGGCGCGGGCCCCGGCGGCCGCCAGGGTGCCGGACTCGATCTTCGGGAAGTTCTGCAGCACGAACAGCGTGTCGAACAGCGTGGGCAGCCCGACGGCCCGCTGGATGTCGGCCAGGCCCGTGTGGTCGTGCTCGACCAGCGCCGCCCGCTCCGCCTGCACCCGGCGCACCAGGGCGCCGACGGTCTCGGCGTGGTCGATCCGGACCCGGGTCGGCACCGTGTTCAGGAACATCCCGATCGACCGGTCGCTGCCGGCCAGCTCGGGCGGTCGTCCGGCGACGGTGGCGCCGAAGACGACGTCGGTCCGCCCGACCAGCCCGCCGAGCGTGATCGCCCAGGCCGTGTTGAGGACGGTGTTGAGGGTGACGCCCAGGGCCCGGGCGCAGGCCCGCACCTGCGCGTCGGCCCCGGCGGAGAGCTCCAGCTCGACCACCGAGGGCAGCACCTCGACGGCCGCCTGCTGCGGTTCCGCGACCAGGGTCGGCCCGTCGAGTCCGGTCAGGGCCCGCCGCCACGCGTCGCGGGCCGCCTCGTCGTCACGGCTCGCGAGCCAGCGCGGGTGGTCCAGGTGCGAGGGAGGCTCGGGCAGGGCCGCGTGCTCGTCGCCGAGCAGGGCGAACAGCTCCTCCAGCACGACGTGCTGCGACCAGCCGTCCCAGGCGGTGAGGTGCTGGGTGAGCACCAGCCGGGACCGGCCGTCGGGCAGGTGCGCCAGCAGCAGCCGGAACAACGGCGGCGCGGACAGGTCGAAGCGGCGCGCCCGCTGCTCGGCGGCCAGCGTGGCGACGGCGTCGGGGCCGGCGGCGTCGGTCTCCTCCAGCGGCACCGTGACCCGGGGCAGCACGACCTGCAGCGGTGCCGGGACGCCGTCGCCGGTCAGCGCCGCGCGCAGGAACGGGTGCCGGGACAGCAGCGTCGCGGCGGCCCGCCGCAGCCGGTCGGCCCCGAGCCGGCGGTCGAAGTCGAAGACGTGCTGCGCGGTGTAGGGGTCCGCGTCGTCGGCGCCGTCGAACAGGGACTGGAAGTACAGCCCGGCCGCCAGCGGCGCGGCCGGGAGGACCGCGTCGGGCCGCACCCCGAACCGCGCGGCCACCGTCGCGGCGACCTCGGGCTCGACCAGCACGACGGGCCCGGCGGCAGCGGTGCCGGTGCTGTCGGCCGCGTGGTCCGCGGCCCGCTCGGTGCCGGGGTGTGCGGCGGCGAGCGCCTGCGGGGTCCGCAGCTCCATCAGGTCCCGGACCCGTACCCGCAGCCCGTCGGCGTGGGCGGCGCGGATCACGCGCACGGCGCTGATGCTGTCCCCGCCGAGGGCGAAGAAGTCGTCCTCCGGGCCCACCCGGGGACGGTCCAGTGCGTGCGCGAGCCGGGTGCACCAGCCGCGCTCGGCCTCGTCGCGCGGGGCCCGGCCCGTCCCGGCCTCGATCTGCGGGGCGGGCAGCGCCTCCCGGTCGAGCTTGCCGTTGGGGGTCATCGGGAGCCCGCCGGGCACCGGCACGAGCACGGTGGGGACCATGTACCCGGGCAGGCGGTCGGCGAGCGCGGCACGGACGCGCCGCGGGTCCCCGCCGTCGAGCACCACGTACCCGACCAGCATCCTCCGGCCCGGCTCGTCCTCGCGGACCAGCACCGCGGCCTGGGTGACGCCGGGCTGGGCGAGCAGGGCCGCCTCGATCTCGCCGGGCTCGATGCGGTGCCCGCGCAGCTTGATCTGGCTGTCGGCGCGGCCGAGGAAGTCCAGGACGCCGTCCGCGCGCCAGCGCGCCCGGTCCCCGGTCCGGTACATCCGGGCGCCGTCCCCGGCGAACGGGTCCGCGACGAACCGCGACCCCGTCAGGCCGTGCCGTCCCCGGTAGCCGCGGGCCAGTCCGCGACCGGCGATGTAGAGCTCGCCGGCCTCGTCCACCCCGACCGGTCGGAGCGCCTCGTCGAGCACGTAGGCGTGGGTGTTGGGGTCCGGCCGGCCGATCGGCGCCGGCCCGTCCCAACCCGGCTCCGCCGTCCACAGCGTCGAGTTGACCGTGGCCTCGGTCAGGCCGTAGGCGGTCACCACCCGCAGCGGCCCGGTCCAGCGCCGCAGGACCTCCGGCGGCACCGTCTCGGTCCCGACGATCAGCACCGCCCCCTCGGGCAGCCGCGCGTCCGCGGGCAGCGCCGCGACCAGCGAGGGCGGCAGGATCATGTGGGTGACCCGGTGCGCGAGCAGGTACTCGGTGAGCTCCGGGCCGGCCACCCGGCGGTGCGCGGGCACGACCACCACGGTCCCGCCCACGCACAGCGACATGGTCAGGTCCCACACCGCCACGTCGAAGCCGATGGAGGCGAACTGCGCCACCCGGCTGCCGGCGTCGACACCGATCCGGTCCAGCGCCGTGGCGACGAGGCTGCCGATGCCCTCGTGGGTGAGCACCGCGCCCTTGGAGCGACCCGTGGACCCGGAGGTGTAGATGAGGTAGGCGGCCCGGTCCAGGCCGAGGGCCCCGCCGAGCTCGGCGTCGTCGAGGTCGTGCCCGGGCAGGCCCACCAGCTCGGACAGCGTCTCCGGGGTGTCGAGCAGCACCGTGGGGGTCCCCGCGGGCAGCTCGCCGGCCAGCTCGGTGGTGGTCAGCACCGAGCCGGCCCCGGAGTCCTCGAGCAGGTAGGCCACCCGGTCCCGCGGGTGGTCCAGGTCGAGCGGCAGGAAGGCCGCCCCCGCCTTGAGGACGGCGAGCACCGACGAGACCAGCTCCGGGCCGCGGGGCAGGGCGAGGCCGATGACGTCCTCGGCCCCGACCCCGCGGGCGCGCAGCAGCCGGGCGAGCCGGTTGGCCCGCTCGTTCAGCACCCCGTAGGTCCAGGAGTCGTCCTCGCAGACCACGGCGGTCGCCCCGGGCCGCTCGGCGGCCCGGGCCTCGAACAGCCGTGACCAGGGCTGGTCGTCGACCGGCCGCGGCAGGGGCCGGGCCCAGGGGGTCAGCTCGTCGATGCTCGCGGCGGTCACTGCTTCCCGTCCATCCTCTCCAGCTCGGGAACGACCTGGTCGATGGCGTAGGGAATGCTGAGCACGGTGTTGAACGTGATCGCCGCGCCCGGGAACGGTGCCGCGGTGTAGTCGAAGTAGCCGACGCGCCCGTCCTTGACCACGTTGAGCCGGTTGTAGATCGGGTCCGCCTTGAGCACCGTCATGAGGTCGGGGTCCGACGTCCACGCCAGCCGGTCGACGTCGAGGAGCGTGAACTCCTCGGCGCTGACGGTGGCGAGGTTGTCGATCACCCGGCCCTCGATCCACGGCGGCTGGGTCTTGAAGCCGAGGTCGGCGAAGAACCGGACCTTGGGGTCCTGCGGGGAGAACACGGCGTAGGAGCCGTTCTCCGCCGTCGCGCCGACGAGCATCGTCTTCTGCGCCCACTCCGGGTGCGCGTCGCGGACGGCCGTGAACTTGGCCTCGGTCGTGGCCACGAGGTCCTTGGCCTGCTGCTCGCGGCCCAGCGCCTTGCCCGCGGTCAGGGTCATGTCCTGCCAGGGCGCACCGAACTCGTCGTACTGCCCGGACTGCGCGACCGTCGGCGCGATCGCGGAGAGCTTGTCGTACTCCGCCTGGTCGAGGCCCTCGTAGAGCGCGAGGATCAGGTCCGGCTTCAGGACCGCGACCTTCTCGAAGCTGATCTCGCCGGCGTTCGCGACGATCTGCGGGACGGCACCACCCGCGGCCTGCGTGGCCCAGGGGAAGATCGCGCCGGGCAGCTCGTTGAACCACTCGGTCGTCCCGACCGGCGTGACCCCGAGCGCCAGGACCGCGTCCTGGTCGCTCCAGCCGATCGTCACCACCCGCTGCGGCGTGGCCGGGATCGTCGTGGAGCCCAGCGCGTGGGTGATCGTGACCGGCATGCCGGCGGCCTGCGGGCCCGCGGCCTCCGGCGCACCACCGGGTCCCTGCGCGGGCGCGCCGCATCCGGCCAGGGTGGCGACCGCGGCGAGCACGGCGGCTCCCGCGAGCGCCCACCTCCGGGTCGTGGGGAGAGGGGTTCGGGTACTCACACCGTGCTCCTGTTCGGTCGGGGGTCCTGCTCGAGGTCCTGCTCCATGGCCCGCTGCAGGCTTCGGGGGCGCAGGTCGCGCCAGTTCTGCTCGATGTGGTCCAGGCAGTCCTGGCGGCTCGCGGCCGCGAGGGTCACCTGCCAGCCACCGGGCACGGCCGCGAACGCGGGCCACAGCGAGTGCTGGCCCTCGTCGTTGACCACCACATGGAAGGTGCCGTTCTCGTCGTCGAACGGGTTGGTGGACATGGGGATCGCTCTCTGTGAAGGGGGGTCAGACGTGTGCCGGGGCGGGCGCGGCGATCGAGCTGACGATCTCGCCGCTGCGCACGGCGATGTTCGACAGCAAGGTCGAGGACAGCCCGTGGGTGTGCTCGGTCGCGCCCTGCACGTAGATGCCCGCCCGCAGCCCGCCGTCGGTCCGGACCCGGTAGTCGCGCCCGATCTCCAGGCGCCCGGCCCCGTCCCGCCGGCAGCTCGCGGCGAGGTCGCCGAGCAGGTCGCACGGATCGGCGGACCGGTACCCGGTGGCGTAGATGACCAGGTCCGCGGGCAGCACCTCGCGGTCGCCGTGGATCATCGACTCGATCGCCAGCTCGACGCGGTCGTCGGTCGCGACGACGTCGGCCACCCGGCTCACGTTGAGGAAGCGCAGCCGCTCCCGGCCGGCGACCTTCTCGTGGTAGTGCCGCCGGTACAGGGAGTCGATCAGCTCCGGGTCCACCACCGAGTAGTTCGTGTTGGCGTGGTAGCCGAGGATGAGCTTCTTGACCTGGTCGGGGGCCTGGAAGAAGTCGTCGACCGCGTCCGGGTCGAACACCCGGTTGGCGAAGGAGGAGTCGTCGGCCGGGCTGTAGCCGTAGCGCTGGAACACGGCCCACACCTCGGCGTTCGCGAAGCGGCGGTGCAGGTGGTCCACGGCTTCGGCCGCGCTCTGCCCGGCACCCACCACGATCACCCGCGACGGCTCCGCGATGTCGTCGAGGCGGGTCAGCAGGTCGCGGGTGTGCCAGATCCGCTCGCCCGCCCGGACGCCCTCGGGGAGCGAGGGCGTCAGGCCGGTGGCCAGCACGACGTTGCGGGCGCGCAGCACCGAACCACGCGAGGTCCGCACGTCGACCACGTCCGGGGAGCCGGGCACCGCCTCGATCGAGGTCACCACCGCGCCGTACTCGACCTGGTCGGCGAACCGGCCCGCGACCCATTCCAGGTAGTCGTGGAACTCCAGGCGCGTCGGGAAGACGCTGCCGTAGTTGATGAAGTCGACGAGCCGCCCGCGGGCGTGCAGGTAGGACAGGAAGCCGTGCGGGCTGGCCGGGTTCCGCAGCGTCACCAGGTCCTTGAGGAAGCTGACCTGCATGGTCGCGTCCTCGAGCAGCATCCCCCGGTGCCAGCCGAACCGCTCCTGCCGCTCGACGAACCGGGTCCGCAGCCGGCCCGGGCACGCACCGCTGTCGTTGTGCTCGGAGGAGGCGACGGCGAGCGCCAGGTTCGACGGGCCGAAGCCCACGCCCACCAGGTCCAGAGGACCGAACTGAGACATCCACACTCCCTCGTCGGCGGGCGGCTCACACCCGTGTGTCACGCGAGCCCTGCTTCGGTACGACGGTCCTCTATGTCCACACTGGACTGCATTCGCGATCGGTCTCGTCCGTCGCGACGGCGAACCCTCCTCGGCCGCCCCGGATCCGATGCCGACGACAGCCGCGGGCATCGCCGTCCCGGTTCGGGCGTGCGGCCCGAGATCCTCTGCAGGTCGTCGGCGTGGGGCGACCGGGTCAGCCAGGCGAGGCTAACCTTGCCCTCGGCTGGTCGGTGTCCCTAAGTTTTGGGGTGTGAACACCACGGTGACCGTGCAGTTGCCACCCACGCGAGTGTTTCTGCTGGACGACCACCGCGTATTCGCCCAGGCACTGGCCGTCGGCCTGGACTCGCGCCCGGACATGACGTGCGTCTCACTGGCCCACTCGGTCCGTGACGCCCTCGAGCTCGCCACGGCGGTCGACTTCGACGTCGCCGTCGTCGACCTGCAGCTTCCCGACGGTGGCGGCCTGGCGGCGATCCCGGGCCTGCTCGTCCGGCGTCCGGCCGCCTCGGTCGTCGTGCTCACCGCCCACCCCCGGGCGGACCTCGCGCGGCGGGCCGCGGCGGCCGGGGCACGGGGCTTCTTCGGCAAGGAGGCGGCGCTCGAGGAGATCGTCTCCGGGATCCGCGCCGCCCGCGGCGACCAGGGCGGGCTCGTCGGGCTCCCGGTGCACGACCCGGCGGCGCGCCTGGGCGTCACCCCGCGCGAGCACGAGGTCCTGCAGGCCCTGAGCCGGGGGCTCGACGCCGTCCGGATCGCGGCGGCGCTGGGGATCTCGCTCTACACGACCCGCGACCACATCCGCTCGGTGATGGGCAAGCTCGGCGTCCGGACGCAGCTCGACGCCGTCGTGACCGCCGACCGGCTCGGCCTGGTCACCGTCGGTGCCGGCTTCTGACGTCGTGGAGGTGCCGCAACGCGGGTCGGTGACCGTCTCGACCCTCCGCACCCTCCTCGCGCTCTCCGCCCTCATCTGCGTGCTCGCGGTCGGCCTCGTCGCCCTCGGCCTGTGGCAGGCCGCGCGCGCCGACGCCGCGCGCAACGCCGAACGCGTGTCCGAGCAGATCGTGAGCAGGGTGGTCGGGCCCCTGTCGGGCTACGACCACCGGCGCACCGACGAGGCGGCCCGGGCCGAGCTGCTGGAACGGATGGGCCCCTACCTCGACAGCGGCATCGTCGACCGGGTCAAGGTCTGGTCGGTGTCGGAGGACGGCCTGCAGATCGTGTTCTCCGACGAGCCGCGGCTCGTCGGGGAGCGGAAGCCGCCGAACCCCGCGCTGGTCGCCTCGCTCGCCGCGGGCGACGCGGTCGTCGTCCCGGTCCCCGACGACGACGAGCACCGCTTCGAGATCGCCGAGGCGGGCGACCTGCTCGAGGTGTTCACCGGCTTCACCGACGCCGGGGGCACGTTCACGATGCTCGAGCTGTACGTCCCGGTCGGCGTCGTCGAGGCCACCCACGAGTCGCTGCTGGCGGTCCTGCCCCTCGCCGCCGAAGGGCTCCTGTGCCTGGTCGTCGGCCTCGTCTCGGTCGCGGTCGCCCTGGCCCGCCGCATCGACCGCGACCACGTCGAGCAGCGGGAGGTGCTGCGCTACGGGCTCGCCGCGGCGGAGCTGCGGAGCCGTGAGATCGCCGGCCGACTGCACGACGACCTCCTCCCGGACCTGGCGAGCGTGGGACTGCTGATCGACGCGACGCGCGGGGGCGCCGAGGGCGACCTGCTCGAGCTCGCCCGCGGCATCCTCACGAAGAACGTGATCGAGATCCGCGCGCTGCTGTCGTCGGTCGCCGCCACGCTCCCGCTCACCGACGACCCGCGGAACCTGTTCACCGAGCTCGCCCAGCGGCTGTGCGGCAGCACCCACCGGGTACAGGTGGACATCGACCCCCGCTGCGCCACCGTCGTCGGCGCCGACGCCGGTCTCCTGCTGCACCGCATCGCCGGTGAGCTCCTGCGCAACGTCGTGCGGCACGCCGGCGGAGAGCGCGTACGGCTGCGCCTGGCCGTCGAGGCCGGACAGGCCGTGGCGCTCGCGACGCTGACCGTCACCGACGACGGGGCCGGTTTCGATCCCGCCGCACGTCCCGCCGAGGGCCACGTCGGCCTGCTGCTCATCCGGCGGGTCCTCGACGACGTCGGTGGCGACCTGGCCGTCATCGCACGGCCCGGGGAGGGCGCATCGGTCACGGCACGGGTACCGGCCGATCTGCGCCTGCCCGGACGGCCCGCCCTGCTGGCGGCCGGCGGCGAGCACCGGGTCGACGAGCAGGCCGGGCCCGCCTCGGCGGTCCGCCTGGGTCACCGGTGCCCACCGGCCGATGCCCGCTGCTCCCGAGAGCTCTCCCCGGCGTCCTTCCCGGCCACACGATGGATGACCACGATCCTGTCGAGACGCAGGGACGGTGCCTGCGAGACACGGACTCCGACGGCCACACCGGCGCGAACGACTCCCCCGGCCCCGCTCGGGACCACCGGCTCGTGCCGGCGCACCGACCGCGGTCGACGCCGGGAGCGCTGACGGCGCAGCGGGCCGGCTCGGCTACCCGGCGCCGCCATGCTCGGTCTGCACCGGGCGTTCACGGCTCCTGCGGGTCAGGTGTGAGGTAGAGCCGCGCGAGTCTCTCGACCAGCTCCGGTAGCGCCCCCTCCGGGGCGCTACCCCGACGCAGGATCCGGTAGCTCTGCAGGACCGCGTCCGACACCATCGCATGGGTCACGCTGCAGCCGAACTCCGCGTGCAGTCGTGTCGTGGCTTCGTCACAGCAGGGCATGCACTCCGTCGAGGTGGCGGTCGCGCGGCTCGACCCGGTCACCCCTGGCGGGCCTTGTTCCGCGGGTTCTTCTTGTTGATCACGTAGACCTTTCCGTGACGGCGGATCACCTGTGCTCCCGGCTTGTTCTTCAGGGAACGAAGCGACTTGCGCACCTTCATCTGCAACCTCCTCCGGGTAGCAGCGTGGGGCAGGTCGCGGCCTCGGGTCACGTGCTCACCGCGCGGCGTCCCTGCAGCCCACCTGGTCGATCCCGCACGCCTTGAGCGGGTCGGACTCGCGCCGTAGGTCGGGCCGG
>CBIHNM010000172.1:0-9336 GCA_966211265.1 uncultured Pseudonocardia sp.
CAGATGCGGCGGGTCTCCCAATCGCCGAAAATGTAGGCCCCGCGCAGCTCGGGGCGCACGACCAGGAGCAACAGGCCCGCGGTGGCGCGGTCGAGGCGGTGCGCCGGGCTCAGCGCGGGCAGGCCCAGCTCGCGGCGCAGGCGCACCAGCGCGGTCTCCAGCACGTGGCGCCCGCGCGGGATGGTCGCGAGGAAGTGCGGCTTGTCGACGACCAGGATGTCCTCGTCGCGGTGCACGATCCCGATCTCGAACGGCACCGCGACCTCGTCGGGCAGGTCGCGGTGCAGCCACAGGAACGTGCCCGGCTCGAACGGTGCGTCCGGGCGCAGCGGGCCGTCGGTGCCGACGATCTCCCCGCCGGCCAGCATCGCGTCGAGCCGGGCCGGGTCGACGCGGGGGAGCCGGTCGAGCAGGTGCGCGCGCATCGAGGGCCAGCTGCGGCCGTCGTCGGGGGTGCGCAGCCGCGCCGGGTCGAGGCCGTGCCGTTGCGGCAGCGGGGCTCGCAGACGGCGTCGCACCGGACCAGGCTAGGAGACCCGGGGTGACCCGGTCATCCCTGGGGCCGGGCCGCGCGGATCGCTAGTGTGGTCGTTCGTGAGCTGGGCTTCCTACGGTGCGTACCTGCTGATCGTCGTCGTGCTCGTGCTGGTCCCGGGGCCGGACACGTTCGTGCTGCTGCGTTCCTCGCTGACCGGCGGCCGCCGGGCCGGGCTGCTGACGACGGCCGGGGTGTTCACCGGCAACGCCGTGCAGGGCAGTGCGGCGGCGTTCGGGCTCGGGGTGCTGCTGACCGGGTCGCACACCCTGTTCACGATCCTGCGCTGGGCCGGCGTCGCGTACCTGTGCGTGCTCGCGTTCGGTGCGTTGCGGGCGGCCCGGCGCGGTGACTACCCCTCGCTCGACGGCCCGGCGGCGGTCGCCGGTGGCGGGGGGAGGGCGTTCGGGCGCGGGTTCCTGTCCAACGTCACGAACCCGAAGATCCTGATCATGTACCTGTCCGTGCTGCCGCAGTTCCTGGTGCCCGGCGCGACCGGGACCGCCGACGCGCTGCTGCTGGCGCTGACCGTCGCGGTGCTGGGCGGGATCTGGTCGGTCGGGCTGGTGCTGCTCGTGCACCGGGCCCGCGAGTGGTTCTCCCGGCGCCGGGTGCGCCGCACCGGGGACGCGGTCTCCGGGGTGGCGCTGCTGGGCTTCGGGGCCGCGCTCGCCGTCGAGTGAGGCACCCCCGCCCGGCTCTGCTCACGGGCCGTGGCGCTCCGCGCCGCGATCCCATGCTTGCTTGCATCGTGGGTAAGAGTTCATGATGTGAGTGACATCGACGTCACGACGTGACCCGCGAGGGCCGTCCCGCCCCGTGGAGCTTTCGTGTCCGATACCGCGATCATCGTCAACACGGTCGTGGCCGTGCTGGCCACGGTCCTGCTCATCGTCCGTTTCCGGCTCAACCCCGTCCTCTCGCTCGTGATCGGCGCGGCCTACCTCGGGCTGACCGCCGGTCTGGGCGTCGAGGGCACGGTGGAGGCGATCACCGGCGGGTTCGGCGACATCCTGGCCGAGGTCGGCCTGCTGATCGCGTTCGGCGTGCTCACCGGCGCGATGCTGCAACGGGCCGGGGCGATCGAGCGCCTGGTCTCGCTGCTGCTGCGGGTCTGCGGTCCGCGCGGGATGCCCTACGCCACCGCCGTCACCGTGGGCACCGTCCTGCAGTCGATCTTCGTGGACGTGCTGCTGGTGATCTCCGCGCCGCTGGCCCGGCGGATCGCGCCGCGGATCGGCCCGCACGGCCTGCCCCGGATGGCGACCGCCCTGGCGATCGGGCTGGAGTGCGGGATCGTGCTGATGGTCCCCGGCGTCGGCGCGCTCGCCCTGGCCGGCCTGCTCGCGGTGCCGCTCGGGACGATGCTGCTGGCCGGGTTCGTGCTGGTCGTGCCGACGGTGCTGATCGCCACCGGGATCATGACGTTGCTGTTCCGGCGCGGCTGGTGGGACCCGGAGCGCGACGAGCAGACCGAGCCCGCGGCCGACGCGGCGACGGGGCCCGCCACGGTCGCCGACGCCGAGCCCCTGCGGCGCGAGGTGTCGTTGGTGCTGCTGTTCACCCCGCTGCTGGTCGCGCTGGGGCTGATCGCGGTCGGGGCGGTGCTCGAGGTCGCCGAGGTGTCGATCCCGGTGCTGGCCTTCGTCGCCGAGCCGGTGATCGCGCTGCTGATCGGGCTGATCGGCACCACCGCCGTGGCCACCTACGCGACCGGACGCACCGCCGTCGAGGAGTCGGTGGCCGCGGGGTTCCGGGAGAGCGGGCAGATCCTGATCCTGACCGGCGTCGGCGGCTCGCTGGCCACCACGATCCAGACGGCCGGTCTCGGCGAGATCCTCGGCCAGTACTTCTCGGCCGCCACGGTCGCGCCGTTGCTGATGGTCTGGGTGATCGCCGCCGTGCTGCACGTCGCGATCGGCTCGGTGACGATCTCGGCGATCACCGCGGCCGGCGTGCTGGCCCCGGTCGCGCCGGTGATCGGGCTCGACCCGGTGCTGGTCGCGCTGGCCGCGGGTGCCGGGTCGCTGTTCGCGGTGCACGTCACGTCGAACACGTTCTGGTTGTTGCAGTCGCTGATGGGGCAGACCACCCGCGGCGCGCTGAAGACGTGCTCGGTGGGGGTCTCGGTCGCCTCGGTGGTCGCGATCGGACTCATCCTGCCGATGTCGCTGGTGTTCTGAGCCGATCGAGAGAGGTGTCATGACGACGACCGACCTGCCGCTGTCCGGGGTGCGGGTGCTCGAGCTGGGCAACTACATCGCCGCTCCCACCGCGGGCCGCCTGCTGGCCGACTTCGGTGCCGAGGTGATCAAGGTGGAGCGGCCGCGGACCGGCGACGAGGTGCGCAACTGGCGGCTCTACGCCGGTGACACCTCGATGCTCTACCGCACGCTGAACCGCAACAAGAGCTCGGTCGTGCTCGACCTGCGCACCGACGCCGGCCGCGACGCCGTGCTCGGCCTGGTCGCGCGGTCCGACGTGGTGCTGGAGAACTTCCGCCCCGGCACGCTGGAGCGCTGGGGGCTGGGCCCGGACGCGCTGGACCGGGCCAACCCCGAGGTGGTGCTGGTCCGGGTCTCGGCGTTCGGCCAGACCGGACCGCTGGCGCACCGGCCCGGTTTCGCCGCCGTGGCCGAGGCGATGGGCGGGCTGCGCGAGCTGGTGGGGGAGCCGGACCGGCCGCCGTCGCGGACCGGGGTCTCGATCGGCGACTCCATCGCCGGGCTCTACGCCGCGTTCGGCGCGATGATGGGCCTGTTCCAGCGCGAGACCCGGCGCGGCACCGACCGTCCGGTGCACCGGAGGCTGGACGTGGCGCTGAACGAGGCGGTGCTGTCGATGATGGAGTCGCTGATCCCCGACCACCTCGCCTACGGCGTCGAACGCCGGCGGGTGGGCGGGCGGATGGAGGGCATCGCCCCGTCCAACGCCTACGTCTGCGCCGACGGTGGCAGCGTCGTCATCGCCGGCAACGGGGACTCGATCTACGGCCGGTTCATGCAGGTCATCGGGCGCCCGGAGCTGGGCACCGAGCCCGACCTGGCGAGCAACGCCGGTCGCTGGGCCCGGCGCGACGAGCTCGACGGCGCGATCGAGGCCTGGACGTCGTCGCTGCCCCGGGCCGAGGTGCTGGACCGCCTGGAGGAGGCCGGCGTGCCCGCCGGGCCGATCTACTCGGCGCCCGACATCGTTGCCGACGCGCAGTTCAACGCCCGCGACATGATCCAGTACTTCGACGTCGACACCGGCGGGGACGCACCGGCGCGGGTCGGGTTCCCGGGGGTGGTGCCGGTGCTCGACGGGACCTCGGTCCCGGTCCGCGGCGTCGGCCCGGACCTGGGGGCCGACACCACCGAGGTGCTCGGCGGGCTCCTCGGCTACACCGACGAGCAGGTCGCCGCCGCGGCCGGGACGGAGACGTCATGACGGTGCTGCGCGATGTCACGCTGCGCGACGGGCTGCAGCTGACCGGCAAGCCCCTGGCGACCGCGGCGAAGGTCGGGCTCGTGCGGGCGCTGCTGGCCGCGGGCGTGCCGGAGCTCGAGATCGGCTCGCTGGCCCGGCCCGACATGGTGCCGGCGCTGGCCGACACCCTCGACGTGGTCGCCGCGCTCACCCCCGAGGAGCTCGAGCGCTGCTGGGTGTGGGTGGCCACGCCACGGCACGTGGAGAGGGCGGTCGCGGCCGGGGCGCGCAACGTCCAGTACTGCTTCTCGGTCTCCGACGCGCACAACCGGGCCAACATCGGCCGCGACACCGAGGCCAGCCTCGCCGCGATGCCGGCCGCCGTCGAGCACGCCCTCGGTGCGGGCGGCCGGATCGAGCTCTGCCTGGCCACGACGTTCACCTGCCCGTTCGAGGGCCCGGTGGACCCGGACCGGGTGTGCGAGATCGGGTCCGACCCGCGTACCGAGGGCGCGTGCGACATCGTCCTGTGCGACACGCTGGGGCAGGCGATCCCGTCCCAGGTGAGCTCGCTGCTCACGCGGGTGCGCGACGAGACACCGGCCCGTCGGATGGTGTTCCACGGCCACGACACGTGGGGCCAGGGCGTCGCGAACTCGCTCGCCGCGGTCGCCGCGGGCGCGCAGATGGTCGACGGCGCGCTCGGCGGCCTGGGCGGTTGCCCGTTCGCGCCCGGGGCCAGCGGCAACACCGCCTCCGAGGACCTGCTGTTCGCGCTGCGCCCGGACTGGCTCACCCCGGCCGCGCTGGCCGGGCTGGTGGAGCGCACGGAGGACCTGCTCGCCGAGCTGGGCGAGCCGAACCGCTCCCGCGCGGCCCAGGGCGTGCGCTCCGAGGCGTCGGCCTTCGCCTGGACGGCGGGGCCCCGCAGGCCCGGGGTCAGGACGGGGGACGGCCGCCGAGGGTGCGGGTGAGGCGGTCGGCGTGGGCGACGAGGAGATCGACCCACTTCTCGCACTGCTCGCGGGGCATCCGGATGGTCGGGCCGCTGATCGTCAGTGCCCCGGCCGTCTCGCCGGAGGCGGCGAACACCGGCGCGGACAGGCCGGACGCGCCGTCGTCGCGCTCGGATGAGGTGATCGCGAAGCCGTCCCGGCGGGTCTGCCCGACGAGCTCGCGCAGCACCTGCGGCGTGGTCACGGTGTAGTCGGTCAGGGTCTCCAGCGGGCCGGTGAGCACGCGTTCGGCCAGCTCGTGGTCCCAGGCCAGCAGGACCCGCCCGGCCGAGCCCGCGTGCAGCGGGACGATCTTGCCGACGTGCATCTCGCGACGCAGCGCGTGCCGGGTCTCGGCGACCGCGACGCACACCCGGTAGCCGTGCTCGGCGCGGAAGAACGCGGCCGTCTCACCGGTGGTGTCGCGGATCTCGCGCAGGACCGGCCCGGCCAGCTCCAGGACGTCGACGCCGCGCGCGGCCGCCCCGGCCCAGTAGGCCATCCGGACCCCGATCCGGACCCGGTCGCCGACCCGGTCCAGCAGCCCCTCGGCGACCATGTTGGACACCAGCCGCTGCACGGTCGAGGTCGGGATACCGGTGGCGTGCTGGATCTCGCCGAGCGAGAGCACCGGATGCGCGAGGGTGAACGCGTCCAGGATGTCGGTGATCTTGCCCAGGACCAGCAGCGGCCTGTGCCGTGACTCGTTCTCGGGCGCCACGTGCGGGACTCTACCCGCGCGCCAGGTGCAGGCCGGCCGCCTCGCGGTAGCGGTCCCACAGGCCCGGCGTCTCGGCGCCGTCGAACCGCGCCGGGGGCCCGGCGGGATCCCACTCCGGCGGGGTCGCACCGCCCCGCAGCGCCCAGGCGGCCTGGCGCGCGGCCCCGTCGGCGACGTACTCGCCGGGCTCGGGCACGGTCACCGGCACCCCGAACACCGACGGCGCGATCGTGCGCACCGCCTCCGACCGCGCCGCGCCGCCGACCAGCCGCACCCCGGTCACCGACACCCCCTGCCCGGCGAGCGCGTCCACCCCGACCCGCTGCCCGCACAGCATCCCCTCGACGGCGGCGCGGGCCAGATTCTCCCGGGTGGCGTTGGCCAGCGTCATCCCGTGCACGGCGCCGGTCGCGTCCGGCAGGTTCGGGGTGCGCTCGCCCTCCAGGTAGGGGACGACGGTCAGCCCGTCCGCACCCGGCCGCGCGGCCAGGGCCAGCCGGGACAGCTCGCCCAGGTCGACGCCGAGCAGGCGCGCGGCGGCGTCCAGCACCCGGGCGGCGTTGAGCGTGCACACCAGGGGCAGGAACGCGCCGGTCGCGTCGGAGAACCCGGCGACGGTCCCGGACGGGTCCCGGGCCTGCCGGTCGGCGCGGGCGAAGACGGTGCCCGAGGTGCCCAGCGAGACCACGACGTCGTCACCGGCCCCCACGCCCAGCCCGGCCGCGGCGTTGTCGCCGGCCCCGGCGCCGAGCCGGAACCCGGGCCCGTCCACCGACTCGGCGGGCCCGAGCACGCGGGGCAGCGCGACCTCGCGGCCCAGCGCGCGGGCGAGCAGCTCCGGGTGGTAGTGCCCGGAGCGTCCGTCGAAGTAGCCGGTCCCGGAGGCGTCGGAACGGTCGGTGACCAGCGTGTCGAGCCCGGCGGCGCCGCCGAGCCGCCAGCTCAGCCAGTCGTGCGGCAGGCACACCGCCGCCGTGCGCGCGACGGTGCCGGGCTCGTTCCCGGCCAGCCACCGCAGCTTCGTGATCGTGAACGACGCCACCGGGACCGAGCCGGTCAGCTCCGCCCAGCGGTCCGCGCCCAGCTCGTCGACCAGATCGGCGGCCGCCTGCGCGGACCGGGTGTCGTTCCACAGCAACGCCGGCCGGACGACCTCGCCGCGCTCGTCGAGACACACCGTGCCGTGCTGCTGGCCGGCCACCGAGACGGCCTCGACCCCGTCCAGACCACCCGCGTCGGCCAGCGCGGTCTGCAGGGCGCTCCACCAGTGCGCGGGGTCGACCTCGGTCCCCTCCGGGTGCGCGGCCCGGCCGGAGCGGACCAGCTCCCCGGAGTCCGCGTCGCGCACGACGACCTTGCACGACTGCGTCGAGGAGTCCACACCGAGCACGAGCGCCATGGCCCCACCCTGCCACCGCCCGGTGGTGTGGTGCTCGCGGCGCATCCGCCGGCGAGCTGGCACCCTTCACCCATGAGCGACGAGCAATGGTTCTACTGCTTCGTGCACTCCACGGTCGAACCGCGCGAGGGCTGCCGGGCCGCCGACCGGATGGGCCCGTACCCGGACCGGGAGACCGCGGGCCGGGCGCTGGAGATCGCGCACGCCCGGACCGAGGCCCAGGACAAGGAGGACGAGGACTGGAACTGGGGCCCGGCGAAGGACTAGCCGGGCGGCCCGGAGCGGCCGGGGACCGCTTCCCGGTGAGCGTCCGGGTGCGGACGACGTCGCCGCCCCCGGGAGATGCTGCGAGGGCCCCGCCGCGCATGGCAGGGTGATCGCGTGGTCGACGGGGACGCGGGACGCGTCGTGGTGGTCACCGGCGGGAGCCGGGGGATGGGCCGGGAGATGTGCCGCGCGTTCGCGGCCCGGGGTGACCGGGTGGTGGTGGCCAGCCGCACGGCACCGGCCTGCGAGGCCCTCGCCGAGGAGCTGCGCGCGGAGTTCGGCACGACCGCGCTCGGGGTCGGCTGCCACGTCGGCCGCTGGGCGGACTGCGACGCGCTGGTGGACCGCGTGCTGGCCCGGTTCGGGCGGATCGACGTGCTGGTCAACAACGCCGGGATGTCACCGCTGTACCCGTCCCTGGACGAGGTCACCGAGGAGCTGTTCGACAAGGTGATCGCGGTCAACCTGCGCGGGGCGTTCCGGCTGGGTTCGCGGGTCGGGAAGCTGATGGCCGAGGGCGGCGGCGGGTCGATCGTCAACATCTCCAGCATCGCCGCGGTCGAGCCGAGCCCGGTCGAGCTGCCCTACGCCACCGCCAAGGCCGGGCTGAACGCGCTGACCGTCGGGCTGGCCCGCGCCTACGCCCCGACGGTCCGGGTCAACACCGTGATGCCGGGGCCCTTCCGCACCGACATCGCCGCGCACTGGCCGCCGGAGGTGCTGGCGCGCTTCGAGGACGGCACCATCCCGCTGCGCCGGGTCGGCGAGGCCGAGGAGATCGTCGGCGCCGTGCTGTACCTGACAGGCGCGTCGGCGTCGTACACGACCGGTGCCACCATCAAGGTCGACGGGGGCCTGACGTGGTCGACGTGACCGACCTCGTCGACACCGGCGCCCTCACCACCTGGCTGCGCACCCAGGGGATGGACGGCGAGGTCACCGACGTGGCACCTCTGGCCGGCGGCACCCAGAACGTCGTGCTGCGCGTCGTCGTCGACGGCCGCCGGCTCGTGCTGCGCCGCCCACCGGCGCACCCGCGGCCGGACTCCGACCGCACCCTCACCCGCGAGATCACGGTCCTGCGCGCGCTGGCCGGCTCCGGCGTGCCGCACCCCGGGCTGGTCGCCGCGTGTACCGACACCTCCGTGCTCGGCGTCGTGTTCTACCTGATGACCGACGTGGACGGGCTCAACCCCGGCGAGGCGGTCAGCCCCGCGCAGGAGGCCTCCGCCCGGCTGCGCCACGGCGGCGCGCTGGACGTCGCCCGGGCGGCGGCCCGGCTGGGCACCCTGGACCCGCACGCGATCGGGCTCGGCGAGCTGCAACGCCCGGGCAGCTTCCTCGGGCGCCAGGTCCCGCGGTGGACCAGGCACCTCGCGAGCTACGACGAGGTCCCCGGGTACGAGTCCGGCACGCTGCCCGACGTCGAGCTCGTCGCGGACTGGTTGGAGCAGAACCGCCCGCCGGACGCCGCACCGGGCGTGGTGCACGGTGACCTGCACCTGAACAACGTGATGCTGCACCGCACCGAGCCCCGGGTCGCGGCCGTCATCGACTGGGAGATGTGCACCGTCGGCGACCCGTTGCTCGACCTGGGCTGGTTGATGGTGACCTGGCCCGAGGACCCGGTGGGGATGAGCGCCGGACCGGCGCTGTCGGCGCTGGGCGGGCTGCCGACCCGCGCCGAGCTCGTCGCCGCCTACGCCGAGGCCGGCGGGCGGGACACCTCGCGGATCGACTGGTACACCGCGCTCGCCGGGTTCAAGATGGGCATCGTCCTGGAGGGCACCCGGGCCCGGGCCGCGGCCGGCAAGGCCCCCGCCGAGGTGGGGCAGACGCTGCACGAACACGCGATCGGCCTGCTCGGCCTGTCCGGCCGGATCGCCCGCGGCCAGTGGTCCCCCACCACCACCTGACCGCCGCCCCCCCCCGGGGATGGCCCACATGCGCCGCCCGGACCCCCCCCCCGGACCCGGGCCCCCAGTGTTGCCCGGCGGGGGGGGGGGGGGGG
>CBIHNM010000173.1:0-9325 GCA_966211265.1 uncultured Pseudonocardia sp.
TCTCTGCCATGAGACCGGTGGTCGGGCCCGAGGCGTTAGCCCGTGCGGCCTGACTCCACCCGTCGTGATGAACCTTCTTCCGGTCCCTGCCGGGGACGTGTAGGCGCCCCGGCGCGGGTGGAGGCCGCCCGGAACGGCCGGCTCCCGGAGTTCCGGTTCGCGACCGGGGTGGAGCCGGTCCGGCTAGCCTGTGGGCCGTTCGTTCCCACCCGGAGGATCTTGTGCGTGCTCGTCGTCGGACGGTGCTGGTCGGTCTGCTGGGTGCGGTGCTGGTGACGGCGGGGTGCGCGGCAGCGCCGCCGCCGAGCCCGTTCCCGCCTCGGCCGAAGAACCTGGACCTGGCGAACGTGGATCTGTGCGCGACGTTGACGGCGGCGCAGAAGCAGCAGCGGGGGATCGACCGGGATCGCGCGTCGATCGCCACCACGACCGACGGGAGACAGGCGCCGACGTGCAGTTGGACCGACGACGAGTCAGGCACCTCCTACGCGGTACAGGTCTTCCAGGGCTCGGCCGCGGAGATGTTGCAGACCCCGGGTTCGCGTGTCTCCGAGATCTCCGGCTTCGGAACGGTCCGGGGTCCGAACGACAACCCGGACCGACGCCCCGGAGCCGTGGCCTCGTGCCAGATCCCCGTCGACGCCAGCGACAGCCAGTCGCTCAGGGTGCAGTACGACACCGAGCGGGGCGATGCCGGCAATCCGGCGGAGCAGGCCGCGGCGTGCGGTGAGGCGACCCGGTTGGCCGAGGACGTTCTCGCCAACCTGACGCGCTGAGCGGACCGCTTTGCGATCGTGACGGGGCAGCCGGGATCGCCTGTAGGGGGCCGGCTGCGCGCCTACCGTCCTCGGCATGACCACGTCTGCGCGCAGCCCTCGTGGCACGGCGTCCGACTCGCTGCTGGTGCAGGTCAACCCGGACAACATCCTCCAGGTGCGGAACGCCTACCTCGCCCAGCAACAGCGCCTCGACGACACGCTGCAGGACGCCCGGCGGAGTCGAGCGGCGATCCTCCCGGGCCGGGACCCGATTTCGATCGACTACGCCCCGGTCTTCGGAAGCAGGGTCGACGCCGTCGTCGATCGTTTCCGTGCGCACGTCGAGGAACTGCGTGAGGCGACGAACCGGCTGGGCGAGGCGGCCCGGGAGTACGGCTTCACCGAGGACGAGATCGAGGGGTCGTTCAAGGATTTCCGGTCGAGGACCGCGGGGACACCGGATCCGCCGTCGGTCGTGGACCGGTAGATCGTGGCCGAGCCCGTTCCCGTGCGGAACTACAACTTCGCCGCGTACCCGATCGAGGTGAAGCGGTCCTGGGTGGAGGGCGTGCCCGGGGCCGCGGTCGTGCACGGGGAGGCGTCGAGGTTCACGACCCTCGGCGAGACCGCCTCGTCCGCCGACAAGGACCTGGCCCGGCACCTGGACGGCCTGCAGGTCGACTGGCGGGGGCCGGCCTCGGAGGCCTCGCAGGCCCGGTTGCGGGCGGTCGGCGCCGGGATGGACGCGACGTCCTCGGTCACCGCGAACGGGTCGACGCGCCTGAACGACTACGGCGACTCGTTCTCCACGATGGCGAACCAGATCGTCTACGACGATCCCGCGAAGGCGGGCTGGTGGGACACCTTCACGCGCAGCGACGCGTGGCAGGGCGCCATGGGCGTCCTGGACTCGCGGTTGTCGTTCAGCGAGCAGAACCGGCAGAACTCCGCCCAGGCGGATCACGCGCTGACCGTGCACGCGGCGAACGCGGCGGACGTGGCGTCCCGGTTCGTCACCGCCACCGAGCCGGGGACGCGGTGGCCGGGTGACGGTCCGGCCGGGAGTGGCCCGGCTGCGGGAGCCGGGGCGGGGCCGCTGCCGTCCGGTGGTGCGCCGGGATACGGGGGCGCGACCACCCCGATGCCCGGCGGCGGCGGGCCCGGCGTGGGCGGGGCCGGAGGTGTCGGCGGAGCGGGGTCGCCGAACCTCGCGACGTCGCCTGCGCGGTGGGCGCCACCGGCACCGCAGTCCGCAGGTCCGCAGCGGGGCGCCCCGCAGGCATCGGCCCCGACGGCGGCCTCCCCGCCGCCCGGTGCACCGCCGACGGCCGGTGTGGCCGGTCCGCCCGGGGGCGGGCAGGTCGCGGTACCGCCCTCGACGCGTCCGTGGGCGAGCGCGCCGGGTGCGCGCCCGGGTCTCCCGTCCGAGGTGGAGCGTGCGCTCCGGTTCCGGGACGGTCTGCGTCACCGGCAGATGCCCGTGCCGGGGTCCATCGGTGCGGGGCCGGGCACCGGGGTGCCGGGCGGTGGCGGGTCCTCCGCGCGGGGCGGAGTCGGTGCGCGGGGCGGAGCAGGTGGAGGGAGCGGAACCGGGGGCCGGAGCGGAGCCGGTGGTGCGGACGGCTCCGGCGGCGGGCGTCGCCCGGCCGGCGCGACCCCGGAGTCCGGCCGGCTCCCCGAGGCCGGCGGACCCGGGACGGGTGCCAGGGGGACCGGCGCCCGTCCGGGTCTCGGCGAGGGGCCCGGCGCGGCCGGTGGCCGGGGCGGTGAGCGGGGTGCGGGCGGGTACGGCCCGATGGGCGGTGCGGGAGCCGGGTCGCAGGGAGGCCAGGAGCACCGCAACCGCTACCTCGTCGTCGGCGACGAGGTGTTCGCCGTGCCCGTCGCCGGGACCGACCCCGTGCTCGGTCCCGAGGAGGACGACCGCCGGTGAACCGGGTCGTCGACTGGTCGCGGGCCACGATCCTCACCGTGGCCGAGTTCGACGTCGCCCTCGACGTGCTCGGCCTCGGCCCCGCCCCGGCGGCCCTGGAGCTGTGCAGCCCCGGGGCCACCGACGTCGAACGGGCCCGGATCGTCCGCGGGTCGCTGGCGGCGCTGCGGAGCCGTGGCCTGCTCCACGGCGACCGGTTCCGACCCGATCCGGCCGAGGACCTGCTCACGGTGACCGCCGCCGACGTGCGACGCGAGCTGTTCGTGGCCGAGCCGTTCGCGCTCCGTGCGGTCGTCGGGCTGCGCGGTCGCTGCGCGGTGCTCGCCGTGCGCAGCGGTGAGGAGGTGGCACTGGTGCGGCTCGACCCGCGCTCGGCCTCCGCGGCGCTCGTCGAGTTGCTGGGCCCGCTCGTCCCGGCCCCCGGGCCCGCGGTCCGGGTCCCGTTCCACGTCCTGCTCGACACGCTGCGCACCTGTGCGGGCGACCGGTCCCGCCTCGCCGCCGAACTGTTCCGACACGGCGTCTGCGGGACCGCCGCCACGCAGCTCGAACGGATGGCGCAGGTGTACGGGATGGCCGAACTCGGGGCCGCCCGCGGCGGGCCGGACCCGCGCCGCGCGGGATCGTTCGTGCTGGTGCTGGCCACGCCGCAGGGCCACTACCTGCAACGCAGGCCGGCACCGGACCGGCTGGGCGGCGCCCCGGCGACGGGCGCGACGGTGTATGCCGCGCCGGCCGACCGGTCCACCCTGGTCGACGAGCTGGACGGGCTCGCCGACGCGATCCCGGACCGTTCCGCACCGGCCGGGACGCGCCGTCGGTGGGCGCTCACCCCTGACCGAGCAGCTCCCGCAGCTCCCTGACGGCACGGCGCAGCTCCCGGGCGAACGACGTCATCTGCCCGGCGACGGCCTCCGGGGTGCTCAGGTGCACGTGCAGGCGGTCCGGGAGCAGCACGTAGGCGACGCCGATGCACTGCTCGCTGGTCGATCCGAAGCCGAAGTAGCGGATGTGGGTCGAGGGCGCGGAGCTGGTCGAGAGGTAGTCCGACCGCATCACCGTCCAGCCGGGCGAGTCGAACAGCGCCATCGGCTCGGTGACCCCGAGCTCGGCCCCACGCCGTTCCTGGATCAGCTGCAGCTCCCACAGGTGCTGCTCCGGGGCGTCGCCGGCCTGGCACTGCCGGGCCCGCGCCCCGTGTGCCGACGCGGCCGCCCGGAACGCCTCGCGCCGGGCGTCGGCGGAGGCGGCAGCGTCCTCCATCGCGTCGACGAAGGCGACCACCTCAGGGGTCACCACCCGCATCGCCTCGGTGCGCCCGCCCCGGAACTGGCGGGTGGCGATCGACTCGTAGGTCGCGGCGGTGAGGCCGCGGGCCCGGCGGTGCGCCAGCTGGTAGGCCATCTGAACGAACGCGTCGGGCGAGCTGCCCAGGGACTTGGCGACCTCGGCGCCGAAGTCGTCGAAGGTCAGCACGGTGGTCGCGGTCGCGGCGAGGAAGGCGTCGAAGTCCTCGGCGGCGGCGCGGACGTCGGCGCGCAGGGCGTCGTCGAGCACGAACTCCACCGGAGCGAGCGCCGGCTCGCCCTGGCTGCGCGCCCCGACCCGCTCGGCGTGCGCGGAGACGCTCTCGCCGAGCATGGCGTCCACCAGGGTCAGGACCGTGGTGCCGTCGAGCAGGCAGTGCTCGACGTTGATCCCGGCCGTCCCGTCGGCCAGCACGACGAACGAGACGGCCTTGTCGAACCAGCGGTTGCCGCTGTCGCCGGCCAGCATCGTGCGACAGATCTGCTGGTCGCGGTCGTCGCCCTCGCCGGTCGGGGCCGCGTCGTCGAGGGCGACGCAGAACAGCGCGCGCTCGACGAGGTCGATCGCGTCGGCGTTGCCCGGGTCCAGGGCGGCCAGTGCGGATCGGGTGGCGGCCCACTCGGCGCGGGCCTTCGTCGTCAGCGAGCCGACCGACTCCTCGACCGGGGCCCGGTCGGACGCGGCGTCGAGCACGGTGCGCATCGCGGCCGCGATCTCCTCGACGGTGTGCGGGTGCCCGTCGGGGCCGAGCACGTCCATCCGGTACATCCGCCCGCGGGACAGGACCACGATGTGGCGCTCGGTGGAGGCGCCCGGCCACGTGGGCGAGTACGGGGTGCGGACGGTGTCCTGCGGCGCCCCCGGGATCCGGGTGGTGGAGAACAGGTGCTTGCTCTGCTCCATCGACTGCGGCGCACCGCGGGAGAGCAGGGGCGGGAACGACTCGTCGTCGAGCGACGCCTTGTGCCCGAGCGCGGCCATGGTCAGCTCCGCGGCGCGGGTGGGCTGGTCGGAGCCGGAGTCGCCGAAGAGGAAGAAGAAGTTGGCGTTGAGCGCGATCCGGTCCCGGCGGCCGAGGTAGCGGCGGGGCCAGAACTCGTCGAGCCAGCTCGCGACGTCCTCGCGGGCGGCGAAGCGTCCGAGGTCGGCGTGCAGCGTGTGGGCCGGGCTCTGCGGGGACAGCAACTCGTCGGTCGCGGCCGTCGTCGCGGCCAGCTGCTCCTGGTCCAGGAGCGGGGCGCACCACTCGAGGAACCGGGCTGCGCTGCCCTCGAGGGTGGGCAGCGGTACCTGCGGCAGCCGGTCGTCGTTGCCGAACGTGGCGGTGGAGACGTCGGTGTCGGTCACGGCGCCTAGTCCATCAGCTCGTCGACGCGGACGGAACGCGGCCCACCGTGAAGATCGGTCAGCCGCCCGAACAGCTGCCGCGTCCGGTCGGCCGAGCCGACCACCCCGGCCCGCTCGCTGTAGGAGAAGATCGCGCTGTGCCGGTCGGTCGGCCCGGAGACCTCGGTGACCCGGTGCAGCGCGTACCGCCCCCGGAACAGCTGCAGGTCCCCGGGCCGCAGCGTGATCCGCCGGACGAGGTGCTCCCCCCGGCCGGCCAACACGTCGGCCACGTCGTCCGGGTTCTCGGCTCCGGCGCTGCGGATGTCGGGGCAGTACTCGAACACGCCTCCGGCCGCGGGGGCCTGGGTGAGCATGCTGATCGCGAACTCGTTGGTGTCGAAGTGCCAGGGGTGCGACCGGCCGTCGGCCACGACGTTGAGACAGAGCCCGGCCAGCGGGTCGGCGAGCTCGAACAGTCGTGGCAACCCGAAACAGGCGGCGAGGAAGGCCTGGAAGTCGACGTCCCGGTAGAGGCGGTGGATCGCCGCGTCGTCGGGGATGTGGTCGCGCGCGACGAACGCGTTGCCGCGCTCGAAGCGCACCCGCGCCGGGTGCCCGGGCGGCAGCGACTCCTCGGGGGTCTCGGTGTTGTAGACGTTGACGGTGTGGGTCTCGACGTAGGCCCGCGGGGCGACGGCGCGGCCTTCCGCCCGCAGCCTCTCGACCCAGGACTCCCGGACGAATCCCGGCAGCACGGCACAGCCGTCGGCGGCGAGAGCACGTCGTGTGTGCGCTATCACATCGGAATAGGTGCGCCCGCGGGGATTTCCCAGCGGATAGTGCGCGGTGTCCACGAGGTCGGCGAGGTCGAATCGCGGAGAGAGGTCCTGGGGGGAATCGGTGGCTCTCTCGGTGTCCATTGCAGGCACGGTGTTCACCGCGCTCCTCTCCCGGTCGGCGTCGTCGGCTCGTCATTCAAACCGGCGGGTGTCGCGGATGTCCATGCGTGCCAGGGCCTCCGCACCGGACGGGGGTGGGTGGTGACGCCTGGCGTCGCAGCTCACGGCGGGTGCGACCGCACCCGGGCTGCTGGTTCGGGGCGTGTGCACGCGTGCCGGGTGGGGTGGGGTGGGGTCGTGATGGCGGGCGGTCGCGGTCGGCGCGGAGCGCACCCGCCGGGGGGCGCCGGGGGTCCGGCAATGCGCCGGAGAGGCTCCCGTCGCGGAATTCCAGAGCACCTCGGTGACCTCTCCGGAAAGGTACATCGAAGAAATCGAGAATGTGGTTTTCACACGATCAGGTGACACCTTTGTCTGTCGGGTGTCGTTGGGCCTGATGACGGGGGTCTCGCGCACGGCGCGAGAAGCCCGTCGGGGCCCGTCCCGGACGTTTCCCCCTCCCCGGGCCGAGCCCGGGGTGACGGGCCGGGCATGCGACGAGACCACTGGAGACTTACGTGTTCGAGGGATTCAACAAGACATTCATCCGGGATGCGATCGATCGCAGCTCGGAGAACGCGATGGACCGCCGTCGGTTCCTGCGCGCGGCGGGCCTGACCGGTGCCGGCGTGGCCGGTCTGGGTGTGCTCGGCGGCGGCATCGCGTTCGCCGGCGACGGGGACGAGCACGGCAAGGGTGGCGGCAAGGAGGCCGGCGGCCCGTCGGACGCCGCGGTCCTGAACTTCGCGCTGAACCTCGAGTACCTCGAGGCCGAGTTCTACCTGCGCGCGCTGACCGGTAAGGGCCTCAAGGACTCCCAGGTCGACGGTGTCGGCACGCTCGGCGAGGTGACCGGCGGCTACAAGGTCAAGTTCGAGTCGAAGCTGGGCAAGCAGTACGCGGCCGAGATCGCCTCCGACGAGAACGCCCACGTCGACTTCCTGCGCAAGGCCCTCGGTGACGCCAAGGTCGCCCGCCCGGCCATCGACCTGCAGGACGCCTTCACCGCCGCCGCCACCGCCGCCGGCGTGATCAAGAAGGGCGAGACGTTCGACCCGTTCGCCGACGAGACCAGCTTCCTGCTGGGCGCCTTCATCTTCGAGGACGTCGGGGTCACCGCCTACAAGGGTGCCGCCCCGCTGGTGGCGAACAAGACGTTCCTGGAGGCCGCTGCCGGCATCCTGGCCGTCGAGGCCTACCACGCCGGTCTGGTGCGCGGGCTGCTGCTGGCCGGTGGCGCGGCCGAGACCGTCGGCAAGATCTCCGACGCCCGTGACTCGCTCGACGGCCCGGACGACCTCGACCAGGGCATCGTCGACGAGAACGGCGACGCCAACATCGTGCCGACCGACCCGAACGGGATCGCGTTCTCCCGCACCCCCGGCCAGGTCCTCAACATCGCCTACCTCAACCCGGCCAAGACCACCAAGGGCGGGTTCTTCCCGGCCGGTGTCAACGGCGAGGTCAACACCTCCGACGCCAACGGCTGAGTCCCATCTCACGTTCGGCGCGGGCCGGTGTCATGACCTGCCCGCGCCGGATGGGACCCTGATCCCACGGCCCCGGGATCGCCCGGGGAGACCCTCGACCTGAGGAGACCCACATGGGAGCGATGAGCCCCACCCACTGGTTGATCGTGCTGGGCGTGCTGGTGCTGCTGTTCGGCGCCAAGAAGCTGCCCGACCTGGCCCGCTCGGTCGGCCAGTCCACCCGCGTCCTGAAGGGCGAGATGCGCGGGCTCAAGGAGGACGCCGAGGAGGCAAAGTCGGCCATCGCCGCCCCCGCCTCGGTGGAACAGCCGAGCACTGTGCGCAACGACGCCGCGTAGGTTCTCCCTCCTCTCCGATCGCTCGGTGTCGCGCCGCCCGGCGCGTCCGGGTATCGGGTGATCCGTCCGGATAGCCGCCCTGACCTGCGGATACGTCATGATCGCAATGTGGGGCGGCTCACCGGACGCGGGTGATCGACAGGTGGAACATCCCGCCTCCGATGTGCGATTTTCTTGGTGGATGCAACATCGCATCGCACAGCGCAACGGACGCCCGTTGCTCGTCGGAGGAGGTAGACCATGTCTGTGCTGCTCGCAACACTGATCCTCGGGGCCGGTGCAGGCGTGGGGATCGCGGCCGGCCTGGCGACGTACGCCCAGAAGAACTGGGCCCGCCGGGCCGGGGACGTCCACGCCGTGGCCTCCTCGACCATCGCCTGAGCCGGGGACACCCACGACTCCGAGCCGGGAGGGCACGCTCTCCCGGCTCTTTCCGCGTCGGTGGCCCTACGGTGCCGGTATGGCGGGGACGGTGCTGGTGACCGGCGGCAGCCGTGGGGTCGGCGCGGCGACGGCACGGCTGCTCGCCGGACGCGGGCGTGACGTGGTGCTCGGCTACCGCTCGGACGAGACCGGAGCCGCCGCCGTCACGGCCGACTGCCGTGCGTCCGGGGTCCGCGCCGTCGCGGTCGCGGCCGATCTGACCGTCGAGGCCGACGTGGTCCGGCTGTTCGACACGGCGGTGGCCGAGTTCGGACCGGTCACCGGGGTGGTGGCCAACGCGGGCGGGGCACCGTCGCGGCAGCGCCTGGAGGACATGAGCGCCACCCGGATCGACGAGGTCCTGTCGTTGAACCTGCGGGCGGCCCTGCTGTGCTCGCGGGAGGCGGTCCGGCGGATGGCGCCCCGGTACGGCGGTGCCGGTGGCGCGCTGGTGCACGTGACGTCGCGGGCGGCCGTGCTCGGGTCGCCGGACGAGTGGAACGACTACGCCGCGGCCAAGGCGGGCGTCGAGGCGCTCGTGGTGGGTCTGGCCAAGGAGGTCGTCGAGGACGGGATCCGGGTGAACGCGGTGCGACCGGGCCTGATCGACACCGACTTCCACGCGAGCGCGGGCGAGCCCGGCCGGGTGGCGCGGATGGCCCCGGGCATCCCGATGGGGCGCGCCGGGCGTCCGGACGAGGTGGCCGGCGCGATCGCCTGGCTGCTCGGCGACGAGGCGAGCTACGTGACCGGTGCGGTCCTGGACGTCACCGGTGGGCGCTGAGTGGAGCGTGCGGAACGAACATCG
>CBIHNM010000174.1:0-9313 GCA_966211265.1 uncultured Pseudonocardia sp.
AGGTCCCGCCCGGAAGCGGCGGGCTGCTCCTGCTGCCCTACTTCGCCGGCGAACGGACGCCGCTGTTCGACCCGGACGCCCGTGGTGTCCTGGCCGGCCTGACCACCGGTCACGGTCGCGGCGAGCTCTACCGGGCCGTCCTGGAGGGCATCGCGCACGGCGTGCGGCACAACCTGGAGGTGATGCGCGAGGCGGGCGGCACCACCGGCCGGCTCGTCGCGGTCGGTGGCGGGACCCGCGGCGGGCTGTGGACCCGGATCGTCACCGACGTGACCGGGCGGGCCCAGCAGATCCCGCGCCAGACCGTCGGCGCGTCGCTGGGCGACGCGTTCCTCGCCGCCGTCGCGACCGGCGCCGACCCGGACCCGGAGGTCTGGAACCCGGTCGTGGAGACGATCGAGCCGGACCCCGAGGCCGCCGCGGTCTACGACGCCTACCACGCCCACTACCGCAACCTCTACACCAGCACCGCCGACATCGCGCACTTCCTGGCGCGCCGGCAGCGCACCGGTCACCGGGACGCCTGAGCCGGCCCGGGCGGGCTCACTCACCGCGGTCGAGGGCCTCGAGCAGCAGCTCGGCCGTCGGGACGTCGGTGACGAGGCGGTTGTAGAGCCCCGCGCGGGAGGCGGCGATGATGCTCGGCACCTTCTCCTCGCCGACGGCGACGGCGATCGTGCGGGGGATCGCGCGCAGCTGGTCCGGCGAGATCCGCACCATCCGGTCGCTGCCCGGGAAGCCGACCTCCTTGCCGTCCGGGCCGAAGAAGTTCAGGCAGACGTCGCCGGCCGCGGTGCGCAGGCCCTCGTCGTCCAGCGGCACCGAGGTGGAGATCGAGTCCCGGGACACCGGCGGCGCGCCGATCCCGACTAGCGCGACCTGGGCCTCGTTCCACATCCCGGTGACCCGGCGGAACTCCGGGTCCTCACCGAGGGTGGACCGCATCGCCGGCGACGGCATGGCCTGGGCGAACAGGAAGTGCGGCCGACCGCGCACCCGCTCGGCGAGGGCCCGGGTGATCTCGTTGGTCTGGTGCCAGGCCTCCGGCTCGGAGACGCCGCCGACGGTCGGCCCGATCGCGACGCCGGGCAGCACCGGCAGCGTGGCCTGGCTGAGCTCGTGCACGGTCCGCCCGGAGGACACCAGCAGCACGTCGCCGGGGGTCAGGGCCGCCTCACGCAACGCCTCGCCGACCGGCTCGACCAGCGTGCGCCCCAGGTCGTGGCCGCCGAACGGGGCCAGCCACACCCGGTCGATGCCCAGCTCCCCCGCCAGCCGGTCCAGGTGCGCGTCCACCGCGACCGACTCCGGGTCGTGCACGGTGATCCGGACCAACCCGATGCGGCGCGCCTCGGACAGCAGCCGGCTCACCGTCGGCCGGGAGACCGAGAGCCGCTCCGCGATCGCGGCCTGGTTCAGCTCGTCGAGGTAGTAGAGCCGCGCGGCCCGGTGCATCAGCCCGAGGTCGCGCCGCGAGAACTCGCGCACCGCCATCGCCGGCCTCCTTTCCGATGCGGCCGACTGTAGACCCCGGCGAGCATGCTGAACATATGTGCATCACTGAACGGATGTGTTGACATGTGTTCACGCCCGGCGCACAGTCGTGTCCGGCGACATGCGGTCGCCCGCATGGCACACACCAACGGAGGTAGACCGTGCCGGAACAGATCCCCAGCCGGATGCAGGCCGTGGTCGTGCACGGCCCCGAGGACTACCGCCTCGAGGAGGTGGACGTCCCCGTTCCCGGGCCCGGCGAGCTGCTGATCAGGGTCGAGGCCGTCGGCGTGTGCGCCAGCGACCTGAAGTGCTACCACGGCGCGGCGAAGTTCTGGGGCGACCGGAACCGCCCCGCGTGGGCGCAGACCGGGATCACCCCCGGTCACGAGTTCGTCGGCGTCGTCGTCGCCGGTGACGACGAGGGCCTGGCCCGGCACCGGGTGGCGACCGGTGACCGGATCGTCTGCGAGCAGATCGTGCCCTGCGAGCAGTGCCGCTACTGCCGGCGCGGCCAGTACTGGATGTGCGGGCCGCACGACATGTTCGGCTTCCGCAACGTCGACGGCGCGATGGCGCAGTACATGCGCGTCCCGACCCGGGCCCGCGCGCACAAGGTCTCGCACGACCTGGAGCCGGCGCACGCCGCGTTCGCCGAGCCGCTGTCCTGCGCCCTGCACGCCGTGGAGCGCGCCACCATCTCCTTCGACGACGTGGTCGTCGTGGCCGGCTGCGGCCCGATCGGGCTCGGCCTGATCGCCGGCGCCCGGGCCAAGAACCCGAAGGTGCTCGTCGCGCTCGACCTCGACGACGACAAGCTCGAGCTCGGCCGCGCCTGCGGCGCCGACGTCACGGTCAACATCGCCCGCGAGGACGCGGGCGCCCGGGTCCGGGAGATGACCGAGGGCTACGGCGCCGACGTCTACCTGGAGGGCTCGGGCGCCGTCCCGGCCGTGGCCCAGGGTCTGAACCTGCTGCGCAAGCTCGGCACCTACGTCGAGTACTCGGTGTTCGGCTCGGACGTCACCGTCGACTGGTCGATCATCTCCGACGACAAGGAGCTCGACGTCCGGGGCGCGCACCTGGGCCCGCACTGCTGGCCCGCCGCGATCAAGATGCTGGAGGACGGGAAGCTCCCGCTCGCCGACATCTGCACCCACCAGGTGGGCCTCGCGGACTACCAGAAGGCCCTCGACCTCGTCGGCGACACCGCGGGTGCGTCGGTGAAGGTCTCCATCCTGCCGAACACCTGAGGGAGCACCTGATGAGCAGCGTCGCCGTCAGCAATCCGCACGAGTCCGTCCTGGACCGGTTGGGCATCCCGCACGTCCTGCGCTGGGGGTTCCTCGGCCTGCTGGTGTTCATGACCGGCAACGGCACCGAGTCCAACTTCATCTCCCCGCACATCGAGGCGGTGCTCGGCAGCCCCGAGGCCACCGTCGCCACGATCATCTCGCTCTACGGCGTGTCCGTGCTGGTGGGCAGCTACCTGGCCGGCGCGTTCGCCGACCTGTGGGGCCCGCGGCGCGTGATGACGCTCGGCGTCGCCGTCTGGGTGGTGTTCGAGGTCCTGTTCCTGCTGAGCCTGCAGCTCGGCAGCCTCCCGCTGGTCCTGCTGACCTACTTCCTGCGCGGCTTCGGCTACCCGCTGTTCGCGTTCGCGTTCCTGGTCTGGGTCAACATCATCACTCCGTACGAGCGCAACGGCCGGGCCGTCGGCTGGTTCTACGTGATGTTCACCGGCGGCCTGCCCACGCTGGGCTCGCTGTTCGCGATCGGCATGATCGGATCGTTCGGCGGCGGCACCGGCGGCGAGACCGCGGCCATGATCGGCTCGATCGTGCTGGTGGTGGCCGGCTACCTGATCGCCCGGTTCGGCGTGGACGAGCCGCGCGGCACCCGCCGGATCGCGCCGGAGGAGGAGAGCACCGGCCAGGTGCTCACGGCAGGCCTGCGGCTCACCGCGACCCGGCCGAAGATCCTCATGGGCTTCCTGGTCCGGCTGATCAACACCGCGCCGCAGTACGGGATGTTCATCATCCTGCCGGCCGTGATCGCCGACGACCTCGGATGGGGACAGACCCGCTGGCTGACCATGACCGTGTTCGTCTACGCGACGAACATCCTGGTCAACGCCGTGTTCGGAGCCGTGGGCGACCGGTGGGGCTGGCGGCGCACCGTGCAGTGGTTCGGCGTGTTCGGCTCCACCGTGGGCCTGCTGCTGTGGTGGTACGTGCCGCACGCCGTGCCGGCCGGGTCCACCTGGGGCTTCTGGGTCTCGGTCGCCGCGGGCTGCGTGTTCGGCTGCCTGCTCGCCGGGTTCGTCCCGATGGGCGCGATCATGCCGGCGCTGGCACCCGACCACAAGGGCGCCGCGATGGCCATGTACACCACCGCCGCCGGTGGCGCGGCCTTCCTCGGCGCGGCAGTGGTCGCGGTGATGCTCGGCCTCGGCGCGGGCAACGTCGGCGTCGTCTGGGCGTTCGTCGTGCTCTACGCCGCGGCGTTCGTGATGGTCTCGTTCCTCAAGGTCCCGGCCGACGAGCCCGCCGCCCGCGAGGCCGTCGTCGCCGGACCGTCCACGGCCCGACCGTCCGCAGCCGTCCCGGGGAGGGACCTCGCATGACCAGGATCTTCGACGACCCGGCGACGTTCGCCGACGACCAGCTCGCGGGCTTCCTCGACCTCTACGCCGACCGGGTCCGAGGGGTACCCGGCGGCGTGGTCGCGCACCGCACCGGCACGCCCCAGGTCGGCGTCGTGATCGGCGGCGGGTCCGGGCACTACCCGGCGTTCTGCGGGACGGTCGGGCCGGGCTTCGCCACCGGCGCCGTGGTGGGCAACATCTTCACCTCGCCCTCCGCAGCGCAGGCCTACTCCGTGGGCAGGGCCGCCGACCAGGGCCGCGGGGTGATCTTCAGCTTCGGCAACTACGCGGGCGACGTCATGAACTTCGGCATCGCGGCCGAGCGGTTGCGGGCCGACGGGATCGACGCCCGGATCGTGGTCGTCACCGACGACGTCGCCTCCGCCACGGAGCCCGAGCGGCGCCGCGGGATCGCCGGCGACTTCACCGTGTTCAAGGTGATGGGTGCCGCCGCGGCCGGGGGCCGCGACATCGACGAGGTCGAGCGGCTCGGCCGGGCGGCCAACGCGGCCACCCGGACCCTGGGGGTGGCGTTGTCGGGCTGCACGATGCCCGGCGAGCACGAGCCGCTGTTCACCGTGCCGGACGGTCACCTCGGCCTGGGCCTGGGCATCCACGGCGAGCCGGGTATCCGCGACGTCGCGATGCTGCCGGCGAGGGACCTGGCCGCGCTGCTCGTCGACGACGTGCTGGCACACGCCCCGCCCGGGGCCCGCCGACGCGCGGGCGCGATCCTCAACGGGCTGGGCTCGACCAAGTACGAGGAGCTGTTCCTGCTCTGGGGCCACGTCGCCGCGCGGCTGCGCGAGGCCGGCTACGAGATCGTCGACCCCGAGGTCGGCGAGCTGGTGACCAGCCTGGACATGGGTGGCTGCTCGCTGACGCTGCTCTGGCTCGACGACGAGCTGGAGCCGCTCTGGCGCGCGGACGCCTACACCCCCGCCTACCGCAAGGCCGCCGCGCCGGTGCAGGCCCTGCACGCCCCGACCGCCGACGAGACCGCGGCCGCCGAGGCCCTCGTCACCGCGCCGGTGGCGTCCGAGGCCGCCCGCGAGCTGGCCGGACCCGTCCGGGCCGGCCTGGCCGCGATGGCCGCCACGCTCACCGACCACGAGCACGAGCTGGGCCGGATCGACGCCGTCGCCGGCGACGGCGACCACGGCCGCGGGATGGTCAAGGGTGTCGCCGCGGCCCTCGACCGGGTCGGCGCGCACGGCGCGCAGGTCGGCGGGGCGTGGCTGCTGGTGCAGGCCGGGCAGGCCTGGGCCGAGCACGCCGGTGGCACCTCGGGCGTCCTGTGGGGCGCGGCCCTGGAGTCGTTCGGGCGCGCCCTGGGCGACGACCGCGACGCCTACACCGGCGCCGACGTCGTCGCCGGGGTGCGCGCGTTCGCGGACGCGATCGTGGCGCTCGGCGGCGCGAGACCGGGCGACAAGACACTGCTCGACGCGCTGCTCCCGTTCGTCGAGGAGCTGGAGCTCCGCGTCGGCGGCGGGCAGCGGCTCGCCCCGGCCTGGTCGGCCGCGGCGGGCACCGCGACCGAGGCCGCCCGGGCCACCGCCGCCCTGCGCCCGCGGATCGGGCGCGCACGGCCACTGGCGGACAAGAGCGTCGGCACCCCCGACGCCGGAGCGATGTCCATGGCGCTGATCGTCACCGCGGTCGGCGCCGGGCTCGACGACAGGAAGAAGGGTGAGAGGTGGCGAACGCGCTCCGCATCGTGATCGGCTCGGACGACGCAGGCTTCGACTACAAGGAGATCCTCAAGGCCGACCTGCAGGCCGATGTCCGGGTCGCCGAGGTCACCGACGTCGGCGTCACCTCGGACGGGCACACGGCGTACCCGCACATCGGGGTCGAGGCGGCCCGGATGGTGGCCGAGGGCCGGGCCGACCGGGCGCTGCTGGTCTGCGGCACCGGCCTCGGCGTGGCGATCTCGGCGAACAAGGTCCCGGGCGTCCGCGCGGTCACCGCGCACGACTCGTTCTCGGTGGAACGCTCCGTGCTGTCCAACAACGCCCAGGTGCTGTGCATCGGGCAGCGCGTGGTCGGCGTCGAGCTGGCCCGCCGGCTGGCCGGCGAGTGGCTCGACTACCGGTTCGACCCGCAGAGCGCCTCGGCCGACAAGGTCGACGCGCTGAGCCGCTACGAGATCCGCACCCCGGGCCGATCGGGCCGCGAGCCGGTTCCGACCGACTGCTGAGCACCGGTACGGGCCGGCCCGGCGTCCGTCGTCCGCCGGAAGGCGGCGCAGCCGCGCGGGTCCTCCGGCCGTGCCCCGGGGCTCCGCTCAGGCGTCCGGGAAGCCGCTGAACCGATCGTGGAAGGTCACCGTGACGGCGCGGAGCTGCTCGTCGGCGCTGCTGGTGGCGTGCAGGTACAGGGTGCGCCGGTCGGCGACCTCGACCACGGCGGGGCGGCCGTCGAGCGTGCCGGTGTAGTGCCCGGCCGGTGGGAGGGCGGTGCCGTCGGCGACGGTGACGACGCCGCAGTGCAGGCGGCCGTCCACACGGTGCGGGCGCCCGAGCGCGCGGGTGGCCGCGCGCAGGTCTCCGGCACGCAGGCACGTGCGGGTGTAGGTCGAGGAGCACGGGATGTCGGCCTCGGCCGGGAGCAGGTCGACACCGTGTGCGGTGAACCCGTTCCGGGCACCGAGGTCGGCCAGGGTGTCGAGGTTCCCGGCGGCCCGTGCGCCGAAGCTGAAGTTCGCGCCGACGACCACCGCGCGTGCCCGCAGGGAGTCGGTGAGGACGTGTCCGGCGAACTCGGCCGGGCTCAGTGCGGCCAGCTCGCGGGTGAACCGGAGGACGCAGACGGCGTCGACACCGAGCTCGGCGACGAGCTGGGCACGGTGTTCGATGCTGCTCAGGGCGGCGGTGTCGCGGTCGATGCCCAGGACACGGGCGGGGTGCGGGTCGAAGGTGACCAGCACGGTCGGCAGGCCGCGGTCGCGGCCCTCGCGGACGGCGCGGTCGATCAGATGCCGGTGCCCGCGGTGCACGCCGTCGAACACGCCGATGGTCACCACGCAGGGCCACCACCCGTGCGGGACGTCGGTGAGGTCGTGCCAGAGCAGCACACGGCGCGAGGTGGTCGCCGAGGACACCATGGTCGGTGCCGGGGTGCAAGGCGCGGTCGACCGGGCCGACACGGCGGTCACCGCCGGTACTCGCGTCCGCGTGTCGAGGACGTGCGGGGCCGCGGCGTCGGTCGCACAGGGGGTCAGCACGCCGTCTCAGCTCCTCGGCGAGGTCGTGGGGCCGCCCCGGGACCGGGGCGGCCCGCGGTGGGTGGTGGTGGCGGGCCTGCCCGGCCCGCGGGACGGGCCGGGCAGGGCCGGGTCAGGCCGGTTCGAGGACGAAGTCGTACTCGACCTCGGTCGTGCCGTCAGTGCTTGCCGTTGCCGTTGCCGCCCCGCAGGCCCACGACCTGCGTGTCGCCGGGGTTGATCAGGTCCGGGACGGTCCAGCCGTCGAGGTCGTACTCGGACATGCACCGCTCGGCGAAGCCCTTCATCGCCGCGGCGGTGCCGGACTGCTCGGCGGCGAAGAGCAGCTCCGCGCGGACGCCCTCGTGGTTGCCGGAGTAGTTGCGCTCGTAGAGCTCGTGGCGGCCACCGAACTCGGAGCCGATCGAGTCCCAGATCAGCTTCATCAGCTTGACCCGGTCCACGGCGTCGTAGCCGTTGCTGCCGCGCACGTACTTGTCCAGGTACGGGCGCACCTCCGGGGACAGGAAGTCCGCCGAGTGGCTGGGCAGGTAGATCAGCGAGGCGCCCAGGTCCTGCATGATGATCTCGCGGACGCGCGGGTAGCCGATCGTCATGAACCAGCGGTAGGCCAGCCCGTAGTCGAGGTTGGGCAGCTTGGCTCCGCCCACCCACTCGTTCGGGCTGGCGCACATGGCGTCGGACAGGCCCCAGAACATGTTGCGCCAGCCGATGACCTCACCGACGCGGGTCTGCACGCCGCGGAAGTCCTTGGTGCCGGTGACCTCGAGCCCCTTCATCAGCAGCCCGGCGATGAAGTCGAGCTTGACCGCGAGGCGGGTGACTCCGTGGAAGGTGAAGCGGTGCAGGAACCCGGAGCCGGGGAAGAACGTCGAGGCCTTCTCGGCGTCGCCGTAGATGAACACGTTCTCCCACGGGATCAGGACCTTGTCCAGCACGAAGATCGTGTCGTTCTCGTCCATCCGGGACGAGAGCGGGTAGTCGAACGGGCTGCCCATCGTGTTGGCCTGCTGGGCGTAGGAGGGCCGGCAGATCAGCTTCATCCCGGGCGCCCCCATCGGCACCGTGCAGACCAGCGAGTACTCCCGCTTCTTGATCGGCAGGCCGTAGTGGGCCAGGAAGTTGTAGTGGGTGATCGCCGAGCCGGTGGCGACCACCTTCGCCCCGGACACGACCACGCCCTTGTCGTTCTCCTCCTCGACGTGCATGAACACGTCGGAGACCTCGTCCGGCGGGCGGTGCCGGTCCACCGGCGGGTTGATGATCGCGTGGTTCCAGTAGAGGACCTTCTCCTGCGACTCCTCGTACCAGCGCTTCGCGTTGCCGGCGAACGGGTCGTAGAACTCGGAGTTCGCGCCGAGGGTCCCCAGGAACGCGGCCTTGTAGTCGGGGCTGCGGCCCATGAAGCCGTAGGTCATCCGGGCCCACTCGGCGATCGCGTCGCGGTCGGCCTTGAGATCCTCCACCGTGTGCGGGGTCCGGAAGAACGGGTGGGTGACCCCGCTGCTGCCGGTGTCGGTGGGCGTGGTGAGCACGTCGGCCTTGGCCGGGTCGTGCAGCGAGTCGTAGAGCCGCGCGGTCATCCGCACCGCGTTGCGGAACGCGGGGTGGGTCGTGACGTCGCCGACCTTCTCGCCGTAGAGGAACACCTCTCGCCCGTCGCGCAGGCTCTCGACGTACTCGTCGCCGGTCATCGGCCGGGTCGCACGCCCGTCCTCGGCGGTCGGGGTGGGCACGGAATCCTGCTGCAGGGTCATCACTGACTCCTCATCGTGGGTTCTCTTCGGAGGGCATCCGGTGACGGATGCCCTGCCGGTGCCCTATCGGCACCGGTCGAGCGGTCTAGGAGGTCGCGCCGGTGGCGGTGAACCAGGAGATGCCGCCCGGGCCGTCGGCGGAGTCGTCCCAGAGCAGCGGGTCGTGGTCGCCGCCCAGGTGGTGGA
>CBIHNM010000175.1:0-9251 GCA_966211265.1 uncultured Pseudonocardia sp.
CTCCGACGCAAGCAGAGCGACTGCTGACCCCGGGTGAGGTCGCGACCCTGTTCCGGGTGGACCCCAAGACCGTGACCCGGTGGGCCTCGGCCGGCCGGATCGGTTCGATCCGCACGCCCGGCGGGCACCGTCGGTTCCGCGAGTCCGAGGTGCGTGGCCTGCTCGCGGACCTGACCAGCGAGGCCACCCTCGACCACTGACCCGCCCGCACCCTCCGATCGGGTGATACGGACATTCGGCGCTTCACCCGGACATCAGGCCACCTCCGCTACTGTGGCGAGCGGAGGTGGCCTGATGCTTTTCCTGTTCGTGCTGCTCGGTGCCGTGGTCTTCGCAGTCGTGCTGTGGAGGACGCTGAAGTTCGAGCAGATGGCGTCCGACCCCTCCCAGCGCCCGGGGGTGCCGTGGGGCGGCCCGACCCGTCCCGCCGGCCCCCGCACCGGCGGACCGGACGACGACCCGGAGTTCCTCCGGCAGCTCGACGATATGGGCCGCGGCCGCGAGGACCCTCCCGCGGGGATGTGACGCGGGCCCCGTCCCGCACCCGCCGGCGGGTCCCGCGGGCCCGCCGCCGGTGACCGATCAGGAGGGGAACCCGTCGGCCACCGACGCGGCCAGCTCCAGCAGCGCCAACCGGGTGTGCGGCTCCAGCCGGTCCAGGTCGATCTCCGCGCCCTCCTCCAGGTGCCCGTCGAAGGGCACCCTCACCACGGACCGGCAGCGTCCGGCGAAGTGCTCGGCGACCCGGTCCAGGTCGACCCCGCTGCCCGCCCGCCGGTGCACCGTGTTGATCACGACGACGGCGTTGCGCACCAGGTCCCCGTTGCCGTGCGCGTCCAGCCAGTCCAGCGTCGCCGAGGCGCTGCGCGCGCCGTCGATCGACCCGGAGGACACGATCACCAGCTGGTCGGCCATGCCCAGCACGCCGTACATCGCCGAGTGCATCAGGCCGGTGCCGCAGTCGGTCAGCACCAGGTTGTAGAAGTGCTCCAGCAGGTCCACGGCCTGCCGGTAGTCGCCCTCGCTGAACGCCTCGGACACCGCCGGGTCCTGCTCGCTGGCCAGCACCTCCAGGCGGGACGAGCCCTGTGAGGTGTAGGCGCGCACGTCGGTGTAGCGGCGCACGCGCTGCGAGTCCCGCAGCAGGTGCCGGACCGTGGCGGTGGTCTCCAGCGGGATCTTCTGGCTGAGCGTGCCGCGGTCGGGGTTGGCGTCCACCGCGACGACGCGGTCGCCCCGCTGCGAGGCGAACGTCGCACCCAGCGTGGCGGTGATCGTCGTCTTCCCCACGCCGCCCTTGAGGCTGAGCATCGCGATCTTGTGCGCGCTCAGCAGCGGCTTGTTGACCCGCGCGGTCAGCTCGCGTTCGCGGATGTCGGCCGGGCTCTCGCCGGGGTTGAGGTAGCCGCGCGAGAGCACGTAGACCGCGCGGCGCCAGCCCGAGCGTGGCGGGCGGCGGGTGGTGCGCGGCAGCCGGGCCGAGGCCAGGTCGACGTCCACCCCGCCGTTCTCGCTGCGCCGCCGCTGCGCGTCCCGGGTCTCGACGGCCTCGGGGGCGGTCCAGCGCGGGCGCCCGGTGCGGCCGGGGCGTGGTGCGGGCGTCGCACCCTGCTCGGCGGCGACCGGCGGCGCGTCGGCGGTCTCCTCCGGTGCCGTGTCGGCGGCGGGGTGTCCGGGCGCGCCCGTGGCGTACCCGTTGACGGTCGGCCCGTGGGTGGCCTCGGCGGCGCCGGTGGCCTCGGGGGCGCTGCGACGGGCGACCGAACGCCGCCACACCACGCCCGGGGCGTCGTCGGGCCGGCGCGCGGGCGGGACCTGCGCCGCGGCCACCGCCTCCGGCTCGGGCCACGCGTCCTGCTCCTCCCCGTGCACGGTCCGGGTGCCGGCCTCGGCGCGGTGGGTGGACCCGGTCTCGGGGGCCTCCCGGGCGGTGGCCCGCTCGGCGTCGGGACGGGCGGGTTCGGGCTCGGTGGCGGCGCGGGCGGCCGCCTCGCGGTTCTCGCGGTCCTGCCGCCGCGTCGGGGCGGGCGCCTCCCGCGGCGTGGTCCTCGACGGCTCCGCGGCCCGGGCCGCGTTCAGGTCCAGCCCGGACGGCGGGGTGCACGGGTCGATCTCGGAGGCCAGGTCGTCGTCGGCGTCGGGGACCTCGGTGCCCCAGGCCAGCCCGCCGGGCGGGGTGCGGGTGCCGGTCGCGGTCGATCCCCGCTCCGGCTGCCTCGCGGTCCCGGTCCCGGACACGTCGCCGGTTCCGCCGCGGTGCGACGTCGCCGGGGCCGGCCCGGTCTCGTCCGCCGGCGCCGCCGGGGGCTCGGCGTCACCGCCGCGCCGCAGCCGACGGCGCGGGCGCGGCTGCGGCTCCGCCGCACCCCACCGTTCACGCACGTACCGGCCCACGGACCCCTCGGGCTGCTCGTCCGGCACAGGCTCGCTCACGTCGTCCGACGGTAGTCGTCGTGCGGGCACCGGTCGAGCGGGCTCACACCCCCGCGTACGAGTGCAGCCCCGCGACCACCATGTTGATGAAGAACAGGTTGAACAGGATCGTCGCGAAACCTGCGGAATTGATCCACGCCGCGCGCGTCGTCCGCCATCCGGCGGTCGCCCGTGCGTGCAGATATGCGGCGTAGATCACCCACGCGACGAACGCCACGGTCTCCTTCGGGTCCCAGCCCCAGAACCGCCCCCAGGCGGCTTCGGCCCAGATCGCGCCGCAGATCACGGCGAAGGTGTAGATCGGGAACCCGACGACGGTGACCCGGTAGGCGATCCGGTCCAGCGCGTCGGCCGAGGGCAGCTTCCGGGCCAGCCACTCCGGGCGGCCCGAGCGGCGCATCAGGAACAGCAGGCTCGCCACGCCGGGCACCAGCAGCAGGCCCGAGCCGAGCGTGATCGTCGTCACGTGGATGATCAGCCAGTAGGACTGCAGCGCCGGCACGACCGGTGCCGCCTGCGCGTAGAGCACGGTGCCGGCCAGGAACAGCAGGATCAGCACCGGGCTGAGAACGAACACCCCGATCCTGCGGATCGCCGGCATCCGGCGCAGCGCGACCAGCCAGGACACCACCGCCAGCAGGCACAGCGCCGAGGTGAACTCGTACATGTTGCCCAGCGGCCAGCGGGAGACGGCCAGGCCGCGGGCGACCATCGAGGCCAGGTGCACCAGCACGGCGAGGATCGTCAGCGACACGGCCATCCGCCCGTACCGGTCGGAGCGGGTGCGCCCGGTGGGGGCCGCCTCCGCCGCCTGCCCGCCGACCTCGTCCACGCCACCGGGCGGTGTGGCCACCGCGACCGAGCTCCCGCCCGAGCCCACGGCCGCGGCCGCACGGGCCGTCCGCGGCGAGCGGTCGGTGACGTACTCCGCGGCGTGCACCAGCAGCGCGACCAGGTAGACGACCACTGCCGCCTGGAACAGGCGGTCACTCCACATCGACATGATCGGATCGACGAGCATGGACTCAACCGTCCTTCTTCTGTGTGTCACCGTCGGAAAGGTCTGTGTCGTCCCCGGCGTCGTCCCCGGCGTCGTCCCCGGTGCGGTCCGCGGGGTCCCCGGGGCGTAGCAGGTCCGCGGCGAGCCGGTCGAACTCGTCGCCGTAGCCGGCGCGGTCGGTGCGCGCGAGCCCGCCCAGCTCGACCCGGCTGCCGGTGCCCGACGGCGTGACCCGCACCCAGAACCGCCGCCGCCGGATCGACAGCGACACGGCCAGGCCGGCCACCATCGTGACCGCGAAGACCAGCACCCAGGTCTGGCCGGGGTCGTGGCCGACCTGCAGGTTCACCCACGAGCCGACGCCGTCGAAGCGCACCACGGTGCCGTCGTCGAGGCGCGTGGTCTGCCCGGGGGCGAGGTCGGCGCGGGCGACGCTGCGCAGCTCGCCGGAGTCGACCTTCGCCTGGTCCACGGTGAAGATCGACTGCCCGCGGCCGTCGTCGATCCCGAGGTCGCCGCGCATCACGTTCAGCTCGACGACCGGGTTGCGCAGCCCGGGGTAGGCCGAGGCGAGGTTCCCGTCGGTGTCCAGGGCCGCGGTCGGGGCGAACGTCCCGGTCAGGGCCAGCTGGGTCTCGGTGCGCTCCCGGGGGTCGGTGACGCCGGGCCGCTCGAACTTCGTGGCGCCCTCGGCGAGCTGGGTGGACCGCTCGACCGGGCGCCACTGGATCTCGCCGGTGCGGCTGGTGCCGTCGGGCCAGGTCACGGTGAACCGCGGCGAGTAGCCGTAGCCGGTCAGGTAGACCCGGGACCCCCCGGTGCGCAGCGGGTGGTTGACCGAGATCGTCTCCGGGCGCCAGGTCGAGACGCCCTCGTCCAGGTCCTGCTCGGTCTGGTAGCCCAGGTCGGCCTCGTAGGTCGAGGGCTGCCCGTCGGGCAGGTAGGTGGCCCGGAACCGGTCGACCTTCACGCAGAACGGGTCCAGCTCGGTGCCGTCGACCTGCAGCCCGGCCCGGAACGAGTCGTAGCCCAGGATCGAGGTGTTGCAGAACTCGCTGCCGTCGGCGAGCACGATGACGTCGCCCTCGTAGCCGTAGAGCTTGCCGCCGGCGAACCCGAGCAGCAGCCCGATCAGGCTCAGGTGGAACACCAGGTTGCCGGTCTCGCGCAGGTAGCCGCGCTCGGCCGAGACGGTGCGGACGCCGCCGGGCTCGGTCCGCTCGATCCGCCGCCAGCCGCGCAGGCGGGTCCGGGTGCGGCCCAGGACGTGCTCGACGTCGCCGGGCAGCTCACCCGCGTCGTGGTGCGGCAGCCGGGCGAGGTTGCGCGGGGTCGCCACCGGCGCGGCGCGGGCACCGCGGTAGTACTCCAGCGCGCGGGGCAGCACGCACCCGACCAGCGAGATCATCAGCAGCAGGTAGATCGCCGCGAACCAGGTGCTGGCGAACACCTCGAACCCGCCGAGCGCGTCCACGATCGGCGCGATCGTCGGGTGGTCGGTGAAGTACTGCTCGACCAGGTCCTGGTTGAGCGAGCGCTGCGGCAGCAGGGCTCCGGGCAGCGCGGCCAGCGCGAGCAGGAACAGCAGCACCAGCGCGGTGCGCATGCTGGTCAGGCCCCGCCAGGTGTTGCGCAGGTAGGCCAGCACCCGGCCCAGGGGCCCCGACGGGGCCCGGTCCGGGGGCGGCCCGTCGGGTCCGCCCGTGCGGGTCTCGGGGGGATGCGGGGGCGCGGTCGGCGGGGAGCCCATCAGATCGGCGGGGTGAATCCGGAGATCGCGACCTGCAGGTGGGCGAGCAGCCCGCCCCACAGCCCGCTGACGAGCAGGAGCCCGACCGCGACCATCATCGCCCCGCCGACGATCTGGATCGTGCGGGTGTGCCGGCGCAGCCAGCCCAGTGCCGTGACCGCCCGGGTGGCGCCGAACGCGATGACCACGAACGGCAGCCCGAGCCCGGCGCAGTAGGCCAGCGTGAGTACCACCCCGCGCAGCGATCCGCCGCCGGTTCCCGCGGCGACCGCGAGCACCCCGGCCAGCGTCGGGCCCACGCACGGCACCCAGCCCAGGCCGAACACCGCGCCCAGCAGCGGGGCGCCCCAGAGCCCGGCGCGCGGCACCCAGTGCACGCGCCGCTCGTTGCGCAGGACCGGGACCAGACCGGCGAAGGCCAGCCCCATCACGATCATCACGACGCCGCCGACGCGCTGCAGCAGGGCCTCGTTGCGCACCAGCGCGTCGGAGATCCACACGACGCCGACCAGGATCGTGCCGAACACCACGGTGAACCCGGCGACGAACAGCGCCGCCGCCCCCGCGACCCGCCACCGCCCGTCGTCGCGGGCGGGGCCGGGGGCGGGCGCGCCGCCGTCGTCGGGCACCTCGGGCGCGCCGGCGGGCACCCGCGCGGCTCGCAGGCGGGCCTCCTCCGGGGTGACCGGCGGGGCCTCGGCCCCGACCAGCCCGGCCAGGTAGGCGAGGTAGCCCGGGACCAGCGGGACCACGCACGGCGAGGCGAAGCTGACGGCACCGGCCAGCACGGCCACGGCCGCCGCCGCCAGCAGCGGACCCGAGACCGCGAGCGTGGTCGAGGCGTCCATCGTCGACCAGGGTAGGCGTGTGCCGGGCCCGGCCGCGCGCCGGGTTCTACAACGTGTAGTGCAACGGTGGGCGGGGTCGTCTAGGACGCCGGCCCGGCCGGCGGCGGCTCGGCGGCCAGACGCCCGACCAGCGGCATCAGATCCGAGGCACCGACCGGCAGCAGGAACACCGCGGCGACCCGGTGCGCCCGGTCCAGCACGATCGTCGAGGGCACCACGTTGCGCGGGTAGCCCGCCAGCGCGGTCAGCGTGCGGCCCGGGAAGTCGTAGATCGAGTCGTAGGTCAGGCCGCGGTCGCGGACGAAGTCCCGGGCGGCCTGGCGATCGTCGCGGACGTCGACGCCGAGCACCGCGGTGTCGCGCGCGTTCTGGGCGACGAACTGCAGCTCCGGCGCCTCGGTGCGGCACGGGCCGCACCAGGAGCCCCAGATGTTGACCACGACGACCTGGCCCGGGTAGCTGTCCACGCCGACCCGGGTCCCGGGCCGGAGCAGGCTGTCGCCGGAGAGGTCCCCGACCCGCCCGCGGGCGGCGGGCGGGTCGTAGGTGATCCGGGTCTGCCCGCCGGGGGCGACGAACTGGAACTCGCCGTCGGAGTCGACGGCGTCCTTGCTGGTCGAGCAGCCCGCGACGAGCAGGAGGGCGGCGAGGACGACGGGGAGCACCCGCCGGGCGCGCCTCATGCCCCGGTCACCGTGGCCGCGCTGGACCCGGCCGGCTCGGAGTAGCGCAGGCCGGTCATCCGGGCGCCGGTGAACTCGACACTGGTCAGCGACGCGAGCGCGCACTGCCGCCGACGCGGGTCGTGCCACAGCCGCTGCCCGAGCAGGTAGCGGCGCACCGTCCACACCGGGAGCTGGTGGGACACGCAGACGACCTCGCGCCCGGGCGCCAGCGCCCGCGCGGCGTGCACCGCACCCAGCATCCGGTGCGCGATCCGCAGGTAGGGCTCGCCCCAGGACGGGGTGAACGGGTCGCGCAGCAGCCCCCACCGCGACGGGTGCGACAGCGCACCGTCCCCCACCCCGAACGTCTCGCCCTCGAACCTGTTGCCGGCCTCGATCCGGCCCTCGTGGGGGCCGTTCTCGTGTCGGTGCGCGGCCGCGATCGGTCCCGCGGTCTGCTGCGCGCGCAGCAGCGGGGACGCCACGACGGCGCCCACGTCACTCCCGGCCAGCGCGGTGGCCACGAGCTTGGCCTGGGCCTCGCCGCGGTCGGAGAGCCCGAAGCCGGGCAACCGCCCGTAGAGCAGGCCCTCCGGGTTGTGCACCTCACCGTGGCGCACCAGGTGCACCACGGTGACCGGCCCGGTCGCCTGCGGGGTGCTCACGCCTGCACCGCGGCCGCCGCGGCCCGTGCGGCGTGCGGCAGGGCGGCCTCGATCTCGGCGAACGCGTCGTCGTCGAGGGCGGTCGAGACGAAGAACGCCTCGAACGCGCTCGGCGGCGGGTAGACGCCGCGGGCGAGCAGGGCGTGGAAGAACGCCGGGTAGCGCCAGGTCTGGGCGGCCTTCGCCCCGGCGTAGTCGGTCACCGGGTCCTCGGCGAAGAACACCGAGAGCATCGTGCCCGCGTACTGCACCGTGTGCGCGACGCCGGCCGCGGACAGGGCCCCGGTGACCAGGTCGCCGAGCCGGGTCGCGTTCTCCGACAGGGTGGCGTACGCGGCCGCGTCGGCCTGGCGCAGCGTGGTGAGCCCGGCGGCGACCGCGACCGGGTTCCCGGCCAGGGTGCCCGCCTGGTAGACCGGCCCGGCCGGGGCCAGGTGCGACATGTGCGCGGCCGAGCCGCCGAACGCCGCCGCCGGCAGCCCGCCCGACATCACCTTGCCGAACGTGTAGAGGTCGCCCGCGACGCCGTCGCAGCCGTACCAGCCGGTGGCCGAGGCGCGGAATCCGGTCATCACCTCGTCGATCACCAGCAGCGCGCCGTGCGCGTGCGCGATCTCCTTGAGCCCGGCGTTGAACCCCTCGACCGGCGGCACGACGCCCATGTTCCCGGCCGCCGCCTCGGTGATCACGCAGGCGATCTCGTCACCGCGCTCGGCGAACACCACCCGGACCGCGTCCAGGTCGTTGTAGGGCACCACGACGGTGTCCGCGGCCTGCGCGCCGGTGACACCGGGGCTGGTCGGCAGGCCCAGGGTGGCGACCCCGGAGCCGGCGTCGGCGAGCAGCGCGTCGACGTGGCCGTGATAGCAGCCGGCGAACTTGACCACCACGCTGCGGCCGGTGATGCCGCGGGCCAGCCGGATCGCGCTCATCGTGGCCTCGGTGCCGGAGTTGACCAGGCGCACCTGCTCGACCGGCATCCGGTCCACGATCTCGGCGGCCAGGTCGAGCTCGCCGGGGGTGGGGGTGCCGAACGAGAGCCCCTGCGAGGCGGCCTCGCGCACCGCCTCGACGACGGCCGGATGCGCGTGCCCGAGGATCATCGGGCCCCAGGAGGACACGAGGTCGACGTAGCTCGCCCCGTCCGCGTCGGTCAGCCGGCAGCCGGTGCCCGAGACCATGAACCGCGGCGTCCCGCCGACCGAGTTGAACGCCCGGACCGGCGAGTTCACCCCGCCCGGGATGAGCCCGGTGGCACGCTCGAACAGGCGCGCGGACTCGACGGGTTCGGGACGGGCGGAGGGGGGCGGCGGTGTCGGGCTCACCCGGTCATCCTCCCAGCCGGAGCGCCCGCCGGCCGGTGCCCCCCGCGCCGGCGGGGAGTGACACCCGTCGCCGTTCTCAGGACCGTTGCGCGGTGAACCAGGCCCGCACCGGGGGCTGGTACATCAGCACGAGCCCTCCGACGCTGAGCGCGATGACCACGAGCGGGACCAGCGCACCGACCGGGTCGCCCAGGCTGCCCAGCAGCGCGACCAGCCAGAACAGGTCGAACACCGCGGTCAGCACGGTCAGCCCGACCAGCGCTCCGAACTTGCCGAGCCAGGCCACCACGGCCAGCAGCCCGTAGACCGCCGCACCGACGGCGAAGATCGCACCGGCCGTCCGGACGAAGGACAGGAACTGGGTCATCGACAGCCCGGACTGCGCCAACGCCTGGTCGACCTCCGGCTGCGCCGAGAGCATCTCCGGGGTGATCGGTGCGAAGGCCAGCCCGAGGCCGCCGATCAGGAACAGCGCGGCCGGCACCAGGAACAGGACCAGGGCCGCCGTCACCGGCGCGGGGCGCGGCACCGCGCCGTCCCGCGGGCGGCCGGCGGGGGCCTGCCC
>CBIHNM010000176.1:0-9235 GCA_966211265.1 uncultured Pseudonocardia sp.
AGCAGCGGAGGGAGCATGCGAGCCATCGCCAGTGCGCTCCCCGGTCCCTCTTCCACGGGCCCGGTGAGCCGGTGACCGGCGCGAGCAACGCCCTACCGGACTTCCGGCTGGACGGCAGGACCGCCGTCGTCACCGGCGCGTCCTCGGGCTTGGGAGCCCACTTCGCGCTGGTGCTGGCCGCGGCCGGGGCGGACCTGGCCATCGGAGCGCGCCGCGTCGACGAGCTCGACGTGGTGCGAAACGCTGTGATCGCGGCAGGCCGCCGGTGCGTCGCAGTGCCCACCGACGTCACCCGCCCCGTGGACTGCGACGCCCTCGTCGACGCCGCCGTGCGCGAGCTCGGTGCGGCCGACATCCTCGTCAACAACGCCGGAGTGGGCTACGCCGCGCGCACCGAGAAGGACGATCCGGGTCGCGCCGCGCAGCTCTTCGAGGTGAACCTGCTCGGCGCCTACCAGATGGCCATGTCGGCAGGCCGCGCGATGATCGCCGCCGGCCGAGGCGGATCGATCATCAACGTCTCGTCCGCTCTCGGGTTCGGGCCCGGTGACGTTCCCCAGGCCCCGTACTCGGCGTCCAAGGCGGGCCTCCTGGGCATGACACGCGACCTGGCCGGACAGTGGTCCGGCCGGTTCGGCATCCGCGTGAACGCACTGGCACCGGGGTTCTTCGAGTCCGAGATGACCGCCCCGCTGCTGGCCCACGAGACCGGGGCCGCCGCGGTCGTCGCGCGGACCCCGCTCGGACGTGTCGGCCGGCTCGGCGAACTGGCGGGGCCGCTACTGCTGCTGGCCTCCGACGCGGGCTCCTACATCACAGGTACGACGCTGTCCGTCGACGGCGGATGGGCCATGCACTGAGACCCACGGCAGCGGGCCCGCTCGTCCCCGGGGGCTCTGACGGGTTCAGGAGTCGCCCGCCTTCAGGGGCCACAGGAACGGGACGAGGGGGTTGCGGACGTCAGGGGCGCGACTGCCTCGCCGCGCCCCTGACCGCCCACGAGAGGGCCAGTCGGACCACCGCTACAACGCTCTGATCGTCGCCGCCCGCGGCGCAGGCATCCTCCTGGAGACCCGGGCTGACGGGACGCCGCCCCGACCGGCGCACATCACGTGGAAGCGCCGTCACGGTGCGGTCAGCTGGGCGGCCACCGCACCGCCGTCCAACCACACGTTCTCCCGGGAGATCCGGCCGCCCCGGAATTCGAAGACGTGCAAGGTGCGGAACGTGATCCGCCGACCGTTGCCCGGGATTCCGAGCATCTGTCCGGTGACCGTGCCCGTCATCAAGTTCTCGATGACCGCGGCGTCACCGGCATAGTAGGTGCGAGCTCGCTCCTCGCGCTCGGTGCGGAAGTCCTTGACCAGCTGCCGGTAGAAGTCGAGAGCGGCGGGAACTCCTTGCACCGGCCCGCCGGGGAAGCCGACCACGTCGTGCTCGACATCCTCGGTGTAGTTGGCCACTGCGCCGTCCGGGTCACCGTCACCCTCCGCGCGCAGATGCGCCTCGATCAACGTCTCCATCTCCTCAGGCTTCATGGAGTTCCCCTCCTCGCGTGACCACATGGTGGCCGCAGGTCAACGCGCCGTCGTTGGCGCTGCTCGCGTCCGGCAGGTACGAGCCGTGCTCCCGAGCCTGGCGTGAGGTAGAATTATCGTAACGAGAATGTCGTCTCACGACAAGAGGTCGCTCTCATGAACGTAGGCCGGGCCAACCAGAAGCAGCGCACCCGCACAGCGCTCGTGGACGCCGCCAGGTCGCTCGCAGCCAACGGTCGACCGCTGACGATCGTCGACGTCGCCGAGGCGGCTCAGGTGTCGAGCGCGACAGCGTACCGGTACTTCTCCAACCCGCAGGACCTCCTGCTCGAGACGGTCATCGCGCCCGTCCCCGAGATCCTGAGCGACCTGCCCGACGAGCCGGCCGAGCGCATCGACGAACTGGTGCGGCGCCTCGCCGAGCACCAACTCGGCGACGAGTCCCTGTGGAGGGCAGTGCTCCGGGCCAGCCTGGAACGCTGGTCGCAGCAGGTGCAGCTAGGTCCCGAATCCCAGGTGCCGACCCGCGGCCGGCACCGCCTGGAGATGACCGAGCACGCTCTGGCACCACTTGCGGACAGGCTGTCGCCGGACCTGCACCGCAGGCTCGTCATGGCCACGATGCTCGTGTGCGGCATGGAAGCGCTCGTCGCCGCGAGAGACGCCTGCGGGCTCGAGCCCGACGAGGCCAAGGACGTCATGCGCTGGGCCGCCCAGGCGCTACTGCACGCCGCCGTGGCCGAGGCGGACTGACGCCCGCCTACCGACCATGCACCGTGACCGAACCGCGCGAGCGCTGCAGAGCGGGATTGCACACTCGGCGACGCGTTCGCACCCGGCCGGCCCCCGATCCCGGAGAATGCTCGGTCCGACGCGATCATGACCGTCGTACGTGCGCTGGTCAGAGCTGGAGCCGGAGGTCGGGATCGAACCGACGACCTACCGCTTACAAGGCGGTTGCTCTACCACTGAGCTACACCGGCGGGTGCCGCCGACGGAGAGGCTCCGCTCGGCGCGTACAGACTAGTCAGCCCCGCATCAGCGCCAGGACGCCCACCGCGGACATCACGACCACGAACCCGGTCCCGCCGACGAGGACGAGGACCTGGGCCTGCCTCGGGATCTCCCCGGTGGCTGCGAACTCCTTGGCCGCGATCATGTTCCCCACCCCGAGCACGCCGACCAGCAGCCCGCCGAGCACGTTCGCGGTGATGATCAGCACGGCGGCGGCGACCAGGACGACGATCCCGGCCAGGCGCAATCTGCGGGCGCGCTTGCGCCACTCGACCGGTCGGGTGGACGCCATCGGCAGACGTTAGCAGCGGCCGGTCCCGCCGCCGGGCTCACGCCGGGTGTGAGACCGGCCCGTCCCCGCCCGGCGCGGCGGGCCGGGGTCCTAGCCTGGAGCATGCGACCGACGATCGCCGAGCCGGCGCATCGGGGGAGAAGGGGGTGGTCCGTACCGTGGCCGAGGAGTCGCACCCGGCCGACCGGTTCAGCCGGCGGCTGCGCGGGGCACTGCGCCGGGACGCGAAACGGCTGCTCACCCCCGGACCCTCCACCGTCCCCATGCTCATGCTCGGGCCCCAGGTCCCGGACGACGCGCAGGTCCAGCAGGTGCTCGACCTGTGCATGCGGGTCGGGGAGATCCAGCTGTCCAGCGGGGAGAGCGTCGACGAGGTCACCGCCACGATGCTGCGGCTGGCCAACGCGGCCGGGCTGCCCGCCGTCGACGTCGACATCACGTTCACCTCGATCACCATGTGCTGCCACCGCGGCAACGCGGCGCAACCGGTGACGTCGATGCGTCTGGTCCGCTACCGGACGCTGGACCTCTCGCGCCTGGCGGTGACCGACCGGATAGTCGCCGACCTCGAGGCCGGCAAGCTCGACGTGCGCGCCGCGTCGGCCAAGGTGTCCGAGGTCGTCAACGCCCGCCACCCCTACCCGCGATGGGTCGCCACGTTCGGCTGGGCCGGTCTGGCCGCGTCCATCGCCCTGCTGCTCGGCGGCGGCGCGATCACCGCCGCGGCCGCGTTCGTGACCACCGCGGCGATCGATCGGATCGGCCGGTTGCTCAACCGGTGGGGCCTGGCCGCGTTCTTCCAGCAGACCCTCGGCGGGCTGCTGGTCACGGTGTCCACGATCGGCCTGATCTCGCTGGACTTCTTCCCCGCGGGCACCCGGCCGTCCTACATCGTGGCCGCCGGGATCACGGTGCTGCTGTCCGGGCTGAGCGTGGTCAGCACCGTGCAGGACGCGCTGACGGGCTACTACCTGACCTCCGCGGCGCGGATCGTGGAGATCGCGCTGCTCTCGGCGGGCCTGCTCACCGGCGTCGTCGTCGGGCTGAAGTTCGGCTTCGCGATCGGGGTGAGCATCGAGGTCTCCGGCGACCTGCCCTCCAGCGCCGCCCGGTTCAGCCTCTCCGCCCTGGCCGGCGCGACGTCGGCGATGTTCTACGCGCTCGCCGGGTACACGCCGTTGCGCTCGTTGCCGGTCGCCGGTGCCGTCGGCGGCGCCAGCTGGGCCGTGTTCGGTGCGCTCACCCAGTTCACCGACGTGGGGCCGATCACCTCGACCGGCATCGCGGCCCTGGTCGTCGGTCTCGCCGCGGGGCTGCTGCGCCGCGGCGGCAACACCCCGCCGATGGTCATCACCCTCGCCGGCGTCACGCCGCTCCTGCCCGGTCTGTCCGCCTACCGGGGCTTCTACCAGCTGGCCGTCGAAGGCGTCGCGGAAGGACTGGTGACGGTCACGCTCGCGCTGGCGACCGGTCTCGCGCTGGCCGCGGGTGTGGCGCTCGGCGAGTTCGTCACCCGTCCCCGTCGCTCGCCCCAGGAGAAGCCCGCCGATCCCGTGGCCGAGACCCCGGCCCCGGCCACCGAGTCCCAGTAGGGTCGGCTCCGGAGGATCCCGCGGGGCTCGCCGGAACGCGCCGGCGCCCGTACCGACGGGACGGGCGCCGAACCGAGGAGGGCATGTGACCAGCGGTGGTACCGGCTCCGCGCCGGTGAACACCTCGGCCGACCTGGTGGTGGTGGCCAACCGCCTGCCGGTCGACCTGGAGACGCTCCCGGACGGGAGCAACCGCTGGAAGCGCAGCCCCGGGGGGCTGGTCACGGCGCTGGAGCCGACGCTGCGGGCCCGCGAGGGCGCCTGGGTCGGCTGGCCGGGCGTCCCGGACGTCGACGTGGAGCCCTTCGCCGAGGACGGCCTGTCGCTGCACCCCGTGCGCCTCTCGGCCGCCGAGGTCACCGAGTACTACGAGGGCTTCTCCAACGGCACGCTGTGGCCGCTCTACCACGACGTCGTGGCCACCCCGGCGTTCCACCGGCACTGGTGGCGCGCCTACGTCCGGGTCAACGAGCGCTTCGCCGAGGCGGTCGCGCAGGTCGCCGCGCCCGGCGGCACGGTGTGGGTGCAGGACTACCAGCTCCAGCTCGTGCCCGGAAAGCTGCGCGAGCTGCGGCCCGACCTGCGGATCGGCTTCTTCCTGCACATCCCGTTCCCGCCGGTCGAGCTGTTCCGCCAGCTCCCGTGGCGGACCCGGATCATGGAGGGGTTGCTCGGCGCCGACCTGGTCGGGTTCCACACCGAGGGCGGCGTGCGGAACTTCCACTGGCTGGCCACCGAGCTGGCCGGGGCCGCCCCGGACCGGGACCCCGACGTCGTACGGGTCGGTGACCGCGACGTCCGGCTCGGCGCGTTCCCGATCTCGATCGACTCCTCGACGCTGGACACGCTGGCCCGCAGCGACACCGTCGTGAAACGCGCGGCCGAGATCCGCAAGGAGCTCGGCGACCCGCGCCGGATCATCCTCGGGGTGGACCGGCTCGACTACACCAAGGGCATCGACGTCCGGCTGCGCGCCTACCACGAGCTGCTGGCCGAGGAGCGGATCACCGTCGACGACGCCGTGGTCATCCAGCTCGCCACCCCGAGCCGGGAGCGCATCGACCACTACCGCCAGATGCGCGACGACATCGAGCTCTCGGTCGGGCGGATCAACGGCGAGTTCGCCCGGGTCGGGCACCCGGCCGTGCACTACCTGCACCAGTCGCTGCCGCGCGAGGAGCTGGCCGCGTTCTACCTGGCCGCCGACGTCATGCTCGTCACCCCGCTGCGCGACGGCATGAACCTGGTCGCGTAGGAGTCCGTCGCGGGCCGGCCGGACGCGCTCGGGGTCCTCGTGCTCCGCGAGTGCGCCGGCGCCGCGAACGCGCTGACCAGCGCGCTGCTGGTGAACCCGCACGACACCGACGGGGTCAAGGAGGCGCTCTACGCCGCCCTGACCATGAACGACGAGGAGTCCGCCAAGCGGATGCGCACGCTGCGCCGCCAGGTCCTCGACCACGACGTGGACCGCTGGGCGCGCTCGTTCCTGGAGACGCTGGGGGTCGAGGTCCCCGACGGCCGGGGACAGGCGTGAACGGGCGCCTGCTCGCCGAGCTGGACCGGCTGGCGACGACGCCGACCCTGCTGGTGGCCCTCGACTTCGACGGCGTGCTGGCGCCGCTGGTCGACGACCCGTCGTCCGCGCGCCCGCTGCCCGCCTCGGCCGAGGCCGTCGCGGCGCTGGCCACGTTGCCGGGCACCACCGTGGTGATGGTGTCCGGGCGCGGGCGCGACGACCTGGCGACGGTGTCCGGGTTCGGCGCGCCGGTGCGGCTGGTCGGCAGCCACGGCAGCGAGTTCGACCCCGACCTGGCCGCGTCCCTGGGCCGGGGGGAGTTCCTGACCCCTGCCCAGCGCGACCGCCGCGCCGCGCTGATCGCGGAGCTGGCGCCCCTCGTCGACGACGCCGAGGGCGCCCGCCTGGAGATCAAGCCGGCCGGGGCCGCGGTGCACGTGCGCGGCCTGGACCCGGCGGCCGGGAGGGCACTGCTCGACCGGGTCCGGACCGGGCCCGCCACCCGCGACGGGATCGACGCGACCGAGGGCAAGGACGTCGTCGACCTCGCCGTGCTCGAGACCACCAAGGGCTCCGCGGTGGACGCCCTGCGCGCGCACCTGGGTGCCGACGCGGTCCTGTTCGCCGGTGACGACGTCACCGACGAGTCCGCCTTCACCCGCCTGTCCGGACCCGACGTCGGGATCAAGGTCGGGCCCGGCGACACCGCCGCGACCCACCGCGTCGGCACCCCCGGGGAGATCGCCGACGTGCTGGCCCACCTCGCCCGGGGACGGGCACGCGGCGGCCGGGGCGCGGGGGCCGGGACGACGACGGGGTCCGCGCGGCGACCGAGCTGACCGACGGCGACGGGCGGAGCGCGCTCGTCGCGGGGTCAGCGCCGGGGGCCGGCCGCGGGGTCCTCGCCGGCCAGGACCCGGACCGGGTCGCCGACACGGACCACGGCGCCGGGCTCGTCCGGGACCAGGTTCACCCCGAACCACACGCCCTGGTCGAAGCGGCGGTGCCGGGTCAGCGCGGCCAGCGGTTCCCGGCCCATGTCCGTCGTGTCCGGGTGCACCGTGGTCAGCACGCAGCGCGCGCAGCCCTTGACCACGCGGAACTCCGCGTCCCCGATCCGGACCCGCCGCCAGCCGTCCTCGGCGAACGGCGCGGCCCCGGAGACGACGATGTTCGGCCGGAACCGGGTCATCGGCAGCGGGCCCTCGTCGGCGTGGGGGCCGTCGGCGACCCAGGCGTTGACCTGGGCCAGCGATTCCTCGCCGACCAGCAGCACGGGGAAGCCGTCGGCGTAGGAGACCCGGTCGCCGGGCTCGCTGAACCCGGGGTCCGGCCGCCTGCGGTCCGGGTCGTCGAGGTGGACCAGCCGGACCTCGGCGCCGGTCAACGCCGAGAACCAGGCGTCCGCCGCGGCGCCGGCGCGCAGCCCGGCGGTCTCCCACCGGTGCACCCGCACGTCCATCGGCTCCGCCTCCGGCCCCGGGAACGCCACCCGCAGCGGCGGTGCCCCGGGCGCGGTCACGGTCAGGCCGTGCGGTCCCGGCTCCGGGACGGCGAGCAGCAGGCGGGGCAGCGTGCGGGCGGTGGCCGCCGTGCCGTCCGGGTGGACGAGCATCCAGCGGCGGTCGCCGTCGAGCCCGGCGCGCTCGACGCGGGCCCGCTGCACGGGCAGCCCGCGACAGGACTTCACCGGATGCCGGTAGAGGGCGGACACGGTGCCCGCCCCGACGGTCCGCCCGGGCTCTCCCATGGTGGTGCTCACCATCCGGAGAAGAACTCCCCGGACTGCCTCAGCACCCGGCTCGTGCTGCCCTCGACCAGCTCGGTGGGCAGCGTGACCTGCTCGGCGTTGTTGCGGTCCCCGCGTTCGAGCAGCAGCCGCCCCGCCTCGCGGCCCTTGTCCCGGAACGGCTGGCGGACCGTGGTCAGGCCGAGCCGCTGCGCCTCGGGAATGCCGTCGAACCCGGCCACGCTGACGTCCTCGGGCACCCGCAGCCCGCGCTCACGGGCCCGGCGCAGCGCACCGATGGCGAGGATGTCGGAGGTGCAGATCAGCGCCGTGATGTCCGGACGGGCGTCGAGCAGCGCCGACGCACCCGCCGCGCCCGCCTCCTCGGAGTGCTCGAACCGCTCGTGCACGGGCACGTCGGCCCAGTCCACCCCGGCCTCGGCGAACGCGTCGCGCAACCCGGCCAGGCGCTCCCGCTGCACGCTGTAGGTGCTGCCGGTCTGACGGTCGAGATCGGCCGGCCCGTCCTGGCGACGGGCCCCCAGCCGCATGCACAGCACCCCGATCCGGCGGTGCCCCAGCCCGCTCAGGTACCGGCCGAGCGCGAGCATCCCGGCCCGGTCGTCGACGCCGACCCGGTCGACCCCCGGGACCCCGGAGGGCTGGTCGCAGACGACGGTGGGCAGCGGGCGCTGCAGCACGGCCTGGAAGTGCGGGTCGTCCTCGCTGACCGAGTAGACGACGAACCCGTCCACGCCCGCCTGGTAGACGGCGTCGACGTCGGAGTGCTCCGGGCTGACCGGGACCAGCAACAGCCCGGTGCCTGCCTTCTCGCAGGCCAGGGCCAGGCCCTCGAGGAATCCGGTGGCGCCCGGGTCGCGGAAGGCGAAGCTCAGGGCCTCGGTGAGCAGCAGCCCGACCGCACCGGCCTTGCGGGTGCGCAACGAGCGGGCGACCGGGTCCGGGCCCGGGTAGCCGAGCCGGCGCGCGGCCTCCAGCACCCGCTCGCGCAACGGGGCCGAGAGCTGGTCGGGGCGGTTGTAGGCGTTCGAGACGGTGGTCCTGGACACGCCCAGCTCCGCGGCCAGCGACGCCAGCGTCGCCGGTCGTCTGACGTGCGGAGACCCGGTCATCCCCGAACGTTAACGGGGACACCGCCCCCGGTGGAAGTCGGCCGGGCCGGGGGTGAGCGGGTCGTCGCACGGATCGGACGTAGCTCACAGGCCGTTGGGTGGCGTCGGGCACGGGCACACCCGCTAGAGTGAAGTGACAACGGTTATCATTCACTCATGCCTACACGTTGATACGGAGAGCAACCACGATGTCCCGACCCTCCTCCGCCGGTGACCGTCCCGCGTCCGCCGTTCGGCCCCGTACCGCCGGAATCGTCGCGGGGTTGGCCGCCGTCACGCTCGGCCTGACCGCCTGCGGCTCCTCGGGCACCGCGCCCGAGGGCGCCGCGCCCGCTGACGAGGCCGCCGGCCGGGTCCAGGTCGTCGCCTCCACCGACGTCTGGGGCTCGGTGGCCAAGGCCGTCGGCGGCGACCGGGTCGC
>CBIHNM010000177.1:0-9126 GCA_966211265.1 uncultured Pseudonocardia sp.
CGGCGGCGCCGGTGAAGCGCACCACGCCGCCCACGGCGGAGTCGGCGTCGACGGTGGGCAGCAGCGCGTCGACCACCCGGCCGAAGACGGGGTCGGCCGCGGCCAGCAGCGGCACGAACAGCGCCAGCAGCCCCACCCCGACCAGCAGCGACGCCAGCAGCCGGAACCCGCCCCCGGCCCGGCGCAGCCCGGTCAGCGACCGGCCCAGCCAGACGGTCGCGCGGACCGACCCCAGCGGGACCGCCGCCGCGCCGCGCAGCACCGACCGGAACGAGCGCCCGGCCACGGCCAGCGAACCGGCCCCGACCGAGGCCAGCAGGCACAGGCCGACCAGCCACCGGGCGTCGCGCAGGGCGGCGACCGCGGCCAGCGCGACCGCGAGCGGAAGCCACAGCGACTCCGCGACCGCGACCCACCGGGGCAGCACGGCCCCGGCCGCGCGCTGCGGTCGCCATCCCGTCGATGGGACCGCGACGGCGACCGCCAGCGCCGCCAGCAGCCAGCCCAGCCCGGCGTCGTCGTCGCCGGAGGGCAGCGTGAGGACGCCGACCACACCGGCCAGACCGGCGACCACGAGGACGCGCGACGAGGGGGGCGCGGCCGGTGCCGGCCCGTCCCGCCCGACCAGGGCGGGCCCCGCCGGGGCCGGTGGCGGGACGTGCGTGGCCGGCCGGGGGGTCCCGCGCGGCGGCGCGGCCCCCGGGCGGGTCACGACCGGTCCTCGCCGATGCCGGGCACCGGATGCGCGGGCAGGGTCACCCGGATCCGACAGCCGGGTGGTTCGCCGCCGGCCGCCGTGTCGTCGCCGACGACGGCGATCCGGCCCCCGTGCAGCTCCACCGCCCAGCGCGCGATGGACAGGCCCAGGCCGGTGCCGCCGCCGCGTGCCCGCTCCCCGCGGGTGAAGCGGTGGAACACGGTGTCCCGGTCGGCGGCGGCGATCCCGTCCCCGCGGTCGGTCACCTCGATCATCAGGTCCCCCTCGGAGGCGTGCGCGTGCAGGTGCACGTCGGTGTAGGGCGGCGCGTGCCGGGCCGCGTTGTCGAGCAGGTTGACCAGGACCTGGTGCAGCCGCGCCCGGTCCGCCGGGGCGGTCAGCCCCGGCGGGTCCACCTCCACCCGGAACCCGACCCGCCGCCCGGCCGCCTGCGCGGCGACGGCGGTCTCGGCGACCGCGGAGTCCAGCAGCGGGCCGACCTCGAGGTCCTCGATCCGCAGCGCGACCGCGCCGGCGTCGATCCGGGACAGGTCGAGCAGCTCGGCCACCAGCCGTCCGAGCCGTTCGGTCTGGGCCAGCGCGGTCTGCAACGTCGCCGGGTCGGGCTCGGCGACCCCGTCCACCACGTTCTCCAGCACCGCACGCAGCGCCGTGATCGGTGTGCGCAGCTCGTGCGAGACGTTCGCGACCAGCTCGCGGCGCTGCCGGTCGGCGGTCTCCAGGTCCGCGGCCATCCGGTTGAACGCGACGGCCAGGCGTCCCACCTCGTCCCGCGAGGTCGCCCGGATCCGCCGGGAGTAGTCGCCGCGGGCCATCGCCTGCGCCGCCGAGGTCATCTCGCGCAGCGGACGGGTCATGCCGTGCGCCAGGACCTGCGCCGTGGCCAGCACCACGACGATCGTGATCACCACGACCGGCGCCGGCGGCAGCCAGCGGAAGGTGTTCCACAGGTAGGCCGCCCCGACCCCGCCCGAGACCAGCAGCAGCAGGCTGAGCTTGACCTTGATGGAGCGGATCGGGTCCAGCGGGCGCGGCAGCAGATCGGCCAGCACACCGGCCCGGCGGGTGAGTGCGCTCGTGGTCATCGGGGGACCTCCAGTGCGTAGCCGACGCCGTGCACGGTGCGGATCAGGTCGGCGCCGAGCTTGCGCCGCAGTGCCTTGACGTGGCTGTCCACGGTGCGGGTGGTCGGGGCGTCGGGGCCCGCCGCCCATCCCCACACCCGTTCCAGCAGTGCCTCGCGCGGATGGACCTCGCGCGGCCGCCCGGCCAGGTGGACGAGCAGGTCGAACTCGATCGGCGTCAGGTGTGCGGGCTCGCCGGCCCGCGAGACCCGCCGTTGCGCGGGGTCGATGTCGAGGTCGCCGAGCCGGAACCGCCGGTCGGGCCCCTGGTGGACGACGCCGGCCCGCTCCACCCGGCGCAGCAGCGCGTGCACCCGGGCGGCCAGCTCCCGCGGCGAGAACGGTTTGGTCAGGTAGTCGTCGGCACCGACGGCCAGACCGACGAGAAGGTCGGTCTCGTCGTCGCGGGCGGTGAGCATCAGCACCGGCACGGGGCGGTCCGCCTGGATCCGCCGGCACGCTTCGAGGCCGTCGAAACCGGGCAGCATGACGTCGAGGACGACCAGGTCGGGGTGCCCGTCACGAGCCCGCGCCACCGCTTCCGGCCCGTCCCGGGCGATGTCGACGTCGAACCCCTCGGCGCGCAGCCGGTCCGCCACGGACTCGGCGATCGCCGGCTCGTCGTCCACGACCAGTACCCGTCGCCGGGTGTCCGCGCTGTCCAGGGCCATGACGATGACCCTAGGACCGCGATGTGCCGGTACCGGGCGCCGACGGTGAAGGTTCTGTGCAGACCGGGCCCGGCCCCGGCCGGAACCGCCCGCGAACGTGTCATCACAATTGACGCCGCCGATCGAGCGAGCCGTCTGGCCGTTTCCGGCGGTCCGGGAGAACCATGGGCCCATCCACCTGCGCACCCGAGGAGCCGCCATGGCCGGATCGATGGTCTACCGTCTGCGGGTCGACGACATCACCGAACCGCACATGGCGTCGTTCGCCGAGGCGGTGCAGGACATGCAGGGCCTCTCCGACAACCGCGGATACAATTTCGTCGCCGGATTCCACGGGGCCCCTTTCTGGTACTGCTGGCACCACCAGGTGAACCGGCGGGTGCCGACCCGGGCCGAACTGTTCCTGCCCTGGCACCGCGCATACCTGCAGCACCTGGAGCTGCTGCTGAACGACCGGGTCGCCGGGGTCGCGCTGCCCTGGTGGGACTGGACGGTGCAGCGGGGCGTGCCGCAGGCCTACACCGGCGCGGCCGGGGACCCGCTGTCCGGCAGCCGGATCTCGGTGCCCTCGACCAACCCGCCGCTGGACCGCCGGACCTTCCGCCGGCCGGGCGCCAACCCGCAGGTCGGCCTGCCCACCTCGGACGACGTGAACGACCTGCTCGAGGACTCGGACTGGTTCTCGTTCGTCGACCGGCTGGAGAACTTCCACGACGACGTGCACGTCTGGGTCGGCGGGGACATGACGAACCAGGCCACCGCGGCCTATGACCCGGTGTTCTTCGCGCACCACGCCATGATCGACCGCATCTGGTACCTGTGGCAGGTGCGCCACGGCAGCGGCGGCATTCCGCAGTCCCTCCTCGGAATGGCGCTGCGGCCGTTCGGAAAACGATTCGTCGACGTTCTCGACGTGGCCGAACTCGGGTACGAGTACGCGCTGACGTCGAGCCAGATCCCGGTGGGGTGAGTGTGTCGTGGCCACGCAGGTGTACACGTTCGGTCCGCTGACCGCCCGGCACGTGGGTGAGGTCTCCCGGGCCGATCTGGAATTCTACGGGATCAACCATTTCCGGCCGTCCTATCATGCCCGCGTCTACCTCAACGATCCTGACGCGAATGCGACATCGGATACCGACCGGCCGGGTTACGCCGGGCATTTCTCGATCTTCGCGCACCAGGGCTGCCTGGGCGACGAGGGCCACTGCGAGGTGCCGGAGGGGGTGCGCCGGTTCGACGACCGGCCCTCGCACCCGTTGACCCGGGCCTTCAAGCGGGTCGTGGTGACCGACGCGCTGCGGCGGGCGGTGCCCGAGGGCGGCGCGGTGTCGCTGACCGTCGTGGTGACCTACGACGACGGGATCGACATGGAGTTCGAGGGGGAGATCCTCGACCTGACCGGGATCGGGCTGGCGCTGTTCGCGTGAGCGGCAGGTGGTCGTGCGTCCCACGGTGACGCATGATGAGCCCATGACGTCCGTGCCACCCCTGACCGCCGGGAACGGGATCCCCGGGCACCTGGTCGACTTCGTGGCCGCCCTGCGCCGCTCCGGGGTCGCGGTCGGGCCGGGGGAGACGATCGACGCCGCGCAGGTGGTCGGCGCGATCGACCTGCTGCGCCGCGAGCACCTGCGCGAGGGGCTGGCCGCCGCGCTGCTGCGCCGCTCCGGGCAGCGCGACACCTTCGACGCGCTGTTCGACCTGTGGTTCCCGGCCGTGCTGGGCGCCGGGGCCGGTGACGTCGACGTGCCCCGCATCGACGACGGCGAGGACGACGGCGGCGACGGGCCGGTGGACGTCGACGCGCTGCGCGAGATCCTGGCCGACCTGCTGCGCGACGACGACGAGGAGACCCTGCGCAGCCTCGCCCGGGCCGCGGTCGAGGCGATGGGCACCGCCGGCGCGGCCGGACAGGGAGTCCGGGGGCAGAGCGCGAGACCGAACTGGTCGGCCTACCAGGCGCTCAACGCCCTGAGCCCGGACACCCTGCTCGCCCAGATCCTGGACGGGCTGCGGCGCGACGACGACACCGACTTCGTCTCCGAGGTCCGCCGCCGTGAGATCCGGGACCGGATCGCCCGGTTCCGGCAGATGATCCGCGACGAGGTGCGCCGCCGGACCGCCGAGCAACGCGGACGCGAGCAGGTCGCCAAGTCCTCGGTGCCCAAGCAGACCGAGCAGATCGAGTTCCTGACCGCCTACGCCGAGCAGCTGACCCAGCTGCGGCGCACGGTGCACCCGCTCGCGCGCCGGCTGGCGTCGCGGCTGGCGGTCCGGCGCAAGCGGGCCCGCCGCGGGACCCTGGACATGCGGCGCACGCTGCGCCGCTCGATGTCCACCGGCGGCGTGCCGATGGACCCGGCCTACCGCACGCGCCGGCCCGGCCGCCCGGAGCTGGTGATCCTCTGCGACGTGTCCGGCTCGGTCGCCGGGTTCAGCCACTTCACGTTGCTGCTGGTGCAGGCGCTGCGCGAGCAGTTCTCCAAGGTGCGGGTGTTCGCCTTCGTCGAGTGCACCGACGAGGTGACCCACCTGTTCTCCCCGGGAGCCGAACTGGCCGGGGTGATGGCGCGGGTCCTGCGCGAGGCCGACCTGACCGCGTTCGACGGGCACTCCGACTACGGCAACGCCCTGGGCGGGTTCGCCGAGCACTGGGGCGAGGCGGTCACGTCGAAGGCGTCGTTGCTGATCCTGGGCGACGGCCGGACGAACTACCGCGACCCGAACCTGCGCGCCCTCACGCGGCTGGTCGCGCAGGCCCGCCACGCGCACTGGCTCAACCCGGAACCGCGCCGGCAGTGGGGCAGCGGCGACTCCGCGGCGCTGCGCTACGCCGAGGTCCTGCCGATGCACGAGTGCCGCACGGTCGGGCAGCTCACCGACGTCGTGGAGGGGCTCCTCCCGGTCTGACCCCGGATCACCTCACGCCACCGGACCGACGCCCAGGACCTTCACCGAGGCGCCACCCCGTCGCTGGGACAGCGAGATGTCGAGCCACGTCTGGTTGTTGCCCTCGTCGGTCTCGCTGAACAGGCCCCCGGCGTCGGCGGTGGCCCGCAGCCGGTACTTGCCGTTGGTCAGGCCGGTGATGTCGATGTACTGGTCCGGCAGGGTCCAGGCGTAGCGGTCGCCCCAGCCGACGGAGAGCCCCATGGTCAGGGTCAGCGCGGACTGCGTCCCGCAGCCCGACCCGTCGTAGCGCGCCGTCTGCGGTGCGCCGGGCAGCGCGAGCCGGTAGGGATCGGTGTCGAGGAAGCAGAACCCGCCCTTGGCATCGGTGCCGACCTTCACGCCGTTGTCCAGGCGCTCCAGGACGTAGGACTCGAGGTTGCGCACGTGCCAGTGCGAGTGCCCGTCGCCGGCGAACACCATCTGCGCCGCCACCGGGAGGTCCGAGGACGATCCGTCGGACCGGTAGACGCGCTGGCGGGCGGTGAAGGAGGAGCCGGTGTCGGGCCGGTCGGCGACCAGCTCGAAGCGTTCGCCACCGACGTTGACGATCGTCGTGGAGAACCGCAGGAGCGTGCGCCCGGCGGATGTGGTGGTGGCGTTGAGGTCGGTCAGCCGCGCCATCCCGAGGTCGGGCAGCAGCGGGGTCGCGGCCGACGCGGGCTGCGCGACCGCGAGCGCCGCGACGGTGGCGACGACGGCGGTGGCCAGGGTGAGCGTGCGGCGCATGCGGATCTCCGGGCAGTCGGCGGGACGCGCCCGGGCTGGGCGCGTCCCGCGGTGGCTGTACTACTTGGGGTCGGGGGACTTCTTGTCGTCGACGAAGAAGCAGAGGTGGCTGAGCCCGTAGGGCTTGCCGTTGTTGGGGTTGATCGGAGCGGTCAGCCCGCTGTCCGAGGTCACCCCGGGCGCCGGGTAGCTGTACAGGTTGGCGTTCGGCCCACCCTTGACGATCACGTTGGTGACCGGCGAGCCGTCGGTGCTGAAGCTGAACGACGACCCGGTCACGTCGATCGTGACGGGCCCGTAGGTCCCGTCCACGACCGGTTCGATCTTGATGCCGCCGTCGCAGCTCGGGTTGCCGCTGACCACCTCGACCGCGCGGTGGTCGGCCAGCGCGGTGCCGGCCGACCCGACCACGGCGAGCGCGGACAGGATGACGGCCGCGATCGCGACTCTCAGGAACCTGAGCACAGGGAGCTCCCTCCATCGTGCGCGTCGCGGAAGCGGATGCGGGCAGGGCGCGAGACCCGGTGGACGCGCGGTGGTGCGTACGCATGCCGAATTCGCGCCCGGCCAGGGACTCGTTACAGGCATCACGGGCGAATCGGGCACGACCGTCCCGGGTGGGGCTGGTCGCCTGGATGATCGACCCGGAACCGCGCCGGCCCCGCCCCCGGAGCGGCACTCGTGCGGCTTCTGTTCGGCACAGCGGTACCGAAGCCGCATGAGTGCCGGAAAGGGCCGGGTTCGAGGTGGCACTCGTGCCGGTTCGGTTCCGGTGCGCGGTACCGATGGCGCATGAGTGCCACACCCCGGGTGGGTGGACGGTCAGGGCAGGTACGGCACCTCGCTGCCCTCGACCGAGGGAAGGGCGTCCACACGCTGGGCCGCCCGGTGGATCCGGCGCACCGAGCGGACCTGCCAGGCCAGCCCGAGAAGGATCAGCGCCACCACGCCCGCGGTGACGGGGCCGAGCCACGGGATCGGGTGGTCGGTGTTCGGGGTCCCCATCGCGACCGGCCCGAGCAGCGCGAACGCCGCGGCCACCACCAGCGGGACCCGCGCCCCGGACGCCACCTCGACCGCGACCAGCCGCCGCTGCCCGGCGCCGAGCCGGCCCCCGGCCAGCAGCGTGCGGCGGGCTCGTCGCCGGTCGGACTCGGTGCCCGACGCCGGCCCGGGACGGGGCAGGAGGCGTCTCGGCGAGCGCGGCGCGAGGAACCACAGCCCGAGGGCGCCGGCCAGGTGGACCAGCCCGCCGACCGAGATCGCCACCCACAGCCACGCCGAGCGCGTCAGATCGTCCACCGCGAGCATCGCGACCACGACGCCGTAGGCCAGGGCCAGCAACGCGAACAGCCGCCACAGCACGACGAATCGGAGCGACGCGCGAGCCACCACCGGCCAGCCGGCGGGGTCCACGGCAGGTGTCCCGTCCGGGGCGGCGGGGTCCTCGCCGGTGTCCCGGGCGCCGGTGTCCGGAGCGCGCATGTCGCCGGAGGCTACCGGTCGGGCGCGTGCCGGTGGGCAGGTGCTCACGGCCGGGCGGCCGTCCGCCGCCGCGGACGACGTCCCACTCTTGACCGGCCGGCCAATCAGGCGTACACCGGAGCCATCCCACAGGGGGTTCACGGAGAAGGTGAAGCGAGATGGTGGAGAGGTCATGGCAGCGCTGGCAGGACTGGGCCGCGCTGGTGATCGGGGTTCTCACGGCTCTTTCGCCCCTCGTGACGACGACTGATGCCGCCGCCGCGTGGACGATGGTCGTACTCGGCGTGGTGCTCGCCGCCACGTCGCTCTGGTCGCTGGCGGCACCGCGCTCGGTGTCCAGCGAGTACGTGCACGGAGTGCTCGGGGTCCTGCTGTTCATCGCCCCGTGGGTGATGGGCTACAGCGATCTCGTCGGGGCGTCGTGGACGTCCTGGGTCGCCGGCGTGCTGGCGGTGGTGGTCGCCGCGACGGCGATCCCGGCCGCCAACGCCGCCCACCACGGGGCGGTGGGCGCCCACTGAGACGACGAGGAACGCCCCCGCGAGGGCCGCGACCCGCACCGGGTCGCGGCCCTCGCCGCGTGAGAGGAACCTGACTGCGTGGACACCCCCGTTCCCGACCCGCCGAGCTCCGGTGAGGAGCCCGCTCGCGAGCGGATCCTCGCCGCGGCGGAGACGCTGTTCGCCGAGCACGGCTTCGACGCCACCCCGACCTCGAAGGTCGCCGAGCGGGCCAGCGTCCCGAAAGGGCTGGTGCACTACTACTTCCGCCGCAAGCCCGATCTGCTCGAGGCCCTGGTCGACCGGCTCCCGCGCGACGTCGTCCGGTGCGGCGAGGTGATCGTCCCCGGCGACCTCATGGCCAGCCTGCGCCGCCTGGTCGTCGCGCTCGACGCGGCACTGGACGACTCGGCCGTCCTGTCGCACCTGCTCTGGCGCGAGGCCGACACGCTCCCGGCCGTGCGTGACGCGCTGCAACACCGGTTCGACGAGCTGGTCGTGGCCGTGCAGGACGTGATCGCCGGCGCGACCGGGCTGGAGCTCTCGGACACCGTCCGCGGGGCGTCGCTCCTGCTGGCCTCGGCGATCGGGCACCGGCACGCGACGGCCCGGCACGCCGCCGACGACACCGGGGAGATGGAGCGCGAGCTGGCGTTCGTGGTCGGTGCGCTCACACGGCCGGGGCGGTGAGACCGGGCCGGTCACGCAGCACCGTCTCGCCCTTGACGAACCAGGCGATCCCGAACGCGACGATCGCGGCCGACTCCAGCCAGAACAGCACGTGCAGCGGGCCGGCGACCTCGTCCGGCACGAACGCGGCGGACAGCGGGGCCAGCGCGAGGCAGGCGAGGATCACGACACCGCAGGTCCGGTACACGGCGTTGCGCGCCGACTTCCGCGCGGTCGGCGCGCCGCCGTCGCGGGTGAACAGGACGAGGCAGAACCCCGCG
>CBIHNM010000178.1:0-9000 GCA_966211265.1 uncultured Pseudonocardia sp.
CCCGGGGCCGGGGAGGGATCCGTCCCTCTCCCGGTGCCCGGGCCGTCGTGGTTGCGGGCCCGTCCGGCTCAGGTGGAGTTGACCCACTCGTCGTCGCCGTCGACGAACCGCTGGTGCTTCCACACCGGCAGCAGCCGCTTGACCTCGTCGACGAGCTCGGCGCACACCTCGAACGCCTCGCGCCGGTGGTCCGCGGCGACCGCGCAGGCCAGCGCCACGTCGCCGATCTCCAGCGGCCCGACACGGTGGCTGACCGCGATCGCGCGCACCCCGCTCGCGCGCGCGGCGACCTCGGCGGCGACCTGCCCGACCACCGATGCGGCGGTGGGGTGGGCGCTGTACTCCAGACCCTGCACCGACCGGCCGCCGTCGTGGTCGCGCACGACCCCGGCGAACGTGACGACCGCACCGGCACCGGCGTGGTCGACCAGCCGGGCGTGCTCGTCGACGTCGAGCGGTTCCTCGCCGACGGTCGCGCGCACGACCTGGGCGGTGACGTCCGAGGTGGTCATCGGTGATCTCCTCCGTGTAGCTGGTCCACGGCGTGGTCGAGCACGTTCTCCAGCACGCCGAGCCCGTCGCGCACCCCGCCGGTGGACCCGGGCAGGTTCACCACCAGCGTGCGGCCTGCCACGCCGGCCAGCCCGCGGGACAGGACGGCGGTGGGGACGGTGGGTGCGCCGGCGTCCCGGATCGCGTCGGCCAGCCCGGGGACCTCGTAGTCCAGGACCGCGCGGGTGGTCTCCGGGGTGGCGTCGGTGGGGGAGATGCCGGTGCCGCCGGTGGTGATGACCACGTCGACGCCGTCGGCGACGGCCGCGCGCAGCGCGTCGCCGACCGGGGCGCCGTCGGGCACGACGGCCGGGTCGGGCGTGGTGTAGCCCCGCCCGCGCAGCCACTCGGCGATCAGCGGCCCGCCGCGGTCGGCGTAGACCCCGGCCGCGGCCCGGTTCGACGCGGTGACGACCCGCGCGGTCCGTTCGCGCTCGCTCACGCCCGTTCCTCGCCGGTGTCGCCGGTCGCCGGGTGCACCCAGGTGCCGGTCTTGCCGCCGTCCTTGCGCTCCACCCGGACCGCGTCCAGCACGGCGGCCGGGTCCACCGCCTTGATCATGTCGTGCAGGGTCAGCCCGGCGACCGCGACGGCGGTCAGGGCCTCCATCTCGACACCGGTGCGGTCGGTGGTGCGCACCTGGGCCCGGATGTCGATGCGGGTCTCGTGCGCGACCAGGTCCAATGTGACGCCGCTGATCGCGATCGGGTGGCACAGCGGTACCAGGTCCGGGGTGCGTTTGGCCCCCATGATCCCGGCGATCCGCGCGGTCGCCAGCGCGTCGCCCTTGGGCAGGCCGTCGCTGTGCAACAACCCGATCACCTCGGCGGTGGTGTGCAGGACGCCGGTCGCGACGGCGGTGCGACGGCCCGGCTGCTTCTCCGAGACGTCCACCATGCGGGCCGCTCCGGCGTCGTCGACATGGCTCAGCTCCACGGGGAGACCTTACGACGGGGACGGGCAGCGGGTGGACCCGCCGGGGTGCGACGGCGCGGCACTGGCCCGTCGGTGTCGGTGCGTGCCGTCGGAGGGTGGTCACCGGCGCGGCAGGCGACTGGATCGGGTGACAAGACGTGATGTGAATCACACTTGATCTAGAACACCATTCCGATTCCGCGCCGTTTCACGTTCGTGATTTGCGGCCCTGACCAGCAATGATCGGAAAACGATCTTTACCTCCCTGGTCAGGGCATCGGACACGCCGGATGTCGGAGGGCTTTCGATCCTTGCAGACCCGTCGTACCTTGCCTGTGGCCCGAACGACTCCCCCATTGCGGTCGGGCCCGGAACCGCAGCGCTCCCTGTCCTGTGGACCTCCGACCCCCGAAGCACGAAACGTGGGACAGGGTGGATCGACCGGTCGGCACGCCGACCACACCGTCACTCCCCGGCGGTGGATCCTTCAGGCGCCGCGACGGAGATCTGCCATGGCTCGATACCGCGGCAAGCATCGCAAACCCAGCACCACCGGTCGCAACATCGCGCGGACCGCCGTCGCCGGCGCCGTCGTCGGAGCGCCGATGGTCACCCTCATGCCCGCGGCCAACGCCGCGTCCGACTCCACCTGGGACAAGCTCGCGCACTGCGAGAGCACCGGGAACTGGGCCGCCAACACCGGCAACGGTTTCTCCGGCGGCCTGCAGTTCACGAAGTCCACCTGGAAGGCCTTCGGCGGTGGGCAGTACGCCCCGGCCGCGCACCAGGCCAGCAGGGCCGAGCAGATCGCCGTCGCCGAGAAGGTGCTCGCCGGGCAGGGCTGGAACGCCTGGCCGTCGTGCTCGAAGAAGGTCGGCGCCTCGGGCGAGTCCACCCCGCGCACCCCCGAGACCGACAGCGGCACGAACGCCCCGGAGCGCACGCGCCTCAGCGCCCCGGCACCCGCCGCCGCCCCGGCCGCTCCCGGTGCCGCCTACGTGGTGAAGGCCGGCGACACGCTCGGTGCGATCGCCGCCGCGCACGGCGTCGGCGACTGGAAGCAGCTGCTGGCCAAGAACCCCGGCCTCAACGGTGGGGACCTGATCCACCCCGGCCAGAAGCTCGTCGTCCGCTAGACGACCGCGCTCCACCGGAGCGGGGAGCACAGACCTCCGTCGCGCCCCGGTGCGGCTCGGACCACGCGTCCGTGTCGCGCCGGGGCGTAACGCTTTTGATGGGCCGGTGATAAGGCGCAGCTGCTCGGGGGTGTCAACGTCGTCCGGGACGGCCAGGTCACCGCACTCGACGAGTTCGAGACCGGGATGGTCGGCGAGGTAGCCGCGGGCCCCGGCATCGCCGGTCGCGGAGCCGGCCACCGCAGCCCAGTGGTGCCGCCCGAGCAGCACCGGGTGACCGGCCTTGCCGCCGTAGGCGGCGCGGCGCAGGACATCCGGCCCGGTCGGCGTGCCGGCCCCGGCGGCGTCGAGCAGCGCGGTGCGCCGGATGGCTTCCGGGGTGATCCCGGGCAGGTCCACCAGGTGCACGAGCGCGGCGTCGGGGGAGGGCAGCAGTTCGGCCAGCGCGTGCAGGCCCCGTCGCAGGGAGGCGCCCATCCCCTCGTCCCAGTCGTGCGCGACGACGGTGCGGACGTGCGCGGGCAGGCCGTCGGCGCGCAGCGCGGACTCGACCTCGGCCGCGCGGGCGCCCAGCACGACCGTCACCGGGTCGCAGCCGCCGGCGTCGAGCATGCGGACCGCGCGCAGGGCCAGCCGCTCGCCGTCGAGCCGGACCAGCGCCTTCGGCCCGCCCATCCGGCGGCCGGCGCCGCCGGCCAGCAACAGGCCGGCAACCGCGGGTGTCGGGTCCCGGTCGATGGCGGTGCTGCTAACGGTTGATCTCGGTGACGGGGTGCTCGTAGGGCACCTCGGCCAGCGGGAACTCGACGTCACCGAACGGCGACATGTTGCCCTGCACCGGGCCGAGGAGCTCGGTGAGCGGGTGCTCGCCGTCGGGCAGGTCGGGCCAGGCCGGGTCGATCCGGCCGGTGTCGAACGCCTTCGCCACGATCTCTCCTGAAGTTGCTCGGGCGGGGCGCCGGCGGCGCCCCGGGGTCCGCACCAGTATCCCGTACCGGCCACCCGCCGTCTGCCCCCGTGCCCGCGCCCGCCGGTGTGGCGACGGTCGCGGTGAGGCCCGCGGCGCGGCACGACTACCGTGGTGGGGATGCAGACGTCCCTGGTCGACTGGCTGCGCGGTCAGGACGACGAGACCCTCGCCGCCCTGCTGCGGGTGCGGCCGGACCTCGGCGTGCCGCCGCCGGCCGACGTGACCGTGCTCGCCACCCGGGCCGGCATCCGCGCCTCGGTGCAGCGGGCCTGCGAGGACCTCGACACGGTCGCGCTGGCCGTCCTGGAGGCGCTCGTCGTCGCCGGGGCCGAGACCGCGCCCGTCGAGGCGGGAGAGGTCGCCCGGCTGCTCGGGCCCGACGTCGCGGACTCGACCGTGCAGGCCGGGCTCACCGCGCTGCGCGACCGGGCGCTGGTCTGGGGGCCGGACGAGGAGCTGTCTCTGGTGCCCGCGGCGCGTGAGGTCGTCCCGCAGTACCCGGGTGGCCTCGGCCGTCGGGCGACCGGTGCCGCGGGCACCCACGACCCGGCCGGCCTGCTGGCGCAGGTGGACCCGGACGAGCAGCGGGTGCTCGACGCCCTCGTCGCGGGACCGCCGATCGGGCGCAGCCGCGGGGCCTCGGACCCGTCCACACCGGTCGGGAGGCTGGTCGCGCGCGGGCTGCTGCTGCGGGTGGACACCGAGACCGTGGAGCTGCCCCGCCAGGTCGGGCTGGCGCTGCGCGGGGACCGTCCGATGGGCGAGGTCCGCCTGGACCGCCCGGAGGTCGGGACGAAGGACCGGGACCCGGCCACCGTGGACGGCACCGGGGCCGGTGCCGCGCTGGAGTTCCTGCGCCGCGCGGACCTGCTGATCGGGTCCTGGGGGCGCAACCCGCCCGGGGTCCTGCGCTCGGGCGGGCTCGGCGTGCGCGACCTGCGCCGCACCGCCAGGGACTGCGACACCGACGAGACCACGGCCGCGCTGCTGGTCGAGGTGCTGCGCGCGGCCGACCTGGTCGGGGAGACCGAGACGGCCCAGCCCGAGTGGCTGCCCACCACCGCGGCCGACGCGTGGCGGGCCGGACCGGACGAGGCCCGCTGGGCCGAGCTGGCCCGGGCCTGGATCGACCTGCCCCGGCTGCCCGGGCTGGTCGGGCGCCGCGACGACGCCGACCGGCCGATCGCCGCGCTGTCCGACAGCGTCCGGCGCCCGCCCGCCGCCCGGGACCGGCGCCGGGTGCTCGCCGCGCTGGCCGAGATGCCGCCCGGCCGTTCGGTCGGATCGGCCTCGGCGCTGGCCGAGCTGCTGGCCTGGCGGGCGCCCCGGCGCGGCGGACGGCTGCGCGACGACGTCGTGTCCTGGACGGTCGCGGAGGCGACCGCGCTGGGGGTGATCGCCCTGGACGCGCTGACCACGGCCGGGCGGGTGCTGCTCGACCCGCCCACCCGGAGCCCCGGCGAGCTCTCCGGCGCGCTGCACGCCGCGCTGCCCGAGCCGGTCGAGCACGTGCTGCTGCAGGCCGACCTGACCGCCGTCGCGCCCGGGCGGCTGTCCCCCGACCTCGCCCACGAGCTGGGGATCCTGGCCGACATCGAGTCCGCGGGCGGCGCCAGCGTCTACCGGTTCACCGAGCACAGCCTGCGCCGGGCGCTGGACACCGGGCGCACCGCCGCGGACGTCCGGGCGACCCTGGCCGCCCGCTCGGCCACACCGGTGCCGCAGTCGCTGACCTACCTCGTCGACGACGTCGCCCGCCGGCACGGCCGGCTGCGCAGCGGGACCGCGGCGTCGTTCCTGCGCTCCGACGACGAGGTGCTGATCTCCGAGGTGCTCGCGCACCAGGACGCGGCCGGGCTGGGGCTGCGCCGGCTCGCGCCGACGGTGGCGGTCAGCACGCTGCCGCTGGCCGAGGTGCTCGACGGGCTGCGCGCGGCCGGGTTCAGCCCGTCCGCCGAGGACGCGGGCGGTGCCGTGCTGGATCTGGGCGAGCGCGGACGGCGCACCGAGCCGCGCCGGCGGACCCGGCCCGGCGCGGTGGCGGAGGGCCCGCCCGCCCGGCAGGCCGAGGACCTGGTCGCCCGGATGCGGTCCGGTGACACGCTGGCCGGGATGCGTCCCGGTGCGGAACGCCGCCGGGGTGTGCAGGGCAACGGCGACGCCGCCCCCGCGTCCCCGGGCGGGTCGACCGGGACGCTGGCCTCACTGCAGGACGCGGCGCGCAACCGGCAGAACGTGTGGATCGGCTACGTCGACGCGCACGGCGTCGCCGGTGAGCGGGTGCTCGCCCCGATGACGATCGGCGGCGGCGTCGTCGAGGGCCGCGACGCCCTCGACGGCCTGATCCGGCGGGTGCCGCTGCACCGGATCACGTCGGTCGCCGTGGTGGCGGGCTGAGCCCTCCACCACGGGGCGCGGCGGGTCAGCGCGGGGCGCCGGCCGCCATCCGCTGGTGCATGGCGTGCTGGACGAGCGCGATCAGGCACTCCTTGGTGGAGGCGCGGTTGCGCGCGTCGCAGGTGACCATCGGGACCGCCGGGTCGATCGACATCGCCTCGCGGACGTCCTCGACGTCGTGCGCCAGGATCCCGTCGAAGGCGTTCACGCCGACCACGTAGGGCAGGTTCCGGTCCTCGAAGAAGTCGATCGCGGCGAACGAGTCGGCGAGCCTGCGGGTGTCGACCAGCACGACCGCGCCGATGGCGCCGCGCACGAGGTCGTCCCACATGAACCAGAACCGCTGCTGCCCGGGCGTGCCGAACAGGTACAGCACCAGCTCGGAGTCCAGCGACACCCGGCCGAAGTCCATCGCGACCGTGGTCGAGACCTTGTTCGGGGTCGCCGAGAGGTCGTCGTGCGAGGCGCTGGCCTCGGTCATCACGGCCTCGGTGGTCAGCGGCATGATCTCGGAGACGGAGCCGACGAACGTCGTCTTCCCGACACCGAACCCACCGGCCACCACGATCTTGGCCGACATCGTCGCGGTACGGGCGACGGGCTGTGGCCTAGAGCCGACGGAGTCCACTCAGAACCCTTTCCATCAGCGCGAGGTCCGGCAGGTCGCCGGGGGTACTCGCGGTCTGGTGCACGGTCACGGTGCCTCCCGCGGCCATGTCCCCGAGCAGGACCCGGGCCACGCCAAGCGGGAGGGAGAGCAGCGCGGCCACCTCGGCCACCGAGCGGGTCTGCTCGAGCAGCAGGTCCGCCACGGAACGGTGCTCCATCGGAAGTCGGTCGAGCTGGCTGCGCGCCCGGTTGCTCACCGAGACCAGGGTCTCGATGGCCAGCTCGTAGCCGGACTTGGTCCGGCCCCCGGTCCAGGCGTAGGGACGCACCGACGCGGCGCCCCCGACCGGGGGTGGGCCCGGCGGTGGAGGGGGCGGTGGCTCGTTCACCGGCGGTGGCACGTTCTGCTCCGCCGCGAGCTCCGCCTCCGTCGGGGGCATCCCGTACGCGGCCGACCCGGTGATCGGGCCGGTGAGCTCCGCAGGCGCCGGCGGCGGCTCCTCCGCGGAGGACGAGTTGCGCCCCCACCTGCGCTTCCTGGGCTTGCGCCCGGCATCGAGGCTGAACCCGTTCATCACGTCGGCGAACGTGGGTTCGTACCGGTTCTCGTCGTCGTCGTCGGGACCGGTGCTCATCGGATCTCACCTGCCTTGGCCGATCCTGCGGTGGGGGACATGGAACGTACTCGCTCGCAGCTCAGGGGCCGAACGAGCCCTGGAGCTCGGCACGCAGCTCCGGAGTGAGCAGCTGGCCGACTCGGTCGACCAGCAGGGTCATCTCGTAACCGACCAGGCCGATGTCGCAGCTGGGCGAGGCCAGCACGGCCAGGCAGGACCCGTCGCTGATCGACATCAGCAGCACGATCCCGCGGTCCATCTCGACGACGGTCTGCACGACGCCACCGGCGTCGAAGCAGCGCGCCGCACCCTGGGTCAGGCTGATCAGGCCGGAGGCGACGGCGGCGAGCTGGTCGGCGCGGTCGCGGGGGAGCCGGTCCGAGGACGTCAGCAGGAGCCCGTCCGCCGACACCACGATCGCGTGCGCCACTCCGGGGACGCGCTCGGCGAAGTTCGTGACCAGCCAGCCGAAACGGCTCTGACTCGGCTGTGCCTGTGGTGCCCTCACGTGTTCTCCTCGTGTTCGGACGTGTTGGAACGGTCGCCGGACGGGTCGGGGGTCCCGCTGCCGGCTCGACTGGTGCGGCCCACGGCGCTCTCGCGACCCTGGCGCACCCCCTGCTGGTAGCTGGCCAGCCGGCCGCGCACGTTCTCGGCACTGCGCGTCTCGGACGCGGGCGGGCTCAGCACGGTGGATCCTGCCGCACTCCCCGGGAGCAGCCGCGCGCGCGGGCGCCGCTTGGGCAGCCCGGCCGTGGTCAGCTCGTCGGAGCGGTCGGCTTCCTCGGAACCGGCCGAGGCCTGGCGCCAGAGCTCGTCGGCGGGCGAGGCGAACGCGGCCTCGTCCACGGCCGACCCCGACGACGCGGTGGTGCCGGTCGAGGCGGGGTTGCCGGCCGGTCGTGGTGACGGGCTCGGGCGGGACGGCGGGGCCTCGGCCACCCGGTTCTGGGTGTCGGTACCGGCGCCGCCGTCCTGCCAGCGGACCGGGACCGAGCGGTTCGACCGGAACCAGGCCGACGCGATCTCCTCGAAGATCGGCGTGGTCTGGCTGATGTCGTAGCCGCCCCCGGCCCGCGCGGTGTCCATGCCGCCGGGACGGCGCAGCTGCCCGCGGTCGCCCTCGACCGGGACGGCCGGTGCGAACAGCGCCTCCGGGCTCTGCGCGGCCGGGACGCGGGGTGGCGGGTTCCGGAAGCCCGGGTTGCGGCCGCCCTGGCCGGGGCCGGCCGGTGCACCCTGCGGGTGTCCGTGCGGGGCCGCGGGCCCTCCGGGCATCACCGGACGCCCGGACGGCGCGGACCGCGGCCGGACGGGCAGGTCGCCCCGCGTCGAGCCGGTGCCGCCCATCGGCTGCCGGGCCGTGGCCGGCCGGGTGACCGGTAGCGCCGTGGTGGCCACGTCGGCGTCGTCGGCATGGTCGGACTGCTCCCCCTCGCGCTGCGCCCCGTCGCCGGTGCTGCCGGCCTGCGCGGCCGGCTCGCGGTCCGCCGCGGCCGCGGACTCCTGCCCCGACCGGTCCTCGACGGCACCGCCCCGGTCGGAGGCCCGCGGGTCGACGTCGCTCTCGACCGCGGCGCCCGTCGCCTGGCGGGTGCCCTCCGCCGGGTCCACGGACCCGGCGGACCGCTCGTCGTCGGCGGGCTCGTCCCCCGCTCCGGACGTGGCGGCGGTGTCGCGTGCGGTACCGGACGTGTCCTCCCCGGCCTCGCTCCGCGCGGCCCCGCCGGTCTCCTGGTCGTCGTGGTCGCCGCGGCGGCCGGTCGCCGCCGCCGCACCGCCGACGGCGGCCGCGCCGAACAGG
>CBIHNM010000179.1:0-8952 GCA_966211265.1 uncultured Pseudonocardia sp.
TAGCTCGCTGGGCTCATAACCCAGAGGTCGTAGGTTCGAATCCTACCCCCGCTACCACACGGAAGGCCCCGGACCAGCTGGTCCGGGGCCTTCCGCGCGTCGTGGTCCGTGCCGTCTACGACGCGCCCGGCCGCACCTCGAGCACCCGGTACCCGCGGTCGGAGGTGAACCGGCTCGTCGGCCATCCCTGCTCGTCGAGCCATCGCGCCAGCGAGTCCGAGCCGAGGTTCTTGGCCACGACCAGGTAGGCGACCCCGGACGGGTCCAGGCGCGGGATCCAGCGCCGCAGCATCTCGTGCAGCGCGGGCTTGCCGGAGCGGATCGGCGGGTTGGAGTAGATGCCGGCGAACGTGACGTCGTCGGGCACCTCGTCCGGACGGCAGGCGGTGACGTTGCCCAGACCGGCGGCGCCCGCGTTGGCCCGGGTGAGCCCCAGCGCCCGGTCGTTGAGGTCGATCGCCCACACCGGCAGCCGCCGGCGCCGGCTCGCGAGGGTCAGCGCGATCGGGCCGTAGCCGCAGCCCAGATCGAGCAGCGGGCCGCGGGTGGCCGGCATCGGGGCGGCGTCGAGCAGGACCTTCGTGCCACGGTCCACCCGGCTCTGGGAGAACACCCCGGAGTCGGTCGCCAGCGTCAGGTCGATCCCGGCGCCGACGCTCGTTCCCCCCGCGTCCCTCTCGGTGGTGTGCAGGCGGACCGTCCCGGGCCTGCTGGGGGCCGTGGGATCGGCGGTGAAGTAGTGGTCCTGCACGCGGCCCGATCCTACGGCGCGCATCATGGACCCATGAACGAGCCCGCGAGCGACTCCCCGGCACGGCGTGGGGCACCGATCATGGACGTGCCGATCGACTCCGAACCCATCCGGATCGGCCAGTTCCTCAAGCTCGCCGGCCTGGCCGAGGACGGCGGGCACGCGCGCGAGCTGCTCGAGTCCGGCGAGGTGATGCTCAACGGACGTCCGGAGAACCGCCGTGGCGCGCAGCTGAGGGCCGGTGACGTGGTCGCGGTCGCCGGGCACCGCATCCGCCCGACCGTCGCCTGAGGCGCGCCCTCACCAGCCCAGCGTCGCGTTCAGGTGCCGGTCCAGCACCGGCGCCAGCGACGCGGTGAACGTCGAGGTCAGGTGGTTGTCGTCCATGTAGACGCGCACGTTGCCCACCTCGCCGGGGCAGGAGCGCGGGTCGCAGAGGTGGTCGGCCGTGTTCACGAATGACACGTTCGGCGGCACGTCGGGCGTCATCGCGTAGCTGGGCACGGCCGGGTAGACGGCCTTGCGCTCGAGCCCGCAGGCGTCGGCGTGGCGGCCGTTGTCGCTGACGCAGTCCGGCACCGAGAACCCGGGACGCGGGTTGTCCCGCAGGGCGACGACCGGGATGCCCGCGTCGTGCATCCGCCACCACTGCGCGACGAAGCCGGGCGGGGTCTGCTCGGTCCGCCCCGGGCGGACGTCGCGGCTGGCGAGGGTGACCACGGCGTCGGGCTGCTGGGCCGCCAGCTCGTCGGTGGCCCGGGCGTTCCAGGCGGTGCAGCCCTCGTCGCCCGGGTCGACCTCGGAGGCGGTGGAGAACGGGCAGGACCCCTTGGCCATCACCACGAGCTCCCAGTGGCGCCGGGCCGCGATCGGCATCAGCGCACCGGTGTACTGCTGGGCGTGCGAGTCCCCGACGACGGCGACGGTGCGCTCGGGCGGCGCGCCGCCGGGCGGCGGGATCCGGCACACCTCCAGCTCGGGTCGCTGCGGTGACGGCCCGCAGAGCCAGGTCCCGTTGCGGTAGCTCCAGTCGTCGCCCGCCTGCACCAGCGACGGGAGCAGCGGCGCGTCCTCGGCGCCGGTGAAGGTGAACGCCGGGTCCAGCGCCGCCGCGCCCGGGTGCGCCGGCGAGCCCACCTCGACACCCGGCTCGGCGCGGACCGTCGCGACGCCCTGCCAGGCGCCGCAGGCCAGCAGCACGGCGCCGGCCATGGCCAGGCCGGTGCGCAGCGCGAGGCGCGGGCGGGCCCGGTGCAACGGCTGCTCGACGACGCGGTGGGTGAGCACCGCGAGCACCAGCGCCGTCGCGATCACCGCGAGGCCGCCGACGAGCCCGGGCTGCGACCGCCCCGTCACCACCAGCGTGAGGATCAGGATCGGCCAGTGCCAGAGGTAGAGCGGGAAGCTGATGTCGCCGAGCCTGTGCATCAGGGGAGTGACCAGCACGCGGTCCGCACCCCACGGGTGCCCGGTCCGACCGGCGGCCAGGACCAGGGCCGCCGCCAGCGTCGGCCAGAGCGCGGCCCAGCCCGGGAACGCGCGGTCCACCTGGAAGGCGAACCCGCAGCAGAGCAGCGCCGCGACCCCGGTCCAGCCGAGCGCGACCCGGGTCGTGACACCCATCAGCGGGCTGCGCTCGATCCGGTCGATCCAGAGCCCGAGCAGGCCGCCGAGCGCGAACTCCCAGATCCGGGCCAGTGAGTGGAAGTAGGCCAGTGGCTGGTCGGCGGCCGTGAGCAGCACCGAGAACAGCAGCGACGCGACGCCGACGCCGGCCAGCGCGAGGGTGAGCGTGCGGTGCAGGTCACGGGAGTCGTGGCGGGCGACCAGTGCGACCAGGGCCACCAGCAGCGGCCACACGAGATAGAACTGCCCCTGCACCGCCAGCGACCAGAAGTGCTGGGCGATCCCGGCGGCGTCGTTGCGGGCCGCGTAGTCGACCGAGTCCGCGGCGAGCTGCCAGTTGTGCAGGAACAGCGTCGAGGTGACGATCTCGCGGACGGTCGGCAGCCAGCGGCTCTCCGGCAGCAACAGGGCCCCGGCGGCGACGCTGCTCAGCAGCACCACACCGGTCGCGGGCAGCAGCCGGGACAGCTGGCGCGCCCACGTCGCCCGCAGGTCCAGCCGCCCGCGGGCCGCCGACCGGTACAGGCCCCCGGTCACCAGGAACCCGCTGATCAGGAAGAACACGTCCACGCCGCCCGAGACGCGGTGGAACCAGACGTGGTAGACCACGACCAGCGCGACGGCCAGGGCCCGCAGGCCCTGCAGCTCCGGGCGGTAGCGGGTCCGCCCGCCGGTCGCGGTCGCGGCGGGGGCTCCGGTCCCGGGTGAGCTCACGAGGCCGAGATCCTTCCGTCGTCGTCTCCGGGGCCCGGACGCACAACAGCGGCCGGCAGGGAACCTGCCGGCCGCTGGACGAGCCGTGTCGTGCGAGGGCCTCCGGTACCTGTCCGGGGCCCGGCCACCCGTCTCAGTAGCCCAGGTAACCGCCGCCGGAGCTGCTGCGTCCACCCGCAGCGAGAGTCTCCAGCCCGTACCTGTCGATCATGTAGCGGACCCCGGCGGTGATGTTCGCGACGGGGTCGGTGACCGAGGCGTCGGCGAAGTCCGGGTGCACGTAGCGCTTGAACGTCGACGGGATGACCTGCATGAGGCCCTCCGAGTGGTTGCCCGCCGCGGCGTTGGAGTCCCAGTCGTTGATGGCGTCCGGGTCGCCGTTGGACTCCTTGAGGATGATCTGCTTGAGCCCGGGCGCGTAGGACTGCGACATCCCCATGTGGTCCAGGGCCTCGGCGATCCAGCCGTCGAGCCCGCCGGCCGCGATCGTCCGGTCCAGCTCCCGACGTTCGGCGGTCCGCTTCGCCTCGGCCGCTTCCGCCTTCTCGTGCTCGGCGGCGATCTTCTCGGCGATCTTGCCGGCCTTGTCCAGCGACGCGACGTCGACATCGGACGCGGCCGCCCGGGCGGCACCGGCCTGGTTCGCCGCCGCGGGCGCGTTGTCGAACGAGACCGGGCTGAAGTAGCCCGACGGGCTGCCGTCGGTCGACGTCGCCGAGGACGCGATCGGTGCCGACTGCGAGGCCAGCATGGCCGCCTTGGTGACGTCGGGGGAGGCGTCGGCCTCGGCGTTCCCGCCCACGTCGGTGGGGATCACCGCGGCGAAGGCGCCGGAGGCGACCACGCCGAACGCGGCGCCGGCGGCGGCGGTCGTCGTCCCGGCGCGGCGCGCGGCCGACGCGGGAGTGCTCGCGTGCCGGGCGCGCGGGCGGTCGGCGGAACCGGCCGGGGTCGGCCGGGTGACCATGGTCGTGCTGTAGCCGCCGGGGGAGCGGTGTGCAGGCAAGGGAACGGCCCTTTCGCGATCACGGACGGCACCGTACGAGCGGCCGGGTCGGGGGTCCCGGGTGAGCCGGTCGGGGGGTCCGGCTCCAGGCCCGCTCGTGATCGGGCCGTGATGACTGGAAGGACCTTACGGCCAGGCGTTGATCACGACAAGCTCCGGGGGTACCCGTCAGCGCGCCGGTCACGCCGTTCACCGAGGTGTCGATCTCGGAGCCCGCGACGAGGTCCACGGTCAGCGGTCAGTCTCCTCGTCGGGCGGCGATCGTCCCACGTCAGAGCCATGATCACATCGATTTCACATCGCCGGTGGCCGCGGCGTGGGCCGCCCGCCGAGCCGGTGCGGGCGCGCCCGGTGACACGCCGACACGGCCGAACCGCCGGTAACCTGACCTCAGCTTCACCACTGCGGGCCGGGTGCGACCGAGGGGCGGACATGGACACGAAGGACCTTCTGACCATCGGCGAGGTGGTGGAGCGCAGCGGCTTCCCGCACTCGGCGCTGCGCTCCTACGAGCGCGAGGGGCTGATCTCGGCGACCCGGACGTCCGGGGGGCAGCGCCGCTACCGGCGCAGCGAGCTGCGCCGGCTCGCGTTCGTCCGTGCGGCGCGCTCGATCGGCATCGGTCTGGAGGAGGTGCGGACCGCGCTGCAGGGGCTGCCCGAGGAGCGGACCCCGAACAAGGCGGACTGGACCCGGCTGTCGCGGGCGTGGCGGGCCCGCCTCGACGAGCAGGTCGAGGCGCTGGTCGCCCTGCGGGACGGGCTCGACGGCTGCATCGGCTGCGGCTGCCTGTCCCTGACGACGTGCCGCCTGGTCAACCCGGGGGACCGGGCCGCGACGATGGGCGAGGGGGCGCAGGGCCTGCCCGCGGCGTTGCGCCGCCCGCCCGCGCACGGGGGGCACTGAGGCCGCTGCCGGCCGGTCCGGAACGGGTCGCGGGCGCCCTTCGTCCGTGACCGGCCTTCTCGCGCCCGCCCGACTAGGGTCGATGCGTGACCGACGTCGGGCAGGATCGCTGGCTGCAGTTCGACGGGCTCTCCAACGCCCGTGACATCGGAGGGCTCCCCCTGATCGGTGGGGGACACGTGCGGCCGGGGGTGCTGCTGCGGACCGAGGCCCTGGACCACCTGAGCCCGGGCGACGTGCGCCGGCTGCTCGAGGTGCACGGTGTCCGCCAGGTGCTGGACCTGCGCACCGACTCCGAGCGGGTCCGGCACGGGCGCGGCGAGCTGTTCGCCGCCGGGGTGGACACCCACCTGCTCAGCTTCATCCCCGAGGAGGGCCGTGCCCTGCCGGAGCTCGACGCCGACCTCGACCCGATGGTCCGCAACTACCTGGCCTACCTCGGGGACCGCGGGGCGAACGTGGTCGAGGGCGTCCGGCGGATCGCCGGTCTCCGGGACGGGGCGACGGTCGTGCACTGCGCCGCGGGCAAGGACCGCACCGGTGTGCTGGTCGGGCTCGTGGAGACGATCGCCGGCGTGCCGCGCGAGGACGTCGTGGCCGACTACGCGATGTCGGCGTCCCGGATCGAGCAGATGTTCCGCCGCTGGACGACCGCCGTCGGCGAACAGATGCCCGAGCCGGACGAGATCGACCGGCACCGCCCGCGGGCCGAGGTGATGCGCCGCTTCCTCGAGATCCTCGACGACCGCCACGGCGGCCCGGTGGCCTGGCTGCAGGCCAACGGCCTGACCGACGTCGAACGCGACCGGCTGCGGAGCCGCCTGCGCGGGGAATGAGTCAGGGAAGTTCCTCGATGGACACCGCGGCGTCGAGCTTGCGCAGGGCGCCCGGGTCTCCGGTGACGGCCGGCCACCCGCGGCGGCGTGCCGTGCTGACGACCTGGCCGGTGACGATGTCGTCCTGGCCGGACGCGGCCATCAGCAGCCCGGCCTCCTGGGCGGTGGTCGGGTCCAGCTCGTGGATCACGGTGTTCGGCAGTCCGAGCAGGACCTGCAGGGCGGCGTGGTGTTCGGGGTCGAGGACCGACCAGGCGCGCCCGAGCGCGGCACTGGGGATGGCGAGCACGATGTTCTGCTCCACGGCGGCCCACACCAGGGCGCGCACGTAGACGGGGCGACCGGTGGCGAACGCCGCCAGCGCCGAGGAGTCGAGGACCCGTCCGCCGATCATCGCCGATCAGCCGACGGCCACGGGCGACGCCGAACAGAGCGACCGCCTGGCCGCGTCCAGCTCGTCCGGGGGCGGCGGACCTCCGTAGAGGTGCGCCAGCGTGGCCAGTGAGCGGTCCCGGTCCTGGCGGGACTGGACCGCTTCCGCCACATAGGCGGACAAACTCGCTGCCGACCCGCGTGAGACCGCGTCCCGTGCCTCGGCCACCAGATCGGCCGGCAGGGTGACCGTCACCCGTTCACTGCGCATACCGAAATGCTACCGCGTGCATACCGCACGCGCCCGGGGCCCCGTGACATCCGATCGGGTTCGATGCATGTTACCGGCCGGTATGCAAGGCTGGTCCACATCCCCCGGGGCGCGGCTCGTGCGGCGTCCCCGGTGACGTTGGCGCGAGGGAGCGGCGAAGAGATGGACCTGACCTTTACCGCGGCCGAGGAGGAGTTCCGTAGCGAGCTCCGTTCCTGGCTGTCGGCGAACATCCCCGACGAGTGGGCCCGCCCGGGCTTCTGGGAGTCCCTGGGCGACGACGAGAGCTTCCGGCTGCGCCGGGACTGGGAGCGTGACAAGGCGCTGGCCGGGTTCGCCGGTATCCAGTGGCCGACCGAGTTCGGTGGCCGTGGCGGCACGCCCGGCATGAAGGCGATCTACGACGAGGAGACGGTCCGCGCGCACGCCCCGCGCACCGTCAACCCGCTCGGGCTGACCTTCCTCGCCCCGACGGTGATGGCGATCGGCACCGACGCGCAGCGCAAGGAGATCATCGGCCCGATGCTGCGCAACGAGGTGATCTGGTGCCAGGGCTTCTCCGAGCCCGGTGCCGGCTCCGACCTCGCGGCACTGTCCACCAAGGGCGTCCGCGACGGCGACGACTTCGTCGTCAACGGGCAGAAGGTGTGGACGACCAACGCCGTGCACGGCGACAAGATCTTCACCATGGTCCGCACCGAGGCCGGCAGCGAGAAGCACCGCGGCATCTCGATGCTGCTGATCGACATGGACCAGCCCGGGGTGGAGGCGCGCCCGCTCAAGCAGATGAGCGGGGCGAGCGAGTTCGGCGAGGTCTTCTTCTCCGACGCCCGCGTCCCGGCGGCCGACTGCCTCGGTGAGATCGGTGACGGGTGGCGGACGGCGATGCTGCTGCTCTCGTTCGAGCGCGGCGCGTCGGGGATCTCCCAGTACACCGAGTTCCGCCGGCAGTACGACGAGATCGTCGGGGTGGCGCGGGCGCTCGGGCGCGACACCGACCCGGTGATCCGCAACAAGCTGGCCCGGGTGCTCACCGAGCTGGAGTGCCTGAGGCTGCACTCGATGCACGTGCTCACCCAGGTCGAGCAGGGCAAGGACCTGGGCTTCGAGGCGTCGATGACCAAGCTGCAGTGGTCCGAGGCGTTCCAGGATCTCTGGGAGGTCTACGACGACGTCCTCGGTGAGGACGCCACGCTCGACTCGCTGGGGGACCTGGACCTGCGCCCGCTGCACGCGCAGGCCATGTGGTCGCGGTCGGTCACCATCTGGGGCGGCTCGTCCCAGGTCCAGCGCAACATCACCGCCGAGCGCGTGCTCGGTCTGCCGCGGTAGGGAGGGGACTTCGGAATGTTCTTCGCACTCACCGACGACCAGCGGGAGTTCGACGCCGCGGTCCGCGGTTACCTCGCCGAGCGGTTCGACCTCGAGGCCGTGCGCGGCGTCGTCGAGGACGCCGAGGGGGACGGGCACCCGGCATCGCTGTGGAAGGCCGCGGCCGAGCAGGGCTGGCTGGCCGTGCTCGTGCCGGAGGCCCACGACGGTCTGGGGCTCGGGCTGGTGGAGGCGCAGGTGATCGCCCGTGCGCTGGGCGCCGGCGCCGCGCCCGGCCCGTGGCGGGGCACCGTGCTGGCCGCCGAGGCGATCCGGCTCGCCGGCTCGGACGAGCAGCAGGCGACCTGGCTGCCGAAGCTGGGCTCCGGCGGGGCGGTCGGCGCGTTCTCGCTGCGCGGCACCGCGCCCGGGGACGTCCCGGCCGTCGAGTACGGCGGCGTCGCCGACGTCGCCGTGGTCCGCACCACCGACGGCCTCGGGCTGGCGACGTCGTTCACCGCGACGCCGGTCGGGTCGTTCGACGGCACCGGCAGGGTCGCCACGCTGTCCGTCCCCGACGTGGAGCCGTTGCCCGGGGCCACCTCCGAGGTGCTGCGCCGGATCACCGACCGGGCCACCGTGCTGGTCGCGGCGGACCTGGTCGGGATCGCCCGCGAGGCGGTCTCGCGGACCGTGGCCTACGACCGCGAGCGCGAGCAGTTCGGCGTGCCGGTCGGGTCCTTCCAGGCGATCAAGCACGCGATGGCCGACCTGCACGTCGGGGTCACGATGGCCGAGCACGCGGCGCTCTACGCCGCGCACGTGGTCGAGGTCGGCGCCGACGAGGCCGCCCTCGCGGTCGCGGTGGCCAAGGGCAAGGCCTCCGAGGTGGCCCTGCAGGCGACCGCCGCGATGATCCAGTACCACGGCGGCATCGGCTACACCTGGGAGCACGAGGCCCACTTCTTCTACAAGCGCGCCAAGCGCCTGGCCGGGCAGTTCGGCGACGTCGACGCCCAGCGTGAGCGGATCGCCGCGCTGACCGTCTGAGCCCGCGGTCCGCACCCCGTCGGTGGATCCGCACGCCCCGCAACGGGTGCGGACCACCCGGGGGGGGGCGGGCCTCCGGGGCCGGCCGGGCGGTGCCGGGCGGACCCGC
>CBIHNM010000180.1:0-8859 GCA_966211265.1 uncultured Pseudonocardia sp.
ACCCGGGCGGACAGGGACGACGGTGGCTGGGAGATGACCGGCACCAAGGTCAGGACCTCCGGCGCACACCACGCACACGCGTTCTTCGCCCTGGTCCGCACGGCCTCGCGGGACGAGACGAACCGGCATGCCGGGCTCTCGCAGCTGCTGGTCGAGCTGGACCGGCCCGGGATCACGGTCCGCCCGATCCCGCTGCTGACCGGGGCGCACCACTTCAACGAGGTCGTGTTCGACCACGTGTTCATCCCGGACGAGATGGTGTTCGGCGAGATCGGGTCGGGGTGGGCCCAGGTGACCGGTGAGCTGGCCTTCGAGCGGTCCGGCCCGGAACGGTTCCTGTCCACGTTCCCGCTGCTGACCTCGCTGGTCGGGCAGCTGGGGAAGGCCGCCGACACCGACGCGGGCACCCGCCGCGAGGTCGGTGCGCTGGTGTCGAGACTGTGGACGCTGCGCCGGATGTCGCTGGCCGTGGCGGGGGCGCTGGAGTCCGGCGAGGCCCCCGAGCTGGCGGCCGCGCTGGTGAAGGACCTGGGCACCCGCTACGAGAACGAGATCGTCGAGGCGTCCCGGCTGCTGGTCGACATCGCCCCGGACCCCGGCGCCGGGCCCGGCTTCGCCCGGCTGCTCGCCGACGCCGTCCAGCACGCCCCCGGCTTCACGTTGCGCGGTGGCACGAACGAGGTCCTGCGCGGCATCGTCGCGCGGGGGATGGGGCTGCGCTGATGAACACCGACGACGCGATCTGTCCCGCGGAGGAGCGATGAACACCGACGACGCGATCTGTCCCGCGGAGGAGCGATGAACACCGAGCTGCGCGAGCTGGCCGAGTCGGTCTTCGCCGACGCCTACGACCGCGACGCCGTGGGCCTCGACACCGGACTGTGGAAGACCTGCGAGCAGACCGGGCTCGCCCGGATGACGCTGCCCGAGGCCGCCGGGGGCAGCGGGGGCACGCTCGCCGACGCCGCGGCGCTGCTCGAGGCGGCCGGCGCGCACGCCGCGCGGGTGCCGCTGGCCGAGACCGACCTGCTCGGCGGCTGGCTCGCGCACGCGGCCGGGTGCGAGCTCCCGGACGGGCCGCTGGTCGCGGTGACCGGTGAGCTGGTCGCCGACGGGGGCGGGACGGGCATCGCGGCCGGCGACACCGTGTCCGGCACGCTGGCGCGGGTGCCGTGGGGCCGTGCGGTCTCCGCGGTGGTCGTGCTCGCCGGGTCCCGGGTGGTCGTGCTCGCGCCCACCGACCTGACGGTGCAGGAGGGCGCGAACGTCGCCGAGGAGCCGCGCGACACGCTCGTCGCCTCCGGGGTCGCACCGCTGGCCGTCGGCGAGGCCCCGGCGGGGGCGGCCGCGGAGCTCGCGCTGCGCGCCGCCCTGGGGCGTTCGCTGCTGCTGGCCGGGGCCGCCCGCGGCGCGCTGGCCCGCTCCATCGGCTACGCGGGGGAGAGGGTGCAGTTCGGCCGTCCGATCGCGAAGTTCCAGGCCGTGCAGCAGCAGCTCGCCGAGGCCGGGTCCGAGGTCGCCGCGGCGGCCGCCGCCTCGGCCGCCGCGGCCCGCACCGCGGCCGACCGCGGCTTCGACGACGACGCGACGGCGTTCGCGATCGCGGCCGCCAAGTCCCGGTGCGGTGCGAGCGCGACCTCGGTGGCCCGGATCGCGCACCAGGTGCACGGCGCGATCGGCTTCACCCGTGAACACGACCTCCGCCTGACCACCACCCGCCTGTGGGCCTGGCGCGACGAGGACGGCAACGACTCCCACTGGAACGGCGTCGTCGGCGCCCGCGCCCTCGACGCCGGCCCGGACGGTCTGTGGCCCCTGGTCACCGGCACGCCCTGAGCGCGCCGCGGCGCGACCAGGCGGTCGGCGGAGGGCGGGCGGCGGGAGCCCTCAGCCCCGGGGGATCTTGCGGAAGTCCCAGCTGGTGATCTTCTCGGGGTTCACGCGCATCCAGGCGTGCCGGCCGTCGTGGCCGTAGGAGCCGTCGAAGTAGCGCTCGCCCATGAGCCGTTCGACCCGCTCGAGGGCCTCGTTCGGCTCGCCGGTGCGCGGCACCTCGCCGACCACCTCGACGGTCCCGCGGATCTCGACGCCGCGCAGCTCGGCGTAGTCGTGCCCGGCGTCGACGACGACCGCGATCCGCGGGTCGGCCTGCAGATCGGTCCAGCGCTGGCTCCGCGACAGCGTCGAGAACCAGAGCGCACCGGCGTCCCAGACGTACCACAGCGGGGTGGCGTGCGGGCCGTTCGTGCCGTTGGTGGCGGCACGGCAGGTCCGCTGCTCGGCGAGGAACGCGTCGACCTCCTCGGAGGTCATGGCGATCGCGCGCATCCGGCGCTGGGGCTTGGCTGTCCGCTCGGTCATGGCCCGACGGTATCCCGTGTGCGCCACCGGCCCGGCGGTCACGGCCAGAGGCGCTGCGAGGCGAGCCTCGCGCCCGCCGAGAGCGCCCGGAACTTCTCCCAGACCACGCTCGGGTGCACCTCGGGGTGGAACGATGCCCGCGAGGAGAAGCCGCAGTCCGCCCCGGCGATCACGTTCTCCCGGCCGACGATGCCGGCGTAGAGCTCCAGGGTGTCCGCGATCAGCTCCGGGTGCTCGACGTAGTTCGTGGCGTGCCCGAGCAGGCCCGGGATGAGGATCTTGCCCTCGGGCAGCGGGATGTCGCGCCAGATCTTCCACTCGTGCTGGTGGCGCGGGTTGGCCACCTCGAACGAGTACGCGCCGGCGTTCACCTTGAGCATCAGCGGGGCGATGTCGCGGAAGTCCAGGTCGTGGATCCGCGGACCGTGGTTGAGGCCGTAGCAGGTGTGCAGCCGGATCTTCTCGGCCGGGATGCCGCGCAGGGCGTGGTTGAGGATCTCGACGTGCTGCTCGGCGTCGCGGCGGCGCTGCTCGGGTGTGGTGGCCGGGTTCTCCGACAGGTACTCGATCAGCCACGGGTCGTCGACCTGCAGCACGAAACCGGCCTCGACGATGCCCAGGTACTCCTCGCGCAGCGCCTCGGCGACCGCGGAGAGGTACTCGCCGTAGGAGCCGTAGTACTCGTTGCGACCGAAGCCGCTGGGGCTGGTCGAGGGCAGGAACGCCTCGGTGACCGGCCCGGTGCCGTCCTCCCACCCACCCTGGGCGACGAGCGCCGCGCGCAGGTTCGCCACGTCCGTCGCGAGCTGGTCGTGGCCCTCGTAGGTCACCGGCCCGTTGCAGACCATCGTCGTCATCGGGCTGACCTGGTCCTTGTACTTGCCCAGGTAGCCGGCGTAGTAGTCCGGGAACGCGTCGATCTCGACCTGCCACGACGGCGGCATCAGCTTCTCGCCCGTGCCGGCGGCGAACCCGGCGAGGCGGTCCTTGACGTAGGTCAGGAAGCTGACCTTGCTCATCTCGCCGTCGGTGACGACGTCGATGCCGGCACCGACCTGGGCGCCGACGACCTCGCCGACCGCGCGGGTGACGCGCTCGGCGTAGCGCCGGGCGTCGTGGGGCCGGCCGTGCTCGCGCTCCCGCATGATCTCGAGCAGGTCGTGCGGGCGCCCGAGGCTGCCGACGTGCGTGGTCAGGAAGCGGTCCGTGCTGCGCTGCATGGTTCCCGGACGCTAGGGCGCCCGCGACGGGCCGGACAGGCGTGCGTTCCGGCACGCGGAACCCGCCGGGGTGCGGAGGCCTCGCCGGGCCCGGGGCGCACGCCGAAACCGCGGTTGCGGCCGGCCCGGCCGCGCACGGCAGGATCGGCCCGGTGAGCACCGAGACCGTCACCGTGCCCGTCCCGTCCGCACCGCTGGAGCGGGTGCTCGCCCGGCCGCGGGCCACGCCCTACCTCGCGCTCGACCCGCAGGTGGCCGCCGACCGCTTCGACCGGCTCGCCGCGGCGTTCGCCCCGGCACGGCTGCTCTACGCGGTCAAGGCGTGCCCGGAGCCGTCGGTACTGGCCGCGCTGGTGGCCCGGGGGAGCGGGTTCGACGTGGCGAGCCACCAGGAGATCCGGCTGTGCCTCGACGCCGGTGCCGATCCCGCACTGATCCAGCACGGCAACCCGGTCCGCGGGCCCGGGGACGCCGCGGCCGCCTACGGGCTGGGGGTGCGACGCTTCGTCACCGACAGCGCCGAGGACGTCGAGGACCTGGCCGCGAACGCTCCCGGCGCGCGGGTGCTGGTGCGGGTGATGGTCGCCGACGCCGGGTCGGCGACGCCGTTCTTCGGCAAGTTCGGCGCGCTGCCGCGGGAGGCGACGCGGCTGCTCGGCGCCGTCCGCGAGGCCGGGCTGACCGCGGCCGGGGTGACGTTCCACGCCGGCTCGCAGCAGACGCTGCCCGGCACCTACGCCGAGGCCGTCACGCTGGCCCTGCGGGTCGCCGGGGCGGCGGGGCTGCGCCGTCCCGAGCTGGACCTGGGCGGTGGCTGGCCGGTGCGCTACCGGGACCGGGTCGCGGACCCGGACGCGTTCGCCGCCGCGGTCGCCGCCGCGGTCTCGGCCGCCGTCGCGGGCGGGCAGGTGGACGGCGCGGACCTGCTGCTCGAGCCGGGACGGGCGCTCGTCGCCGAGGCCGGGGTGCTGCGCTCACGCGTGCTGCGGGTCTCCCGGCGTCCCGGTGTGGACCACCGCCGCTGGGTCTACCTCGACGTCGGCCGCTACCAGGGCCTCGCCGAGACCGAGGGGGAGGCGATCGGCTACCCGCTGCGGGTCCCCGGGCGCACCGGCGAGCCCGGCCCGGTCGTGCTGGCCGGGCCCACCTGCGACGGGGACGACGTGATCTACCGCCGCACCCCGTGCGCGCTGCCGCTGGATCTGCGGGCCGGTGACCTGGTCGACCTCCTGCACACCGGCGCCTACACCTCCAGCTACTCCTCGGTGGGATTCAACGGGTTCGGCCCGCTGCCGGTCGTGGTCGGCGACCCCGACGACGAGGGTGCCCGGACCGGCCCCGACCGGGCGTTCCCGGCGTCGTCGCACCTCAAGGAGTGATCAAAGGCTCCTGATGGGGGAGGACACCCCCGACACCGGACGGTTACCGTTTCCGATGTGTCACCGTCCTTCACCACCCCGATCACCGACCGTCACCCCGAGCAGGTAGCGGGTAGCGGCAGCCTCACCGCCGGAGTTCCCGGCCCGGACGCCCCCACCCTGTCCACGTCCTCCCATCCGGTGGGCAGACATGTGCTGGCCGAGCTCGGTGGGATCGACCCGGCGCTGCTGGACGACGCCGACCGGCTGCGGGAGATCCTCCGACGGTGCCTGACCGAGGCCGGCGCGCAGGTGCGCCAGGTCGTGGTGGAGGCGTTCGAGCCGCAGGGCGTCACGGTCGTGGCCGTCCTGGCCGAGTCGCACGCGTCCGTGCACACCTGGCCGGAGCTGGGCGGCATGCACGTCGACGTGTTCACCTGCGGAGACGACGCCGACCCGGTCGCCGCGGTGCACCTGCTGGCCGAGGGGGTCGGGGCGGGGGACACCGCCCTGCAGGTCGTGGCCCGCGGTGGCGTGCCGGACACGGTCACCGAGCCGATCTCGGAGGGCCTGACCCGGCGCTGGGACCTCGGCACCGTGCACCACAGCTCGTCGACACCGTTCCAGCGCGTGATGGTCGCCGACAGCGCGCACGGCGTCACCCTGTTCTGCGACGACGAGCGCCAGAGCACCGAGCAGACCCAGCTGACCTACCACGAGGCACTGGTCTGGCCGGGCGCGATGCTGGCCCGGAACCTGGACCGGGTGCTGATCGTCGGCTCCAGCGAGGGCGTGGCCAGCGAGATGGCGGTCAGCGCGGGAGCGCGCCACGTCGACCACGTCGACATCGACACCGACTGCGTCCGGATCTGTGCCGAGCACCTGCCCTACGGCTACACCCCGGAGTCCCTGGCCGCCGCCGAGCGCGGGGAGGGCCCGATCCACCTGACCTACGCCGACGGCCGGCAGTTCGTGCTGGACTCCGTCGAGCACTGGGACCTGATCATCGTCGACCTGCCGGACGAGCGGCCGGACGAGCCGGAGGCCCAGATCAACCAGCTCTACGCGGAGGACTTCGTCCGGGCCTGCGCCGACCGCCTCACCGAGGGCGGGGTGCTGGTGTTCCAGGCCGGCAGCCCGGCCGTCTGGCGCGACACCACGCTGCGCAGCGCCTGGACCCGGTTCGACTCGGTGTTCGGGGCGGCCGGCGGGCGCGGGGTCTACATCGGCTGCGAGGAGCACGAGTGGGCCTTCCTGGCCGGCGTGCGGACCGACCCGGGCGACCCCGGCGAGGTCACCGCCGCGCACCTGGCACAGGCGCCGTCGCGGCCGGAGACGATCGACGAGACCAGCCTGCGGCACCGGCTCGTCGCGCCGTTGTCGCTGCGCCGGCTCACGTCCTGACCCGGACGACCGGGACGGGCCGGGGTCACCCGCCCGTCGGGTGAGCGATTCCGGGAGTTCAACCGGAGTTCGCCGAGTACCCCCTGACGGGGGTTGCTAGTCTCGGCCGGTGCCCGACGCCTCCGCCGGACCGGGGGGCCCCAGCTCCCGGTCTCTGGGGTCCCTGGTCCGCGGTTGGAGCTCCCCGACGAACCGCGACGGGTTGGCCCTCGTCCTCAGCTCCGGTCTGACCGCCCTGGTCGGACTGGCCTACTGGGCCGTCGCCGCCCGGACGTTCGATGTCGAGACGGTGGGGCAGAACTCGACGCTGCTCTCGGCGATGATGCTGATCGGCGGCGTCGCGCACCTGAACATGACCCACGCGCTGCTGCGGTTCGTCCCGGTCGCCGGGCCGGTCTCGCGGCGCCTGGTGCTCGGCGGGTACCTGGTCGCGGCCGTGCTCAGCTCGCTGGTCGGAGGGGTGTTCGCACTCGGGGCCCGGGTCTGGGCACCGGAGGCGGTCGAGGTGCTCGGCCAGGGCCGCCTGATCCTGTTCTTCATGGTCGCGGCGCCGGTCTGGGCGATCTTCACCGTGCAGGACTACGTGCTCACCGCGGTGCGGCGGGCGACCGTGGTCCCGCTGGAGAACGCCGTCTTCGCCGTGCTGAAGATCGTCCTGCTGGTGCTGGCCGCGGTGATCGCCACCGACGGCGGCATCGCGATCTCCTGGGTGGTCGCGACGGCGCTCATGGTCGTGGTGGTCAACGCCTGGCTGCTGCTGCGGGTGCTGCCGGCGCACGGCCGGGAACGGGCGGACGAGGCGATGCCGATCACGCTCGGTGCGGTCGGCCGGTTCGTGCGCGGCGACTACGCCGGGGCGGTCTTCTGGCAGGCCGCGCTCACCGGGATGACGGTGCTGGTCAGCACCCGGCTCGGCGGGGAGTCCGCGGCGGTCTGGAACATCGTCTGGCAGTTCGGGCTCTCGCTGTTCCTGGTGGCCTCCGGGATGGGCCAGTCGATGATCGCGCACAACGCGGGGGACCCGGGCCGGGTCGAGGCCGCGCGCCGGGCGATGGTCACCCGCTCGCTGACCCTGGTGGTGCCCGCCTCGGCCGTGCTGATCATCGGCTCGCCGTGGATCCTGGCCGTGTTCGGCGCGGAGTACCGCGACAGCGGCGTCGGCACGCTGATCCTGGTGGCGCTGGCGGCCATCCCGAACTGCGTCACCTCGGCGACGATGAGCGCGGCGCGGGTCCGGCGGCGCACCGGGATCCAGTTCGCGGTACCGGCCTCCATCGCCAGCATCGTGATCCTGACCTCCTGGTTGCTGATGCCGATGCTGGGCATCCTGGCCGTCGGCATCGGGTGGCTGCTCGGCCAGCTCGTGGTCGTCTCGGTGATCCTGGTCGGGCAGGCGCCGTGGCTGCCGCCGCTGCTGGCCACCCGGATCGACGCCGTGCGCAGCGCCGCGCTGCTGCGCCGGGTCGGGACCGAGGCGATCAGCAGCACCGGCCCGGAGGACTCGGGGCACTGGGCGGTGCGTGAGGTGCTCTCCGGCGGATCCGAGTCGGTGGTCGTGGGGATCGGACCGGACGACGGGCCGGGTGCGCTGCTCAAGGCCAGCGACACCGCGCGCAGCCAGGAGGCGCTGCGCCACCAGACCGGGGTGCTGACCGAGCTGCACGCCGACGCCCGCCTGGGCCGCTGGGCGGAGCTGGTGCCCGAGGTGCTCGGCGAGGGCGAGGTCGGCGGCAGCTACTGCGTGATGGAGTCCCGGCTCGGCGGCGAGGTCGGGCTCACGGCCCTGCGCGACCCGCTGACCCGGCGCACGTTCCTCTCCAGCGGCGTCGCCACGATCGGCGAGCTGCACCGTCGCACCGGCGCGGTCGTCGTGGCCTCCGACGAGGAGCTGCGCCGCTTCGTGCACGAGCCGATGGACGTCGTCCGCCGCATCGTGCCCCGGCAGATGCACGACGACGTGCGGGCGCTGGCCGACGCGCTCGACGCCGGCCTGCGCGGCAGGCGGGTCTCGGTGGGCTGGTCGCACGGGGACTACAACCCGGTCAACGTGCTGACCGCCGCGGACGGCCGGATCAGCGCGGTGATCGACTGGTGCGACGCCGAGCGGGACGGGCTGCAGGTACTGGACCTGGTCGTGTTCCACCAGCTCGCGGTCGCGATGGGCGACGAGCAGGAGCTCGGCCCGCAGCTGCTGCGGTGGCTCTCGTCGGACCCGCCGGAGTTCCACGGGCTGCTGGCGCGCGCACAGCGGATGCTCGGCTCGGACCTCGTCGACACCCGGGTCCTGCTGCTGCTGGGCTGGCTGCAGCACGTGTCCAAGACCGCGACGAAGACGACCCAGTACGCGTCGAACCCGGTCTGGAACCGGCGCAACGTGCGGATGGTGGTCAAGCAGGCACCGCCGCTGCTGGCCGGCGTCCGCCCGGCGCGCACCGGCGGGGGCCTGCACACGCCCACGGTGTCGATGGTGCCGCCCGCGGCGTCCGCCGGCCCGGACGGCGCGCCCGCCGACGGGC
>CBIHNM010000181.1:0-8840 GCA_966211265.1 uncultured Pseudonocardia sp.
ATGGGGGCGGTGCCGTGTGCTGTCCAGGCTCGGGGGGATGGCCGCCTCACTCGCCGACAGCGCCAACGCTCCGTCAGGTTGCGCGCCGCTTCCGCCGGCAGCTCGCGCGCTGGCTCACGGGTGTCGATCCGGCAGCCGAGGAGCTCGGCCTCGAGGCGACCGGCATCGACTGGCGCACCCGGCACGCGTGGCGCCGACGGTGGGGCCGTGCCTCAGGCGCCGCCGCCGAAGGTCACCGGCAGCCGCTTGATCCCGTTGATGAAGTTGCCGGCCAGCCACACCGGCTCGCCGACCCGCAGGTCCGGCACCCGGGTGACCAGCTCCTCGAACAGCGACCGCAGCTGCATCTTGGCCAGGTGGCTGCCGAGGCAGAAGTGCGGGCCGCCGCCGCCGAAGCCGACGTGCGGGTTCGGGTCGCGGGAGATGTCGAAGACCTCGGGGTCGTCGAACACCTCGGGGTCGCGGTTGCCCGACCGGTAGAACATCACGACCTTCTCGCCCTCGGCGATCCTCTGGCCGCGGATCTCGGTGTCCCGGCGCGCGGTGCGCCGGAACGTCAGCACCGGGCTGGCCCAGCGGACGAACTCGTCGATCGCGCCGCCGATCCGGTTGTCGAAGTCCTCGGCCAGCAGCGCGCGCTGCTCCGGGAACCGGTCCAGCGCGAGCACGGCGTGGCTGGAGGTCTGACGGGTGGTGTCGTTGCCGGCCACGCAGAGCAGCACGAAGAACGCCGCGATCTCCTCGTCGGTGAGCGCGACGCCCTCGACCTCGGCCTGCACCAGGGCGGTCATCAGGTCGTCCGTCGGGTTCTCGCGGCGTGCCGCGGAGAGCTCGAACGACACGGTGTGCAGCGTCATCAGGCTCTGGAGCAGCACCCCCATCGCGTCGCCGTCACCGACGTAGTCCGGGTCGTTCCAGGCGACCATGGAGTTGGCGGCGTCGGTGACCTCCTGACGCCTCTGCGGCGGGATGCCGATCATCTGCGAGATCGTCCACATCGGCAGCCGCGCGGCGACGGCCGTGACGAAGTCGGCCTCGCCGGGCAGCGCCAGCAGGTCGTCGACGATCGAGCGGGCCTGCTCGCGGATCTGCTCCTCGATCTGCTTGACCCGCTTCGGGGTGAACACCGAGGCGATCACCCGGCGCTGCTTGTTGTGCCGGGGGGCGTCCATCGCGAGGATCGAGTGCGCGGCCTCCAGGACGTCCTCCGGGGCGTCCTCGAGCATCACCCCGCCGTACTCCTGACCGGAGCCGAACGTCTCGGCGTCCTTGCTGACCGCGACGATGTCGGCGTGGGTGACCAGGGCCCAGAAGCCGGGGTCCTCGTCGTCGGGCAGCAGCTCGGTCTCGGCCGGCCGGTGCCAGGACAGCGGACGGTCCCGCCGGAGCTCGGTGAAGGCGTGTTCGCGCTCCTGCGGCGGGCGTGCCCAGAACGACAGGCTGGAGATGTCGAGCGGGTCGTAGGTGCGTTCCTCGGCGCCGGTCACGTCCGGCCTCCTTCCGGGATCTCCGGGTGAGATCCCCGTGGTGGGTGTCCTCGGGCGGGCCGCGCCGGGGCTCGACGCCGCACCGGCGAGGAAGCCTCCGGGTGGCTCAGGCGACGATCAGGTCGTCGCGGCCGTCGGCCCGGAGCCGCTCGACGTAGACCGGGAACAGCCGCTTGGACAGCGGGGCGAGCTGGAGCAGCTTGGTCACGGTGCCGTCCACCGTGACCTTGCCCCTGGCCATGGCGAACGTCAGGTTGACCTTGCCCTGCCAGTAGGCGTTGGCGGTCTCGGTGGACATCGTCATCGTCGCCGAGGGGGCGGGCGCGCCCGGGTCCGAACCCTTCCAGACCGTGCCGCCCGCCAGGTCGATGACCAGGGCGCTGTCGGGCTCGCTGCACTGCTGGCGCAGCACCAGGCCGGTCGCGCGGAGCTTGGGAGCGAGCTGCGGGTCCGCCAGCGCGGTCTCGAAGATCCCACCGATGTAGCGGTACAGCTCGTCCTCGTCGGAGAACCCGGTCACGTCACCCTCCACGTCGATCGGTGCGTTTGCGGCGGAACGTAACATAAATTACGTTACTGCCAACAGGCCGAGGGACGGAGTCGTCGATGACCGCAACCGCGACCGGCACGGGGTCACCGGGAGCCGGGCGCACCGGCTCCACCCGAGGCGCCGCGGACCTCCCGGCCGAGGTCGCCCGCCTGCGCACGACGTTCACCGGTGGTCGCACCCGTGACCGGTCGTGGCGGGTGGCGCAGCTGCGCGGCCTGGAGCGGATGCTCGACGAGCGCGAGCCCGAGTTCGCGGCGGCGCTGGCCTCCGACCTCGGGCGTCCGGCCGTGGACGCCTGGCTGGCCGACCTCGCCCCGACCCGGGCCGAGTCGGTCCACGCGCGCAGGCACCTCGCGCGCTGGATGAGGCCGCGCCGGGTGGGTCTACCGCTGTCGGTGCAGCCCGGCCGCGCCCGGTACTCCTACGAGCCGCTCGGTGTGGTGCTGGTGATCGGGCCGTGGAACTACCCGGCCTACCTGACGCTCTCCCCCCTGGTCGCGGCGCTCGCCGCGGGCAACTGCGCGGTGGTCAAGCCGTCGGAGTACGCACCGGCGGTCGCGGACCTCCTCGCCGCGCTGCTGCCGCAGTACCTCGACCCGGACGCGGTCGCGGTGGTGACCGGCGGCCCGGAGGAGACCCAGGCGCTGCTGGCCCAGGGGCTGGACCACGTGTTCTTCACCGGCAGCCCGCAGGTCGGCGCGAAGGTGATGGCCGCGGCCGCGCCGCACCTGACCCCGGTCACCCTCGAGCTCGGCGGCAAGAGCCCGGTGATCGTGGCCGCCGACGCCGACATCGAGGTGGCCGCGCGCCGGATCGCCTGGACCAAGCTGATGAACTCCGGCCAGACCTGCGTCGCGCCGGACTACCTGCTGGTGGAGGCCCCGGTCCGAGACCGGCTGGTCGCGGCCGTGGACGAGGCGACGCGGAGGTTGCGCGGCGGGGCCACCGGCGGCCTGCGGGTGGTCGACTCCCGGCAGACGGCCCGGCTGGCCGGGCTGCTCGAGGACTGCGGCGGCACGGTCACGAGCGGCGGGACGTTCGACCCGGAGGCGAGCACCGGTGAGCCGACGATCGTGGTGGACCCCGACCTCGGCTCGCGCCTGATGCGCGAGGAGATCTTCGGCCCGATCCTGCCGGTCGTCACGGTGGAGGACCTCGACGCCGCGATCGCGCACGTCAACTCCGGGCCCACGCCGCTGGCGGCGTACGTGTTCAGCCGGTCCCGACGGACGGTGGCCCGGGTGGTCCGCGAGGTCCCGGCCGGGGCGACGGTGGTCAACCATCTGATGTTCCACGTGCTGGTGCCCCGGCTGCCCTTCGGCGGTGTGGGGCGCAGCGGGATGGGGGCCCACCACGGGTGGTTCGGCTTCGCGACGTTCTCGCACCGGCACTCGGTGCTGACCAAGCCGACCCGGCCCGACCCCGGGTTCGTCTACCCGCCCTACACCGCCGCGACCGAGAGGCTGCTGCGTCGGCTGTTCTGAGAGCCCTCGCCGGAGTGCCGAACCCGGTCGGCGGCGACCGGGGGACCGGTACCGTCCCCCGGGGCGACGAAGAGGTCCCGTGCCGGGAGCACGGGACGGGGAGTGGGTGCGAGTGCCGAGGAGATCCGGCCGTCAGGTCGCCGCCGACCAGTACTTCGACGCGGCGATGACGATCCTGGCCGTCGACGGGGCGGCCGGGCTCAAGATCGGCCCGTTGTGCCGCGCCCTCGGCGTGACCAGCGGGTCGTTCTACCACCACTTCGGGAGCTGGGCCGGCTTCGTGCGGGCGCTGCTGCAGCACTGGGAGGCCGAGCAGACCTCCCGGGTGGTCGAGATGGCCCGGGCCACCCCCGACCCGGTCGAGCGGATCGTGGTGCTCAAGCGTCTGACCGTGGAGCTGCCGCACGACTCGGAGGCCGCGATCCGGGCATGGTCCACGATGGACCCCGAGGTCGGTCGTGCCCAGCGCCGGGTCGACGTCCAGCGGCGGACGGCGGTGGAGCAGGTCCTCGCGGCCGTCGTCCCGGACGCCCGGGTCGCGGCCCGGCTCGCGACCCTCGGTCTGTCGATCCTCGCCGGGTTCCAGCAGACCTGCTCCCCGCGCGACCCGGAGCTGCTGCGCGAGCTCTTCGACGACTACCAGGCGATGATCATGCAGCACTCCGGAGCGGGGTTGTCCGGGCAGGCGTGATGCCCCCGATCGGGTGAACCGCTCGCCGCCTCGCGAGGTCGCCCGGAACGGCGCCGAGCAGCGCGCGACCGTCCGCACGGTGTAGCCGACTCCGCGGTACGGCCCAATGTCACCGGGGTGGCGCTCACTCCCCGTGATTACTCTCCGACACCGCGTGTCCATAACGTAGTGAACGGTGTGGTATCGAACGCGGTTATTCCCGTACCGGGAAGTAACCGGCGCGCGTCCGGGTCGTTGACCGGATCAGCACCGGTCGGGCGTCAGGCCCATCGGCCCGGGCGGCCCGTGGCGGTCATGCGGTGCGGGGTACTTCGGAGCAGGGCGCAAGGAGGCGACGGGTGACCGGTGTCGAGGTGAAGGTCGAGGGGCTGTCGAAGTCCTTCGGTCGGGCCAACATCTGGTCCGATGTGACACTGACACTCCCCCCGGGTGAGGTGTCGGTGCTGCTCGGCCCGTCCGGTACGGGCAAGTCGGTGTTCCTCAAGACGCTGATCGGCCTGCTCAAGCCGGAGCAGGGCTCGATCGTCATCCACGACACCGACCTGGTGAAGTGCTCGGAGTCGCGGCTCTACGACCTGCGCAAGCTGTTCGGTGTGCTGTTCCAGGACGGCGCCCTGTTCGGGTCGATGAACCTCTACGACAACATCGCCTTCCCGCTGCGCGAGCACACCAAGAAGTCCGAGTCGGTGATCCGCGACATCGTCGCGGAGAAGATGGACATGGTCGGTCTCACCGGCGACGAGGGCAAGCTGCCCGGCGAGATCTCCGGCGGCATGCGCAAGCGCGCCGGGCTGGCCCGGGCGCTGGTGCTCGACCCGGAGATCATCCTGTTCGACGAGCCGGACTCGGGCCTGGACCCGGTGCGCACGGCGTACCTGAACCAGCTGATCATCGACCTGAACGCGCAGACCGACTCGACGTTCCTGATCGTCACCCACGACATCAACACCGCGCAGACCGTCCCGGACAACATCGGGATGCTCTACCGCAAGCACCTGGCCATGTTCGGCCCGCGCGAGGTGCTGCTGACCTCCGACGACCCGGTGGTCGCGCAGTTCCTCAACGGCCGCCGCCAGGGCCCGATCGGCATGTCCGAGGAGAAGGACACCGCGCAGGCCGAGCGGGAGATGGCCGAGGCCGGCGAGCTCGACGGCCTGCCGGAGATGAAGGACCAGCTCGAGACGTCGCCGGGGATGCCGGACCGGGCCGCGGTGCACCGCCGCCGGCAGCGCGTCGAGGCGATGATGCACGAGCTGCCGCAGGCCGCGCAGGACGCGATCCGTCGCTCCTACGCCCACAGCGACGCCGCCGCCGGGTCCGCGTGGGCCGGACAGGGTGACCGGGAGCAGGTCACCGTCCTGGCCGGGAGCTCTCCCGGCCCGGACTCCGACGAGCGCCCCACCGACGTGCACCCGCGGGTCACCGAGGAGATCGCGCCGGACCCGGCCCGCGGCCCGGGCCCCGACGACCGCCCGACCGACGTCGGCGCGGACACCGGTGACGGACGGGCCGGCCAGGGCAAGGGCCGCTCGTTCCGGCTCTTCGGCGGACGCAAGGACCAGGACTCGTGAGCGCCCCCAGCCCGGTGACCCGGGCGCTGACCCCGGTCGGCAAGCTCTTCGGGCTCGGCGCCGACATCCTCCGGCAGGCCTTCAAGCCGCCGTTCCAGCTGCGCGAGTACATCGAGCAGACCTGGTTCGTCACGAAGGTCTCCGCGCTGCCGACCGCCCTGTTCACGATCCCGTTCGGCGCGACGATCGCGCTGCTGCTCGGTGAGCTCACCCGCCAGTTCGGCGCCCAGTCCCAGACCGGCGCCGGTTCGGTGCTCGCGATCGTGCAGCAGGCCGCGCCGATCGTCACCGCGCTGCTGATCTCCGGCGCGGGCGGCAGCGCCGTCTGTGCCGACCTCGGCGCGCGCACGATCCGCGAGGAGATCGCGGCGATGGAGGTGCTCGGCATCTCGCCGATCCAGCGCCTCGTCGTGCCGCGGGTGCTGGCCATGGCGACCACGGCCGTCGTGCTCAACGGTCTGGCCACGGTCGTCGGCGTGGGCGGCGGCTACTTCTTCAACGTGATCATCCAGGGCGGGACGCCGGGCGCCTACATCGCCAGCTTCTCCGCCATCGCCCAGGTCTCGGACATCCTCGTCAGCGAGCTCAAGGCGTTCCTGTTCGGTCTCACCGCAGGCGTCGTCGCCGCCTACCGCGGGCTCAACCCCCCGCCCGGCGCCAAGGGGGTGGGCGACGCGGTCAACCAGTCGGTCGTCATCTCCTTCGTCCTCGTGTTCATGCTCAACCTGGTGCTGACCGCTCTGTACCTCGAGCTCGTGCCGCCGAAGGGGCTGTAGACCAGTGGCCATCTCGTCCTCGCCCCTGCGCGCGCGCCTGCGGCGCAGCCTGCAGGCCCCGCTCGACCAGCTCGAGGAGCTGGGCGACCAGCTCTCGCTCTACATCCGGTCGATCCTCTGGATCCCGCGCACGGTCCGCCGCTACGGCAAGGAGGTGGCGCGGCTGCTGGCCGAGGTCTCCTTCGGGTCCGGCGCGCTGATCGTCATCCTCGGCACCGCCGGGGTCATGGCCTCGCTGTCGCTGTTCGTCGGGTCGCTGGTCGGGCTGCAGGGCTTCCGCGCGCTGGACTCGTTGGGCGTCGAGGCCTTCACCGGCTTCATCACCGCCTACTTCAACACCCGCGACATCGCGCCGCTGGTCGCCGCCTCGGCTTTGACGGCCACGCTCGGCGCCGGGTTCACCGCCCAGCTCGGCGCGATGCGGATCTCCGAGGAGATCGACGCGCTCGAGGTGATGGCGGTGCCCAGCGTCCCCTACCTGGTCACCACCCGGGTGATCGCCGGGATCATCGCGGTCATCCCGATCTACACGATCGGCCTGCTCGCCAGCTTCGCCGCGTCCCGCCTGAACGTGACGCTGATCAACGGGCTGCCCGGCGGCACCTACGACCACTACTTCGACCTGTTCCTCCCGGTCAGTGACGTCCTCTACTCGTACCTGAAGGTCATCATCTTCTCCGCGGTGATCATCCTGATCCACTGCCACTACGGCTACCGGGCCAAGGGCGGGCCGGCCGGGGTCGGGATCGCGGTCGGCCGCGCGGTGCGGCTGTCCATCGTGAGCACCGCGATCCTGGACTTCTTCCTGACGCTGGTCATGTTCGGCACCGACACCTCCGTGCGGGTCGCGGGATGAGGTCGTCGCGGAAGATCCTTCAGGGAGTGGCGTTCGTGGCGGTCATCGCCGCGCTGCTCGGCCTGTCGGTGGCCAAGTACAACGGCGTGTTCGAGGCCGGCGTCCCGGTGACGCTGCAGGTCGACCGCACCGGCACGCAGCTGCAGGAGCGCGGTGACGTCAAGGTGCGCGGCCTGATCGTGGGCAAGATCGACTCGGTGTCGACGAACGGGTCGCGGGCCGAGGTCCAGATGTTGATGAACCCCGAGATGATCGACCAGATCCCGTCGAACGTGACGGCCCGGCTGCTGCCGAAGACGCTGTTCGGCGAGAAGTTCGTGTCCCTGGTGCCGCCGCCGGCGCCGTCGGGCCAGCCGCTCGCCGCCGGCGAGGTGATCGGCGAGGACCGCAGCCAGTCCGCGCGTGAGGTCGAGCGGGTGCTCGACGACCTGCTGCCGTTGCTGCAGGCGGTCCGGCCCGACCAGCTCGCCTCCACGCTGGGCTCGCTGTCCTCGGCGCTGCAGGGGCGCGGGGACCAGCTGGGCCGGACCCTCGAGCAGCTCAACACGCTGACCAAGGGCCTGAACCCGGCGGTGCCGGACCTGCAGGAGGACTTCCGGCAGCTGGCCGACTTCTCGCAGAACCTCTCCGACGCCGCGCCGGACCTGCTGGACGCGACCGACAACCTGACGACGACGCTGCGCACGGTCGTCGAGCAGCGCGAGGGCCTGCGCAACACCTACCGCTCGGTCACCACCGCCTCCGACGACCTGCGGGCCTTCCTCGACGCCAACGGCGAGAACCTGATCGGCCTCGCGGCCTCGAGCCGGCCGACGCTGGAGACCCTGGCCCGCTACTCGCCGGAGTTCCCCTGCCTGACCCGCCAGCTGGTGGACCTCATCCCGAAGATCAACGAAGTGATCCACCCGAACGACGAGCCGGGGGTCCACATCACGCTGGAGATCGTCGCGAACAAGGGCAAGTACCTGCCGAACCAGGACGAGCCGCGCTACGAGGACGACCGCGGCCCGCGCTGCTACCCGATCCCGGTCCCGAAGGGCACGCAGTACGCCCCGGACGGCCCCTTCCGGGACGGCTCGGTCCCCGGCCCGCCGCCGGACGGGCAGCCGAGGGGCAACCCGGAGGACTTCGGGGTGGAGACGTTCGGTACCTACGACGGCACGAACAGCTTCGGCCTGATCCAGGACCAGAGCGCGACCAACGGGGCCGGCCCGTTCCCGGTGCTGCCCCCGTCGCCCCTGGCCGGCGCGCTGCCCGGGATCACCCCCAGCTCCTACGGGGGCGCGGACATGGGCGTCGGCAACTCGCCCGGTGAGCAGCGGGTCGTCTCCCAGCTGCTGGCGGTGCAGCGCGGCGGTGCCCCGACCGCCGTCCCGGCCTGGAGCACGATGATGGTCGCGCCGATGATGCGCGGCGCGGAGGTGA
>CBIHNM010000182.1:0-8763 GCA_966211265.1 uncultured Pseudonocardia sp.
CCGTGGCCGGTGGCCTGCAAGCCCTCACCGGGCTTGATCAAGAAGGTAACGGGGGGGAGTGTCGGAACGAATCGGGCATCCGGGGCGTTGGCGACCATGTGACCCTGGCCTCGGCGCCCCCGGTGTGCCTCCGCGTCCCCGGGCGTTCGCTCGTGCTGGTGGCGGGGCTGCCCGGCGCGGGCAAGTCGACCCTGCTGGCGACGCTGCCGCCGGAGCCCTCGACGGTGGTGCTCGACTCCGAGGACACCCGGGCCCGGCTCGTCCGACGGCTGCCGGTCGGCACCCCCTATCCGCTCTACCGCTGGGCGGTGCACCTGCTGCACCGCCTCTCTGTGGTGCTCGCGGCGCTGGCGGGGCCGGACACCGTCGTGGTGCACCTGCCCTCGACGAGCGAACGGGTCCGGTCGGCGGTGCGCCTGCTCGCGCGCTGCGGCGGCCGGTCGGCGCACCTGGTGTGGGTGCACGCCGAGCCCGCCGACGCGCTGGCCGGACAGCACGTCCGGGGCCGTGTGGTGCGCGGACGGGCCTTCGCCGAGCACGTCACCCGGGCCGGCGACGTCGCCGGACGCCTGCGCCGCGACGGGCCGCCTGCGGGCTGGGAGAGCGCCCGGGTACTGGATCGGTCCTGCGCCCATCGCGGTCTGCGGGTGGCCAAGTAGGCTGGGCAGGGTGTTCGACTCCCTCTCCGAGCGGCTCGGTTCCACACTCCGCGACCTGCGCGGCAAGGGCCGGCTCTCCGACGCCGACATCGATGCCACCGCGCGCGAGATCCGGATCGCGCTGCTGGAGGCGGACGTCGCGCTGCCCGTGGTCCGCGCCTTCATCACCCGCGTCAAGGAGCGGGCGAAGGGGGCGGAGGTCTCCGGTGCGCTGAACCCGGCACAGCAGGTCGTCAAGATCGTCAACGAGGAGCTCGTCGGCATCCTCGGCGGCGAGACCCGGCGCCTGTCGTTCGCCAAGGAGCCGCCGACGGTCATCATGCTGGCCGGCCTGCAGGGCTCCGGCAAGACGACGCTGGCCGGCAAGCTCGGCCGCTGGCTCAAGAACCAGGGCCACACCCCGCTGCTGGTGGCCTGCGACCTGCAGCGTCCGAACGCGGTCAACCAGCTCCAGATCGTCGGTGAGCGCGCGGAGGTGCCCACGTTCGCCCCGCACCCCGGGGCCACCGGCTCGGGGGAGCTTCCGGAGGGCCCCGGCGACCCGGTCCGGGTGGCCCGCGAGGGCATCGCGCACGCGAAGGACAAGCTCTACGACGTGGTCGTCGTCGACACGGCGGGCCGCCTCGGCGTCGACTCCGAGCTGATGCGCCAGGCCTCCGACATCCGCACCGCGGTCGAGCCGGACGAGGTCCTGTTCGTCGTCGACGCGATGATCGGTCAGGACGCGGTCGCCACGGCCGAGGCCTTCCGCGACGGCGTCGGCTTCACCGGTGTCGTGCTCACCAAGCTCGACGGTGACGCCCGCGGTGGTGCCGCGCTCTCGGTCCGCGAGGTGACCGGGCAGCCGATCCTGTTCGCCTCCAACGGCGAGAAGCTCGCCGACTTCGACGTCTTCCACCCGGACCGGATGTCCTCGCGGATCCTGGGCATGGGCGACCTGCTCACGCTGATCGAGCAGGCCGAGCAGCACTTCGACGCCGAGCAGTCCGCGGCCACCGCGGCCAAGCTGAGCTCCGGAGAGCTGACGCTCGAGGACTTCCTGCAGCAGATGCTGGCGATCCGCAAGATGGGCCCGATCGGCAACATCCTGGGGATGCTGCCCGGCGCCAACTCCGGGCAGATGAAGGACGCGCTGTCCCAGGTCGACGACAAGCAGATCGACAAGCTGCAGGCGATCATCCGCGGCATGACCCCGGCCGAGCGGGACGACCCGAAGATGATCAACGCGTCCCGCCGGACGCGCATCGCGAACGGCTCCGGCGTGACCGTGTCGGACGTGAACGACCTGGTCAACCGGTTCTTCGAGGCCCGCAAGATGATGAAGCAGATGGCCGGCCAGTTCGGCTTCGGCGGGGGCGGGCGCAGCGCGACCAAGAAGGTCCCGAAGAACGCGCGCAAGGCACGGCAGGCCAAGAAGGGCCGCAAGGGCGGCCCGACGCCCTCGCGTGCCGCGGGCATGCCGGACCTGTCGCACATGCCCGAGAGCCTGCAGCAGCTGCCGCCCGGCCTCGGCTCGATGGACCAGCTCCCGGCCGGCTTCGACCCCTCGAAGCTCAACTTCGGCAAGAAGAAGCCCTGATGGGCGACCTGCCGGTCACCGGATGGCGGCTGCGGGCCACGGTCCTGCCCTCCGGTGAGGACACCGAACTGTGGATCGACGGCGAGGGCCGGTTCAGCGACGGCCCGCTGCCGGGCGCCGAGGACCTCGGTGACGGCGGGTTCGTCGTCCCGGGCCTGGTCGACGCGCACTGCCACGTCGGGCTCGGGCCCGACGGCCCGGTCGCCGACCTCGACGAGTGCGAGCGCCAGGCCCGCACCGACCGCGACGCCGGCACGCTGCTGATCCGCGACTGCGGCTCCCCGGTCGACACCTCGGCGCTGCAGGCCCGCGAGGACCTGCCCGAGATCATCCGGGCGGCGCGGCACGTGGCCCGCCCGAAGCGCTACATCCCGGGCCTGGCCGTCGAGCTCGACGACCCGAAGCTCCTGGTCGACGAGGTGCGCCGGCAGGCCGCCGACGGCGACGGCTGGGTGAAGCTGGTCGGGGACTGGATCGACCGTGGCGTCGGGGACCTGGCCCCGCTCTGGCCCGACGACGTGCTGGCCGAGGCGATCGCCGCCGCGCACGAGGCCGGGGCCCGGGTCACCGCGCACGTGTTCGGCACCGACGCCCTGCACGGGCTGGTCGGTGCCGGGATCGACTGCATCGAGCACGGCACCGGCCTGTCCGACGACCTCATCTCGCAGATGGCCGCCCGGGGCACCGCGCTGGTACCGACGCTGATCAACGTGGAGACGTTCCCGTCGATCGCCGACGGCGCGACGAGGTACCCGGACTACGCCGCGCACATGCGCGCGCTGCACGCCGGGGCCGCCGACGTCGTCCGGCGCGCCGCGGAGGCCGGGATCCCGGTCTACGCGGGCACCGACGCCGGCGGCGGGATCCGGCCCGGCCGGATCGTCGACGAGATCGTGGCCCTGCGCGACGCCGGGCACCCGGACCCCCTCGGCGCGGCGAGCTGGTCGGCACGGAGCTGGCTCGGGCGCCCCGGTCTCGAGGCCGGCGCCCGCGCCGACCTGGTCGTCTACCGCGACGACCCGCGCCTGGACCTGGAGTCGCTGCGCCACCCCCGCACGGTGGTGGTACGCGGCCGCCGGGTGCCGGTGGGGAGCTCGTGACCGCGGGGCCGACAGGGCCGCACGGTTCGGCCCCGGTGCCCGGGGAGCCGTACGGCCCCGCCGGCCCCGCGCCGGGCCCCGGCGCCCCCGCCGGATGGCCCGGCCACCCGCAGGGGTACCCGCAGCCGTGGCCCGGCCCGCCGCCGGGCCCGTCCGGGCCCCCGCCGGGCCGCCGCGGCCCGTTCGGCCTGCGGCCGGCACCGCCGCCCCCGCCGCACCGGTGGGGGATCGGTGCGTTCGCCGTCGTCGAGGGGGTCTTCCTCGGGATGTCGCTGCTGGTCGGGTACCTGGTCCCGACCCAGGGCTCGATCGGCGGGATCCTGGCCGCGTTGGTCGTGCCGACGGTGCTCGCCGCGGCCACCGCGCTCGTGTTCGCCCGGTGGCGGGGCAACGGCCCGGCGCTGGACCTGGGGCTGCGCTGGTCCTGGGACGACGTCGGGGTCGGGCTGGTGATCGGCTTCCTCGGGCTCCTGCTGACGGTGCCCGCGGCGCTGGTCTACGCCTCGATCGTCGGTCCCGAGGGGGCGGCGACCGCGGTCGGCGACGTCTTCGCCGGGGTGCGGACGTCCTGGCCGACGGCACTGCTGGTGATGTTCGTGGTGGTCGTCGTCGCACCGTTCTGCGAGGAGATCATGTACCGCGGCCTGCTCTGGGGCGCGGTGGCCAAGCACATCCCGGACCGGCCGGTCGTGATCTACCTGGTCACCACGCTGCTGTTCGCGTTCGCGCACTTCGAGCTCACCCGCACGCCGCTGCTGTTCGTGGTGGCCCTGCCGCTGGGACTGGCCCGGATGCTGACCGGCCGACTCGGCGCGAGCGTGCTGGCCCACCAGATGAACAACTTCCTGCCCGGCCTGGCGCTGGCGTTGATGTTGGTGGGCGTCGTCCAGGTCTAGGCGCGCCGCCGCCCGGCCGGGGAGGGCGTGGCATGCCGGGGGCCATCTGGCAGAATGGCGGTTCAGGTTCGCGGTCGGCCCTCTACCAACCGCGGCCATGCCGAAAGAGGCAGCGAGCCCGTAACCCCACGCGAGCGCCCGCTGACTCGTCGCAGCACGACACATACTTTCGCGAGGAGCACCCACAGCGTGGCCGTCAAGATCAAGCTGATGCGTCTGGGCAAGATCCGCCAGCCCTACTACCGCGTCGTCGTCGCCGACTCGCGCACCCGGCGCAACGGCCGGGCGATCGAGACCATCGGCAAGTACCACCCGAAGAACGAGCCGAGCCTGATCGAGATCGACTCCGACCGTGCGCAGTACTGGCTCGGTGTCGGCGCCCTGCCGACCGAGTCGGTGCAGAGCCTGCTCGAGGTGACCGGCGACTGGCAGAAGTTCAAGGGCCTGCCCGGTTCCGAGGGCACCCTGAAGCCGCAGGCGGAGAAGGTCGACAAGCTGGCCCGCTTCCAGCAGGCGCTGGCCGAGGCGAACGACGAGCCGACGACCGCGGCCACCACGCCGAAGAAGAAGGCCGACAAGGGCGGCTCGTCCGACCGCGTCGGCAAGACCGCCGACGCCGCCCCGGTCGAGGCGGCCACCAAGGCCGACGACGTCGTCGACGCGACCAAGGACGCCGACGCCCCCGCCACCGAGTCGTGACCCTCCTCGCGGACGCCCTCGAGCACCTCGTGCGCGGCATCGTGGACCACCCCGACGCGGTCAAGGTGGACATGGTGACCGGGCGACGTGGCCGGATCCTCGAGGTCCGGGTGCACCCCGACGACCTCGGCAAGGTGATCGGCCGCGGTGGCCGTACGGCCACCGCGCTGCGCAACGTCATCGGTGGCGTGGGCGGCCGCGGGGTCCGGGTCGACGTCGTCGACACCGACCGCTAGGCGGGTCGGTCATCGGGACACGACCGACCGACGCCGGCCGGACGAGCACGCACGCCGACCGGGACATGGTCCTGGTCGGCGTCGTCGTGCGCGTGCACGGTCTGCGTGGGGAGACCGTGGTCGACCTGCACACCGACGCCCCCGAGGAGCGGTTCGCGCCCGGCACGGAGCTCGCGGTGCGCCGTGCCGGCGGGGCCCGCGGGGCGTCGTTGCGCGTGGCGACCGCGCGCCCGCACTCCGGGCGGATGCTCGTGCGCTTCGACGGGGTCTCCGACCGGGACGGGGCCGAGGCGCTGCGCGGTGCGCAGCTGCTGATGTCGACCTCGGCGCTGGCCGCGCCGGAGGACCCGGACGAGTTCCACGCCCACCAGCTGGAGGGCCTGCGGGCCGAGCTGACCGACGGGACGGTCGTGGGCACCGTCCGCGAGGTCGTGCACGGGCCAGGGGGAGAGCTGCTGGTCCTGGCGCGTCCGGACGGCCCGGAGGCGATGGTGCCGTTCGTGGCCGCGATCGTGCCCACGGTGGACCTGGACGGCGGACGGGTCGTCCTCGACCCGCCCGAGGGGTTGCTCGACCCGGAGGAGTAGGGGCCGTCGCGGACCGGGGTCAGAGCTCGTCGTCCTCGTCGTCGGGGCCCTCGGTCCCGGTGGAGGCGGAGCGGACGCCGTCGAGCTCGGCCAGCTCGCCGGCCAGGCCGGGCAGGTCGCCGCTGCCCTCCAGCAGCAGGGTCAGCGCCGCGACCCGGATGCCGTCGTCGGTGACCGTCCCGCGCTCCACCGAGACCTGCGCGACGGCGAAGCCGGCGCCGGTGCAGCGTTCCAGCACGGTGCGCAGGACGCCCAGGCCGTCGGTGTAGCGCAGCCGCAGGACCGGCGGTTCGCGGCGACGGCGGCGGGTGGCCCGCCCCAGCGGCTTCAGGCCGCGGGTGACCACGAAGTGCCCCGCGGTGGCCGCCAGAGCGAGCAGCGGCAGCCCGGCGCCGCAGGCGCTGCCGACGGCCGCGGCCAGCCAGATGGTGGCCGCGGTGGTCAGCCCGCGCACCGCGTCCTGCCGGACGAAGATCAGTCCCGCGCCGAGGAAGCCGATACCGGACACGATCTGCGCCGCGACCCGGGACGGGTCGATCGAGACGGTGTCCTGGCCGAGCAGGTCGCCGAAGCCGTACTTCGAGATCAGCATGAACACCGCAGCCCCCACCCCGACCAGGGTGTGCGTGCGGAGCCCTGCGCTCTTCGCACCGGCCTCGCGTTCCAGGCCGATCAGCGTGGTCAGGACCAGCGCCAGCACGACCGGGAGCAGCAGCTCCCACTGCCGGTGGGTCGACCACAACGCGGAGTACCACTCCGGCGGCATGCGGGGACTCCTCTCGGCCGCGGCGACGGTGGGGGGCTCTGCGACGATCCGGCGCGTGCGGATCGACGTGGTGAGCATCTTCCCCTCCTATCTCGCGCCGCTGCGCGAGGCCCTGCTCGGGCGGGCGATCGAGCGCGGCCTGCTGGAGCTGGCGGTGCACGACCTGCGTGGGTGGACCCACGACGTGCACCAGGCCGTCGACGACTCGCCCTACGGCGGCGGCCCCGGCATGGTCATGCGCCCGCAGGTCTGGGGCGAGGCCCTCGACGAGGTGCTCGCCGGGCCGCCCGCGCGGCTGGTGGTGCCGACGCCCGCCGGCCGGCCCTTCACCCAGGCCCTCGCCCGGGAGTTCTCGGGCGAGCAGCGGCTGGTGTTCGCGTGCGGGCGCTACGAGGGGATCGACCAGCGGGTGCTCGAGGACGCCGCGCGCCGGGTCCCGGTCGAGGAGGTCAGCATCGGCGACTACGTGCTCGTCGGCGGCGAGGTCGCCGTGCTGGCGATGGTCGAGGCCGTGGTCCGGCTGCTGCCCGGGGTGCTCGGCAACCCGCGCTCGGCGGCCGAGGACTCGTTCTCCGACGGGCTGCTGGAGGGGCCCGCCTACACCCGCCCCGAGGTCTGGCGCGACCTCGCGGTGCCGGACGTGCTGCGCAGCGGCAACCATGCCGCGATCGACCGCTGGCGCCGGGACCGTTCGCTGGAACGGACCCACCACCGTCGCCCGGACCTGCTCGACGCGCTGCCCGCCGGTGCGCTCGACCGCGCCGACCGCGCGTTCCTCGACACCGTGCGGGCCGCCGGGGAGGCCGGGGACGCGACCGCCTGAGCGGCGGCCGACCCCACCGGGTGTCCGGGTGATCCGGCGTGTCTGGCACTATAGACGGGTTGCCAGCGCCCGGAGCGGTGAGAAGCCGCGCCGGTGGACGCACCCGACTCGACTCCGGGACGGCGCTCGTCGGCTCGACGGGTGACCGCGGCACCGACGGACGAGAACCACGTACGACCACGAGGACGGACCTTCGCGATGAACACCCTGGACGCACTGGACGCGCAGATGCTGCGCTCCGACATCCCCGCCTTCCGGCCGGGTGACACGCTCAAGGTGCACGTGAAGGTCATCGAGGGCAGCCGCTCCCGTGTCCAGGTGTTCCAGGGCGTCGTGATCCGCCGTCACGGAGAGGGCGCGCGGGAGACCTTCACCGTTCGCAAGATCTCGTTCGGCGTCGGCGTCGAGCGCACCTTCCCGGTGCACTCGCCCAACATCGACAAGATCGAGGTCGCGACCCGCGGCGACGTCCGCCGCGCGAAGCTGTACTACCTGCGTGACCTGCGCGGCAAGGCCGCGAAGATCAAGGAGCGTCGAGAGACCCCCTCCGCGTCGTAACCGTCACCCCGTCGTGATGGTTCGGTGACGTAGCCTCGACACGTGGCATTCCCCGAGCTCCCCGATGACCGCCGGGCCCGCCCCCGGCGGTACCGCGGCAGCGATGCCCCGGCGGAGGAGCAGGACGGGCGCCGCACTCCCGCCGACGACCAGGGCCGTCGTGGGCCCGCAGGCCCCCCGGCAGGGGTGGAGCGGGAGCAGGACTTCCTGCTCGGCGCCGCGCTGCAGCGGGGGGTTCCCGCCCGGCACGGGGCCGTGTTGCCGGGCCCGGACGGCGAGCGTCCCGCGGAGCGGCCGAGGACGGCCCGGTCCCACCGCGCCGCCGACCCCGAGGGTGGCGACCCCCGGCAGGGTCCGGCCGGAGGCGGGTACCCCGATCCGGGCCGCCCGGCGGGGTACCGCGACCCCGGCCACGAGGCGAACGGCCGCGGCCCGGGCCCGCGGGGCCCCGGCGGCCACGACGACGGGACGAACGGCCGCAACGGTCGCAACGGCGAGGACCCGCGCGCCGCCGGGCCCGGCGGGCGTGCCGTGGAGCAGACGACCGGGCGCCGTCCGGCCGAACGAGTCCGGGACGCCTACGCCTTCGACGGCACCGGCCCCGACACCGGGCCACGCCGTCGCCCGCCCCGCGAGGAGCGGCCGCCCCCGCGCTCGGGTCGCCCGCAGGGTGACGACCGCTCCGGCCGCGGCGTCGAGGACCCGGTACCGGGCCGCGAGGACGGTCCGCAGTCCCGGCGCGCCCCGGGCCCGGACGGCGCCGCACCTGCCGCTCGGTCCCGCCGGCTCGCCGACGCCGCCCCGCCCGCCGCGACCGGATCGCACCGCGCCCCGGCGCCCGGCGCCGACGGCCCGGTGCG
>CBIHNM010000183.1:0-8733 GCA_966211265.1 uncultured Pseudonocardia sp.
CCTACGCCGACGCGCGGATCACCCGGATCTACGGTGGCACCACCGAGATCATGAAGGAGGTGATCGGCCGGAGCCTCGGGCTCTGACGCCGATCATGACCGCACACCCTTCCCCGACGTCGAGGACCCGGGCCCAGCGGTCCGAGGACAGCAGGTCCCGGATCCTCGACGCCGCCGTCGCCTGCCTGATCGACGGTGGTTACTCCGGCGCGACGACCCTGACCATCCAGGGCGCCGCCGGGGTGTCCCGTGGACGCCTGCTGCACCACTTCCCGTCCCGGGACCGGCTGCTCGTCGCCGCGGCGCAGCACCTCGCCGTGAAGCGGGTCGCCGACACCGAGGAGCGCATCACCCGCCTGCTCGACGGGGGCCCGGTCCCGGTCGGCCCGTGGGAACGCGCCGACCGGGTGATCGAGCTGCTCTGGGAGAGCTTCTCCGAGCCGCACTTCTGGGCCTCGGTCGAGCTCTGGACCGCGGCCCGGTGCAACGGCGAGATCGCCGAGGCGCTGCGCCCCGAGGAGCGTCGTCTCGGCGCCGCGATCCGGGCCTCGATGGCGCGCATGTTCGGCGACGACCTCGCCGCACGCCCGCGCTTCCGGCAGCTGCGCGACCTGCTTCTGACCTCCATGCGCGGCACCGCGCTGACCTACACCTTCGACCCCCGCGACCCCGGCGGGGACCCGATGCTGGCGCAGTGGAAGGACCTGGCGCGGGCCCTGCTCGGGTGAGTTCGTCGTCGCCCCGCGTCCACCACACCGACCCGTGCGGCGCTGCGGAGCAAGCCGGGGTGGCGGTCATCTGCCGGGGTCGTGCTCCCGGAGGCTGGAACGGGTGGTCTCACGCAGGCCCGACCAGGCCGACCACAGCCGGGCGTAGCGCCCGTCGCCGGCCGCCAGCTCCGCGTGGGTCCCCTGCTCGACGATGCGCCCGCCGTCGAGCACGACGACGAGGTCCGCGCCGGCGGCCTGGGTGAGCCGGTGTGCCACCACCAGCGACGTCCGTCCCCGCAGCACGGCGTCGGCGGCGGCCTCCAGTGTCTGCGCGCCCGAGCTCCCGGCCTCCGCCGTCGCCTCGTCGAGGATCACCACCGGGCGGTCGGCCAGGACCAGGCGGGCCAGCGCCAGCTGCTGGGACTGCACGACGGTGAGCGTGTGCCCGCCGTCGCCGACCACGGTGTCGAGCCCGCCCGGCAGCGAGGACGCCCAGCCCAGCGCCCCGACCGAGTCCAGCGCCGCGCGCAGCTGGCCGTCGGTCGCGTCCGGGCGGGCCAGGCGCAGGTCGGCGGCCAGCGGCCCGGCGAAGACGTGTACCTCCTGGGTGATAAGCGCGACCGTCTCGCGCGCCACCTGGGGGCCCTGGTCCTCGAGCCGGACGCCCCCGACCTCGACCCAGCCGGCCGACGGCAGGGCCATCCCGGCCACGAGCTTGGCCAGGGTCGTCTTCCCGGCACCGCTCGCGCCGACCAGCGCGACGCGGGCACCGGGTGCGACGTCGAGGTCGACGCCGTGCAGCACCGGGTGTCCGGTGACGTAGGCGTGGCCCAATCCGGTCGCCCGGACCCGGGCGTCGGCGGGTCGCGCCGGGTCCTGCGGCCGGTTCTCCGGCGGCAGCTCGGCCACCCCGATGATCCGCCGGAGCCCGGCGGTGGCCAGCTGCGCCGCGTCGAGCTGGAAGAGCACGATGTTGATCGGGTTGAACAGGTTGATGAAGTACAGGGCCGCGGCACTCGCCGTGCCGATCGACGCGCCGCCGCCGCGGACCAGCACGAACCCGGCGACGAGCACCCCGGTCACGCCGACGAACTCGGCGCCGTTGAGCCGTCCGAAGAACCGCGTCTGCAGCCGGACCGTGCGCATCGCCAGCGTCGCGACGGCCTCGGCGCGGTCCCGGATGCGCTCGAGGTGCCGGCCGTGCAGGCGGAACGCCCGGACCGTGGCGACCCCGCCCGCGGTGTCGAGCAGTTGCTGCTGCTGGGCCCCGCCCGCGATCCGCTGCTCGGTGTAGATCGGGCCCGAGCGGCGCAGGAACCAGCGCGCGGTCACGGCCTGGATCGGCACCGCCAGCAGCGCACCGAGCAGGAACCGCCAGTCCAGCGCGGCGAGCCCGACCAGGGTCAGGCCGATCAGCAGCGCGGCCCGGGCGAACGCGGGCAGCGCCTCCCGGACCGCGTCACCGACGACCTTCACGTCGTCGGTGACCCGGGAGGTCAGGTCGCCGGCCCCGGCCCGTTCCAGCTGCTCGAGCGGGAGGTGCAGGGCGCGGTCGACGAAGCGCTCGCGCAGCCGGGCCAGCATCGTCTCGCCGACCCGGGCGACGAGCGAGACACCCAGGACCGCGAGCAGGCCCTGCGCGAGCGCGACCGCGACCAGCGCCAGGACCGGGCCGGTGACGGCGTCGGCCCCGCGGTTCTGCGCCGCGATGTCGACGATCCGCCCGAGCAGCGGCGCGGTGAGCAGGCTGACCGCGGCGCCGCCGACGAGCACGAGCAGGGCCACCACCGCCACCGTGCGGTGCGGTCGGAGCAGCTCGCGCAGCACCGCGCGCATCCGCGGGCCCTCGGCGGTGGGCAGCAGGGGCCCGCTCATCCGGTCACCACCGCGCGGTAGGCGGGGTCGTGCATCAGCTCGTCGTGGGTGCCCTGCGCGCTCACCCGGCCCTCGTCGATCAGCAGCACCCGGTCGGACACCGCGAGCAGGGCCGGGCTGGTGGTGAGCAGCACGGTGGCGCGCCCGGCCCGGACGTCGCGCAGGCCCGCGGCGATCCGGGCCTCGGTCACCGCGTCGACGGCCGTCGTCGGGTCGTGCAGCACCAGGACCGGGGCGTCCGCGGCGAGGGCGCGGGCCAGCGCGACCCGCTGGCGCTGCCCGCCGGACAGCGAGCTGCCGCGCGCGGCGATCTCGGTCTCCCGGCCGCCCGGCAGCGTGTCCGCGGCCTGGTCGGCCTGCGCGGCGGCCATCGCCGGCTCCAGGTCGCGGGTCTGTGGGCCGCCGGCGAGCACGTTGTCGCGCAGGGTCCCGGAGAACAGGTGCGCGTCGTGCGCGGCGACCAGCACCGCGGCGCGGGCGACCTCGGGCGGGTAGGCCTCGAGCGGGACGTCGTCGAGCTCCACCCGTCCGGCGTCGGGTTCGGTCTCGCGGGCCAGGCAGGCCATCAACGCCCCGGCGTGCGCCGGGTCCCGGGCCACGACCCCGACCAGCTCGCCGGGCGCGACCTGCAGGTCGAGGCCGCGCAGCCCGCCGTGGGTCAGCCCGCGTACCGCGAGCACACCCCCGAGCAGCGCCGGCGCCGTCGGGCCCGGGGTGCTGCCGTTGCCCGCCGGGGCCGGGGTCCGGCCCGCACCGACGGCGTGGCCGGAGGTGAGGACCTCGGCGATCCGGCTCGCCGAGGCGCGACCCTGGGCGATCCGGGCGCTGACGAACCCGAACACCTGCAGCGGGTTGACCAGGAACTGGGCCAGCCCGACGGCGGCCACCAGCCCGCCGATGCTGAGCTCGCCGTCGGCGGCGAGGCGGCCGCCGACGAGCGCGATCAGAGCCAGGAACAGGCCGTTGGCCAGCGCGACGGTCCCGAGGAAACCGGCCTCGGCCCGGGTCGCACGCAGCGTCGCGCGCAGGGCGCTGCGGCTGGTGGCGGTGTACTGGCGTACGGCGGCGGCCTCCGCGCCGATCCCCTTGAGCACCCGGATGCCGGTCACCAGGTCGGCCGCCACGCCGGAGGCCTGCGCGGCCCGCTCCTGCTCCGGGCCGCTGCGCCGCTCCAGCGGCGCGCCCACGAGCTGGACGAGCCAGAGCAGCGGCGGCGTGCCGAGCAGGATGAGCAGGCCCAGCGGCAGCGAGATCGTCAGCAGGGAGACCGCGGCGACGACGACGGCCGCGATCGCCGCCACCCCCAGCGGCAGCACGAAGTTCACCACCGCGACCCGCTTGGCGTCGGCCACCGCGATGCTGGCCAGGGCCCCGGGCAGGCGTCCGGCCTCGGCGCCGCCGCGCGGGTGCAGTAGGCGTTCGGCGAGCTGCATCCGCAACCGCACGTCGGCGTGCACGTCGGCGTGCCAGGCCTGGCGGGCGCCGAACCGGTAGCTGTAGGACAGCATCGCGAAGTCGGCGCCGAGCACGACCAGCCACAGGACGAGGGCACCGGCGTCACCGGTGCCCACCGCCTGGTCGATGACGACACCGACGAGCACCGGGACCAGCGCCTCCCCGGTCTGGTGCAGCCCGAACAACACCGACGCCGCCACGAGCCTGCGCCGGAACGCCCCCACCGACGCCCGCAGGACGGACGCCCCCGTGCCGCTGTGCGGCACCGACCCTCTCATGGAGGCAGGGTAGCCTTACTGCACCGGTATGATCACTACGGATTCCCGAGGACCGCCCAGAGCTCCTCGAGGTCCCGGTGGGTCGTGGTGATCGCGCCGAAGGCCACCCGGATCACGGACCGCCCGTCGACCACGGTCTGCGACAGGTAGCTGCGCCCGGAGTCGTTCACGGCCCGGAGCAACGACCGGGTCGCCGCGTCGTCCCGGTCCTCGGTCCCGCCCGTGCGGACGCGCAGGCAGACCAGCGACAGCGACGGTTCGGTCACCAGCTCCAGGCCCGGATGCGCCCGGACCCGGCGGGCCAGCTCGCCGGCCAGCGCGACGTGCCCGCGCAGGTGCGCGCGCAGCCCCTCCAGCCCCTGACCGTGCAGCACGGCCCACAGCTTCATCGCGCGGAACCGCCGCCCCAGCGGCACCTGCCAGTCCCGGTAGTCCACCACCGCGCCGGAGTCCGACGCGCTGTCGCGCAGGTAGGCCGGGGTCAGCGACAGCGCCGACGGCGGCGCGGCGGCGTCGCGCACCCAGAACAGCGACGCGTCGAACGCGGTGAGCAGCCACTTGTGCGCGTCGGTGCAGAAGGAGTCGGCCAGCTCCACCCCGTCGAGCAGGTGGCGGAACTCCGGGCACAGCGCGGCCGCCCCGGCCCAGGCCGCGTCGACGTGGGTCCACGCTCCATGGCGGGCCGCCGCCGTCGCGATCTCCCGCACCGGGTCGACGGCGCCGGTGCCGGTGGTGCCGACGGTCGCGCACACCAGCACCGGGACCAGCCCCTGCGCGGCGTCCGCCTCGAGCATCGCGGCCAGCGCGAGCGGGTCCATCGTCCGGGTCCCCGGCGCGAAGCCGACCGTGCGCAGCCCCCGCTCGCCCAGCCCGGCCACCCGCACCGCCTTGGCCACCGACGAGTGCGTCTCGGCGCTCACGTACACCCGCTCGGCCCCGGTCACCCCGGTCTCGCGCCAGGTCCCGCCGGAGGCCCGGTGCAGGGCGGTCAGCAGCGCGACCAGCACCGCCGAGGAGGCCGAGTCCTGGATCGACCCGCCGCCCCCGCCGGAGTGGGTGAACGCCTCGCGCAGGCCGAGCGCGCGGGCGAGCTGGTCGGTCAGCGCCTGCTCGACCTCGGTGCAGGCCGGCGAGGTCGACCACAGCATCCCCTGCGGGGCGAGCCCGCCGGCGACGATCTCCCCGAGCAGTGAGGTCAGCGAGGCGTTGGCCGGGAAGTAGGCGTGGAAGCCCGGGTGCTGCCAGCGGGTGTCGGCCCCGACGACGATGTCGTCCACCCGCTGCAGCAGCGTCTCCAGCTCCTGCGGGGCCTCCGGCGCCTCGGGCGGGAACCGGGCCCGTACCGAGCCGGGCTCGACGTCGTCGCGCACCGGGCGCGATGCCAGCCCGGCCCGGTGCTCGGCGACCCAGTCGACATAGCGGTGGCCGAGCCGGCGGAACTCCTCCGGGTCCAGGTCGGGCATGGTCGCGACGGTAGCGGCCGGGTCAGACGGCGGGCCGGGCGACGAGCGTCCCGGCCTCGTTCTGCTCGCGCAGGCGGGTCTTGAGGACCTTGCCGCCGGGGTTGCGCGGCAGCTCGGGCAGCACCGTGATCCGGGTCGGGCGCTTGTAGGCGGCCAGGCGCTCCCGGCAGAACTCCTCGATCTCCGGGCCGGTCGGCGGGTCGTGCGGGTCGGCCGCGACGACCACGGCCAGCGGCGTCTCGCCCCACGTCGGGTGCGGCACGCCGATCAGCGCGACGTCGGCGACCTTCGGATGCCCGGCCAGCACGTTCTCCACCTCGGCGCAGTAGATGTTCTCGCCACCGGAGATGATCATGTCCTTCTTCCGGTCGACCACGTAGTAGTAGCCGTCGGGGTCCTCGCGGACCAGGTCGCCGGAGTGGAACCAGCCGCCGCGGAACGCCTCCGCGGTCTCGGCGGGCTTGTTCCAGTACTCCTTCATCACCGTCGGGCCGCGGTAGACGATCTCGCCGACGTCGCCGGGGCGGACGTCGTCGCCGTCGTCGTCGACGACCCGCACCTCGACGTTGACCATCGGCGTGCCGATCGAGCCGATCTTGCGGATCGCGTCCTCGCCGCGCAGCGTGCAGGTCACCGGGCTGCACTCGGTCTGCCCGAACGCGGTCACGACCTGCGCCTGCGGGAAGGTGTCGATCATCGTGCGGAGCAGCGAGGTCGAGGCCGGGGCCGCGCCCCAGGAGATCCGGCGCAGCGACGAGAGGTCCCGGTCGCCGATGTCGGGCACCGCGCACATCGCCGCCCACTGGGCCGGGACGAAGAAGCACGACGACACCGACTCGCGTTCGAGCAGCGCGATCGTCGCGGCCGGGTCGAACCCGCCCGACGACGCGATGATCGTGCGCCCGCCGGTGATCAGCGGCGGGATCATCCCGGCCAGCCCGGCGATGTGGAACAGCGGCGCCCCGGACAGCCACACCTTGTCGTCGGCGCCGATGCCCAGGTGCGCGATCTGGGAGAACGCGTGCAGCAGCAGGTTGCGGTGGGTGAGCACGGCGCCCTTGGGGCGGCCGGTCGTCCCCGAGGTGTACATGATGAACGCGGGGTCCTCGTCGGCCACCGGGGCCTCGGAGTAGCGCTGCGAGGCGGCCGCGACGACGTCCTCGAGCGGCTCCGGGCCCTCCCCGATGGTGATCACCGACCGGACCGAGGGCGCCGACTTCCGTGCCGCGTCCACCGACGGGGCGAACCCGGTGTCGCAGACGACGACCACCGCCCCGCTGTCGTCGAGCGCGTAGGCGATCTCGTCGGGGACCAGACGGAAGTTCACCGGGACGCAGATCGCCCCCGTGCGCAGGGTCGCCAGGTAGGCCTCGGCCACCTCGACCGAGTTCAGGCCGAGCACCGCGACCCGCTCCCCGTGCCCGGCCCCGCGCTCGAGCAGCGCGTTCGCCAGCCGGGTGACCCGGGCGTCGAGCTCGCGGTAGGTCCGCGACACCCGTGCGTCGCGCAGGGCCACCGCGGCCGGGTGGGTCCGTGCGTGCCGGGCGAGCAGGTCGCTCATGGTCATCCCGCGGCCGGTGACCCGGCCGGTCTCGCGCGCGGTTCCGCTGCTCGCCACGGCACTCCTGTCCCTCGTCGTCGACGTCTCGCCGGTGTCCCGCCGGGTGCGGCCCACTCTTCCCCGCCCGCGGCCGGGGCGGCAAGACCGTCGTGGTCGGCGGCCCGGCGTCGTCGCCGGCCGCGCGTCCGGGGGACAGTGGTGAGGTGCCCGACCCCCGCCGTGACGCATCCGCCCCGGACGTCCCGGACGGTGCCGGGGTCCCCGACGGCGCCCGGCGGCTGCGGCTGCTGCAGCTCGCCTCGCTGGTCAGCACGTGCGACCGGTTCGCGATCGCGCCCCTGCTGGTGCTGATCGCGATCGACCTGCACGTCTCGCTCGGTGTCACGGCCGCGGTGGCGAGCGGCTACTTCCTGGCCTACGGGCTGATGCAGGCGGTGTGGGGGGTGCTCAGCGACCGGCTCGGCCGGGTCCGGGTGATGCGGATGGCGCTGTGCGGTGCCACGGCCGGTGGCCTCGTGTCCGCCCTGGCGCCGAACGTCACCGTGCTGCTGATCGCCCGGGTCGTCACCGGCGGGTGTTTCGCGGCCCTGATCCCGGCCTCGCTGGTGTACGTGGGCGACACGTGGCCGCAGGAGGTGCGCCAGCGCCCGCTGTCCGACGTCCTGGCGGCGTCCGCGCTGGGCACGGCCGTCGCGACGGCCGGTGCGGGCCTGCTGGCCGACCTCGTCGGCTGGCGGACGGTGTTCGGGCTGACCGCCGCCGCCGGGGCCGGCCTGTTCGTCGCGTTGCGGCGCCTGCCCGAACCCGTCGCCGCGACCGGTGCCGGCGGGCTCGCGCGTGCGCTGCGGCCGCTGGGCACCGTGCTGGCCGACCGTTGGGCCCGGGCCGTGCTGCTGCTCGCCTTCGTCGAGGGCGTCGTCGTGCTGGCGGCCCTGACGTTCCTGGCGCCGGCGTTGCAGGCGCTGGGCTCCTCGGCGGCGGTGGCCGGGCTCGTCTCGGGCGGGTTCGGGGTCGGGGCGCTGGTGTTCTCGCGGCTGGTGCGGCGCCTGGTCGGGCGCGTCACGCCGGCCGGTCTGGCCGCGATCGGCGGTGCGTTCCTGGTCGCGGCGTGGGTCGGTCCGTCGGTCGCGGTGAACCCGGCGACCGTGCTCGCGGCGGGGGCCGGCCTCGGTGGGGCCTGGGCGTTCCTGCACTCGACGCTGCAGACCTGGGCGACGCAGGTGGTGCCGCAGGCCCGGGCGTCGGCGGTGGCGTTGTTCGCGACCGTGCTGTTCCTGGGCAGCGCGGCCGGCACCGCCCTGGCCGCGCCGCTGGCCGATGCCGGGATGTTCGGCTCGCTGTTCCGGGTGGCACTGGTCATCGCGGTGCCCCTGGTGGTCGCGGCCGCCCTCG
>CBIHNM010000184.1:0-8685 GCA_966211265.1 uncultured Pseudonocardia sp.
CGCGGCCGAGTCCACCGCGACCCCCCGCCGGCGCCCGCGGGCCGCCGAACCGCAGGGCCGCTCCACCGCCGTGCCGCCGACCGGCAACGACGCGGACGGCACCGCGCGGGTCCGCGACCCGGTACGGGACGGTCCGGGTGACCGCCCGGGTGCCTCGGCGCTGGCCGACCCACCCGGGGACGACGATCCGGAGACCACCACGGTCACCGGCGACACCGACGGTCCGCGCGAGGGGAAGCGCAGCGGGCCGGCCGGGATCGCGGGCAGGCTCGCGGCACTGACCTCGAGGGGCGGCAGGTCCGGCGACGACGGCGAGAAGAAGCCGATGTCGTTCTGGAAGGAGCTGCCGCTGCTGGTCGGCGTGGCGCTGGTCCTCACGTTCCTGATCTCGACGTTCGTGGCGAAGGTCTTCGTCATCCCGTCCGGGTCGATGGAGACGACGCTGCACGGCTGCACCGGCTGCACGAACGACCGGGTGCTGGTCGACAAGGTCACCTACAACTTCACCGACATCAGCCCCGGTGACGTCGTGGTGTTCCGCGGCCCGGACAGCTGGTCGTCCTCGGAGTACGAGCTCGAACCACCGGCGAACGGGCTGATGCGCGGGCTGCAGATGGCCGGCTCGCTGATCGGGCTCTCCCCGCCGGACGAGAAGGACTTCGTCAAGCGGGTGATCGCCGTCGGCGGCCAGACCGTGGCCTGCTGCGACGCGCTCAACCAGGTGATGGTCGACGGCCAGCCGCTCGACGAGCCCTACATCTACTACCTGCCCGAGGCCGGCCCGGCCCGGCAGATCCCGTTCGGGCCGATCACGGTGCCGCAGGGCGAGATGTGGATGATGGGCGACTCGCGCAACAACTCGGCCGACTCGCGGGCGTCCGGGCACGGCCCCGTCCCCGAGGAGAACGTGATCGGCAAGGTACGCCTGATCGTGCTGCCGTTCGACCGGTTCGGCGGGGTCGACGCGATCGACCCGCAGACCGCCCAGACCGCGATGGGCGGGGGTGGCCTCCCGGCCGGGGCCCCGCTGGCACTTGGCATGATGGGGACGTTCCCGTTCGCCCTGGGCAGGCGGCGCAGCCTGCGCCGGCGCGCCGAGGACGAGCGGTTCCTGCCCGTGACGCGCCGCCGGAGCCGGTGGCGCGCGAGACCCTGACCGGGAGAGCGGTGCCGGTTCCCGTCCCGCGGTCGCGCCGGCTCGCCGCGCGCCGCCCCCGCAAACCCGTCCAGGTCCTGCCCGGGTCGCTGCGGCCGCCGCGTGCGGTCGTGCGCGACTCCGGGAGCTGGACGATGCAGGCGACCCTGCAGCGCTACGGGCTCGGCCCGGTCGCCGGGGTCGACGAGGCCGGGCGCGGCGCGAGCGCCGGGCCGCTCGTCGTCGCGGCCTGCGTGCTGCGTCCCGCGGACGCGAAGGCGCTCGACGGGCTGACCGACTCCAAGCTGCTCAGCCCGGCCGCCCGGGACCGCTGGTTCGAGGTGATCGCACGCCGCGCCGTCGACTTCGCGGTGGTGGTCATCGGGTCGCGCGAGGTCGACCGGCGCGGGGTGCACGTGGCCAACATCGAGGGCATGCGCCGCGCCGTGGCGGGCCTGTCCACGCCGCCGGGCTACGTGCTGACCGACGGGTTCGCGGTGCGCGGGGTCGGGCGTCCGGCCCGGGCGGTGCCCAAGGGCGACCGGGTCGCGGCCTGCGTCGCCGCCGCGTCGGTGCTGGCCAAGGTGACCCGGGACCGGCTGATGGTCGAGCTCGACGGCGCCCGTCCGGGCTACGGGTTCGCCGTGCACAAGGGCTACTGCACCCCGGAGCACGACGCCGCGCTGAGTGCCCTCGGGCCCTGCGAGGACCACCGGTTCTCGTTCGCGAACGTGGCCGCGGTGGCCGGGCGCGGCGGTATCCCCGGGCTGGTCCACAATGGGTCGGCCGACGCGTCGGACTCGGACGGGCCCGGCCCGGACGACGACGTGGACGGCTGGGAGGACGCGGTGGAACTCGCCGGCTCCCGGCAACCGATGGACAGCGTCACGGGAGGGGCAGGCCAGTGAGCGCCGAGGATCTCGAGAAGTACGAGACCGAGATGGAGCTCACGCTCTACAAGGAGTATCGCGACATCGTCGCCCAGTTCTCCTACGTCGTGGAGACCGAGCGGCGGTTCTACCTGGCCAACTCCGTCGACGTGGCCCCGCGCAACGCCGACGGCGAGGTCTACTTCGAGGTCCGGATGTCGGACGCGTGGGTGTGGGACATGTACCGGCCGGCACGTTTCGTGAAGAACGTGCGCGTGGTGACGTTCAAGGACGTCAACATCGAGGAACTGGACACGCCCGACCTGCGGCTGCCCGAGTCCGACACCTTCGGCGGCTGAGCGGGCGCGCGCGGCGCGCCGATCCCAGCACGGCCCCCTGACGTCCCGGCGACCCCGACCGGCCTGCCGCCACGGTTGTCCCCAACACGGGTGGCGCATCCACAGTCGGGAGATTCGCCGGTGCGGCCGGTGCCGCCGGCGCGATCGTTGTCGTCATGGCAGCGAAGGACGATCTGGGCAGGCGCGGTGAGGACACCGCCGCCGAGTACCTGCGGGACACCCACGGGATGGTGGTGCTGTCCCGGAACTGGCGGTGCCGCGAGGGCGAGCTGGACATCGTCGCGACCGACCCCGAGCAGCGCCTGGTCGTGTGCGAGGTGAAGACCCGGTCCGGCGTCGGGTTCGGCGAGCCGGCCGAGGCGGTCACGGCGCGCAAGGCGCACCGGATCCGCAGGCTGGCGCGGGCCTGGATGGCCGTGCACCACGTGGGCTGGGTGGAGATCCGGTTCGACGTGGTCGCGGTGGTGATGCCACCGGGCCGCGAGGCCACCATCGCCCACTACCCGGCGGCGTTCTGATGGCCGGTCTGGCGCGGGTCTGGTCGGTCGCGGTGGACGGCGTCGACGGGGTCCCGGTGGAGATCGAGGCCGCGATCGGCGGCGGGATGCCGGGGGTGCACCTGCTGGGCCTGCCGGACGCGTCGCTGCAGGAGTCCAAGGACCGGGTCCGCTCCGCGGTCGTGCACTCCGGGCGGATCTGGCCCAACCAGCGGATCCTCCTCGCGCTGTCCCCGGCGACGCTGCGCAAGACCGGCAGCGGGTTCGACACCGCCCTGGCCTGCGCCGTCCTCGCGGCGGCCGGAGCGGTGGGCCGGGGCAGGCTCGAGGGCACGGCCCTGCTCGGCGAGCTCGCCCTGGACGGGCGGATCCGCCCGGTGCGCGGCGTGCTGCCGTGCCTGCTGGCGGCCCGCGCGGCCGGGCTCGCCCGGGTCGTCGTCCCGAGCGCCGCGCTGCCCGAGGCGGCGCTGGTCGAGGGGGTGGAGGTCTACGGCGCGGGCTCGCTGAACGACGTCCTGGCCTGGCTCGAGGGCGACCTCCGGCTCGACCGGCCGGTACCGGCCCCGGGCGGCCCCGACCGGCCGGAGATGCCCGAGCTCGCCGACGTCGTCGGGCAGCCGGACGCCCGGCGGGCCCTGGAGATCGCGGCCGCGGGCGGGCACCACATGCTCATGGTCGGCCCTCCCGGCACCGGCAAGACGATGCTCGCCCAGCGCATCGTCGGGCTGCTGCCCGAACTCGACCGGGCGGAGGCGTTGCAGCTGGCCGGCATCCGGTCGGTGGCCGGTCGCCTGGGGGCCGAGGCGCCGTTGAGCACGCTCGCGCCGTTCGTCGCGCCGCACCACTCGGCCTCGGCCGCGGCGCTGCTCGGCGGCGGCAGCCGGATCGCCCGGCCCGGTGCGGTGTCGCTGGCCCACCGCGGGGTGCTGTTCGTCGACGAGACCCCGCACTGGCCGCCGCACCTGCTCGACGCCCTGCGCACGCCCCTGGAGGAGGGCGAGGTACGCCTGGCCCGCGCCGAGGGGACGGTCCGCTACCCGGCGCGGTTCCAGCTCGTGCTGGCGGCCAACCCGTGCCCCTGCGCCCCGGCCAACGACCGGGACTGCACCTGCCCGGTCACCGTCCGCCGCCGCTACCTCGGCCGGGTCTCCGGCCCGCTGCTGGACCGGGTCGACCTGCGGGTCACGATGCACCCGGTGACCGTGCTGGGGGCCGGCGCCGCGGAGCCGGGGGAGTGCACGGCCGTCGTCCGCAAGCGGGTCCTCGCCGCGCGCGACGCCGCCGCGGCGCGCTGGTCGGGACGGGGGTGGCGATGCAACGGCGAGGTCCCCGGCACCGTGCTGCGCACCCGGTTCGCGCTGCCACCGCCGGTGGTCGAACCGCTGCAGTGGCGGATGGAGGCCGGGGAGCTCTCGGCCCGCGGCGCGGACCGGGCGCTGCGGGTCGCCTGGACGATCGCCGACATCGCGGGGGCCGACCGGCCGGATCGGGCGATGGTCACCGAGGCGCTGTCGTTCCGGGAGCGGGGCGCGGCATGAGCGCCGCGACGACCGACCGCGCGGCGGGACGTGCCGGGGTCCCGGCCGAGGTCCTGCGGGCCCGGGCCTACCTGCTGCGGGTGGCCGAGCCGCCCTGCCGCGTGCTGGTGGACCTCGTCCGCGAGCACGGCCCGGTCGGCGCGGCGGACCGGATCCGCCGCGGCGAGGTGAGCGGGCCTCTGGCCGAGCGGGTGCGGTCGCGCCGCGCGCACGACCGCGCCGAAGCCGATCTCGACGCGGCCCGCGCGGTCGGGGCGCGGCTGCTCGTCCCCGAGGACGCGGACTGGCCGGCCTGGCCGTTCGCGGCCTTCGGCACCCGCGGGGCGCTCGCGCGCGACGAGCTCGCCCCGCCGGTCGCGCTCTGGGTGCGCGGCGCCGGGGCGCTGTCGGCGCTGGGGGACCTGGCCGTCTCGATCGTCGGGTCGAGGGCCGCGACCGGGTACGGCACCCACACCGCCGCCGAGTTCGGATCGGTCCTCGCCGGGGCCGGTGTCACCGTGGTCTCCGGGGCCGCGTTCGGGATCGACGCCGCCGCACACCGGGGAGCGCTGGCCGCCGGCGGACCGACCGTGGCCGTGCTGGCCTGCGGACCGGACCGGGCCTACCCGTCGGCGCACGAGTCCCTCCTGGAACGGGTCGCCGCCGCCGGGGCGGTCGTCAGCGAGTACCCGCCCGGGGCGGTACCGGCCCGGCACCGGTTCCTGGTGCGCAACCGCCTGCTCGCGGCGATGGGCGGGGGCTGCGTGGTGGTCGAGGCCGGGGCGCGCAGCGGGTCGCAGCGCACGGCCTCCGACGCGCGGGCGCTGGGGCGCCCGGTGATGGCGGTGCCCGGCCCGGTCACCTCGGCGATGTCGGTCGGCTGCCACGAGCTGGTGCGCGCGGGGGCCGAGCTGGTCGGGCACCCGGCGCACGTGCTGGAGACGATCGGGCGCCTCGGCGTGGACCTGGCCGCGGCCCCGGCCCGCCCCCGGCGCCCGACCGACGACCTGGCGCCGGCGGCCGCGGCCGTGCACGACGCGCTGCCGGCCCGCGCGGCCTGGCCGGTCGACCGGCTGAGCGAGGAGTCCGGGTTGCCCGCCGGGACCGTCCGGGCGGCGCTGGTCGAGCTGGAGGGACGCGGGCTGGCCGAGTACGTGCGGGGCCTCTGGCAGCGGCCCGGGCGTGGCGGTACTTGATAACGCCGCGGCGTGCGCGCAGGGTCGCCGGCATGAGCGACACCGCCCCCGCCCTCGCCCCGGACGTCGCGGCGGCGGTGGAGGCGTTCGCCGAGCACCTCACCCACGAGCGCGGACGTTCCCGGCACACGGTGCGCGGCTACCGCTCGGACCTGACCGACCTGTTGCGCGGGGTGCCCGGCCTCGCGGCGCTGGGCCTGCCGCACCTGCGTGAGCGCCTCGCGCAGACCCACGCCGCCGGAGCCGGTCGGGCCACCCTGGCCCGCCGGACCGCCGCCGTCCGCACGTTCGGCGCCTGGGCGGTGCGGACCGGGCGTCTCCACACCGACCCGGCGGCCCGGCTCGGTTCGCCCCGCGCCGGCACCGTCCTGCCCGAGGTGCTCGACGCCGGCGAGGCGGCCTCGGTCCTGGCGGCGGCGACCTCCGGCGCGGCCGAGGACACCCCGGAGGCCCTGCGCGACCTGCTGGTGCTGGAGATGCTCTACGCCACCGGGATCCGGGTCGGGGAGCTGTGCGGCCTCGACGTCGACGACGTCGACGAGAGCACCCGTACGCTGCGCGTGCTGGGCAAGGGCGACCGCGAGCGGACGGTCGTGTTCGGCGTCCCGGCCGCGCGTGTGCTGCACCGCTGGCGGGAGACCGGACGGCCGGCCCTGGTCACGGCCGGCTCCCCGCCGGCACTGCTCCTCGGCGTCCGCGGCGGGCGGCTGGACCCCCGGGTCGCCCGGACCGTGGTGCATCGTGCGGTCGCCGCGGTGCCGGGCGTCGCGGACACCGGACCGCACGGCCTGCGACACGCCGCGGCCACCCATCTGCTCGAGGGCGGAGCCGATCTCCGTTACGTACAGGAGGTACTCGGTCACGCTACGCTGTCGACGACACAGATCTACACGCATGTCACGGTCGATCGGCTGAAGGTGGTTCATGATCAGGCCCACCCCAGGGCGTGAGGTGCCGGTTCCGGCCTCCTGCCTGAACAGAACGTTCCCGACAGTGGTCGCGTCCGCGCTGGGCAGGGCGAACGGGCACGTCCCGTACTCCGCCCCGGCCGACATGCTGGCCGTCGGCGCGCGGCACCCGGCGCCCGCCGCAGCGCCGTGCCCCAGCCCGGTCACGGACCCGGAACCGCGCGGCACCCGCGCCGCGGGCACCGCGACCGGGGCGGCCGGTCCGGCACGGATGGTCCTGGTCCCCGCACGGTCCGGCGACACGCCCGGGGCGGCGGAGGATCACCTGATCGAGGTGGTCGACGCCGCGGCGGTGCCGCTCTGGCGGGAGTTCCTCCAGCTCGGCGGCCGTGCCCGGCGGCAGTGCCTGATCGAGCACTACGCACCGCTCGTGCGCGGGGTCGGGATCAAGCTGGCGGTGCGGCTGCCGTCGTCGATCGAGCTGGCCGACCTGGTGCAGTCCGGCACCTTCGGCCTGATGGAGGCGATCGACCGCTTCGATGCGGCGCGGGCGGTGCGGTTCGAGGGCTACGCCGCGCAGCGGGTGCGCGGCGCGATGCTCGACGAGCTGCGCGCCCAGGACTGGGTGCCGCGGACCGTGCGCGCGCGCGGCCGCGAGGTCGAGCGGGCCCGCGAGGCGGTGGCGCTGCGCCTGGGACGGTCCGCGACCGACCGGGAGCTGGCGGCGGAGTTGCGGATCGGGCTGCGCGAGCTGCGCCTGGCCACCCGGCCGGTGCACGTGATCAGTGCCGACCGGCTGGACGAGGACCTGCCCGGCGCCGGTGGGGTCGCCGAGCTGCTGGTCGACCACGGCGCGCCCGACCCCGTCCTGGCCGCGGTCCACCGCGAGACGGTCCGTGAGCTCTGGTCCGCGGTCGCCCAGCTCGGCGACCGGGACCGCACGGTGCTGCGCCTGTACTACCTGGAGAACCGGACGCTGGCCGAGATCGGGGACCTGCTCGGGGTCACCGAGTCGCGGGTGTGCCAGCTGCACACCCGGATGGTGGCGCGTCTGCGCGGACGGATGGAGCAGGCCCTGGCCGGCTGAGCACCGCCGGCCCGCCGGGGCCCGCCGGCCCGTCACGGTTCGAGCCCGTCCCACGGCATCAGTCGCAGGCGGGCGGGGCGCAGCAGCACCAGCGGGTCCAGATACTCGATCTTCCCCCTCCGCACGCCCCAGTGCAGGCAGGCCGCGGCGGCGCAGCCCGCGTGCCCCGGCCCGAGCACGCCCAGCGGGTCACCGGCCGCCACCGGGTCCCCGACGGCGACCGCGGGTGTGACCGGCTCGTAGGTCGTCCGCAGCCCGTCCGGATGGTCCACCGAGACGACGCCCCGTCCGGCGACCGGCCCGGCGAACACGACCACGCCCTCGCGCGCGGCCAGCACCACCGCGCCGGGGGCGGCGACGAGGTCCGCGCCCCGGTGACCCGGCCCGTAGCGGAACGTCGGGCGCCGGAACGGTGCCCCGACGGCCGGGGCGGGGTGCAGCGGCCAGGCGTAGTCCGCGCCGGGTGCGCGGATCCCCGCCCCGGGCGGGCGGGACGGTGCCGACGGGGGCCGGGCCGCCGGGGGCGGCGACGGTGGTGGCGTCGGCGGGGACGGTGCCGACGGGGACGGTGCCGACGGGGACGGTGCCGACGGGGACGGTGCCGACGGTGGGGGTTCCGCGCGGGCGGTGCCGGGTGCGGCGACCGCCGAAGCTGTCACCGCGCAGGCCGCGAGCACCAGGACCGCGCGCAGGACGCGGCGGGGGCGGGGGACCGGTGCGGGCACCCCTCCAGCCTGCGGGAACGCCGGCCGGTCGTTCCCGCCGTTGCCGCAGTGGTGGACGGGCCGAGCAGGTTGTGGACAACCCCGCGTCCGGATGGAGTCCGCCGGGATCGCCGTGGTGACCACGGCGTATAGTCGTCCCCGCACCACGACTCGTCGTGGTGACTTCGCGCGCCCGCCAACCCGGGCACCGGTCGAGTCGGCCGGACACGGGGGCGGTGGCCGGGCGGTCCCGGATGCTCGATCCGACGTCGTACCAGGGTCGAGGATGACGGGTCCGGTCCCGCCGTGGGCGCCAGGGCGTGGGGGCCCGCCGGCGCCCACCCGACAACCGCACCGCGGCGCGAGGCGCGCCCGCCCGCCCGGGGCACCCCGGCCCAGGCCCTCGGCACCCT
>CBIHNM010000185.1:0-8660 GCA_966211265.1 uncultured Pseudonocardia sp.
CTCACCGGCCAGCTCACCGATCCGGCTGCGCTCGGTGTGCCACGGGACGCCCTGGCGGGCCAGCCCGAGCCGGGCGGCGAGCCCGTCGGCGACGGCCGGGCCGTGCGGGTGGGAGGCGGCCATGGTGCCGGCGGCGCCGCCGAACTGGACCGGCAGCGCCTCGAGCAGCTCGGCCAGCCGGGCCGCGGCCCGGTCCAGGCCGGCGCACCAGGACGCGGCGAGCGCACCGAACGTCGTCGGCAGCGCCTGCTGGCCCAGGGTGCGCGCCGCGCAGGGGGTGTCCCGGTGCGCGGTGGCCAGCGCGGCCGCGGCGTCGGCGCCGGCCCGCAGGTCCTCCACCACCCGGCTCCCGGCGCGGCGGGTGAGCAGCACCAGCGCGGTGTCCATCACGTCCTGGCTGGTGGCGCCCGGGTGCACCGCCCGGCCGGCGCCCTCGCGGACCGTCTCCGTGGCCGCGCGCAGGCGCCGGACCAGCGGGATCACCGGGTTGCCGCCCTCGACGGCCTCGCCGCCCAGCTCGGCCGGCCCGACCCGGATCGCCCCGCACGCCGGTTCGACGGCGTCCGCGTCGCGCTCGTCGACCAGCCCGGCCCCGGCGGCGGCGGCGGTCAGCGCCAGCTCGACCTCCAGCAGGGCCGCGACCCACGCGCCGCCGTCGAGCACGGTGGCCACCCGGTCGGCGCCGTAGAGTGGATCGAACAGCTCGTTCGACATGCGTACGAGCGTACGACATGCGTCCAGCGGTCCGTCAGGAACAATCAGCGGCGTGCTGACCCACATCCTGCTCGACCTCGACGGCACCCTCGTCGACTCCGCCCCCGGCATCCTCGGTTCGCTGCGCCGGGCCTTCGACGAGGTCGGCGCCGACTACGACCCGTCCGTACTCGACGAGCGCCTGCTCGGCCCGCCGCTGCGCGACTCGCTGCCGCCGATCGTCGGCGCCGGCACCGCGGCCGCGGTGATGCCGGTCTACCGGCGGATCTACTCCGAGGAGGGCGGCCTGGACGCCTCCACCCCCTACCCCGGCACCGGGGAGCTGCTGCGCGCGCTGTCCGGGGCCGGCGTCACGATGGCGCTGGCCACCAGCAAGGCCGAGGTCTCGGCGCGCAAGATCCTGGCCGCCCAGGGCTGGACCGACCTGTTCGCCGCGATCGTCGGCGACACCCGTGACGCGCTGCGCCCGACCAAGGCCGCCGTCGTCGGCGAGGCGTTGCGCCTGCTGGGCCACCCCCGCGGGGCGGACACCCCGGTGATGGTCGGCGACCGCAGCCACGACGTCGTCGGGGCCCGCGCGCACGGGCTGGACTGCCACGGCGCGGGATGGGGATACGGGCAACCGGGTGAACTCGACGAGGCCGGGGCCGTCGCGGTCCACGCATCCGCGGCCGATCTGCGAGCGGCCCTCCTCAGCTGAGGGCCCGGCGTCGCGACCTCTCCGATCGGCCCGTGTCCGGCTCGTCGCCGCGGACGATATACACAGGTCATGACGGTCGTCGCGCTCTTCCGGTACCCGGTCAAGTCGATGCTCGGGGAGTCCATCCCGCGGGCCACCATCACCGAACGCGGGATCCTCGGTGACCGCGCCTACGCGATCCTCGACACCGAGACCGGCGTCATCGCCAGCGCCAAGGTCCCCAAGCGCTGGAACGACCTGCTGAGCTTCTCCGCCCGCTTCGTCGCCGAGCCGGTCCACGGGGACGTGGCCCCGCCGGTGGAGATCACCTTCCCGGACGGCTCGACGCTGCGCAGCGACGACGAGGGCATCGACACGGCCCTGTCGACGGCGCTGGGCCGCGACGTCACGCTGATCTCGGTCCCGCCGGAGGGCAGCTACTTCGAGGAGCTGTGGCCCGACATCGAGGGGCTCACCCCGCAGCAGCTCGCCCCGCGCCGGCTGATCGAGGAGACCACGGTCCGGCACGAGGACTCCGGTGAGGTGATCAGCAAGTTCGACATCTCCGCGTTCGGCGCGCCCGGCACGTTCTTCGACCTGTCCTCGCTGCACGTGCTCACCGAGTCCACCCTGGACCGGCTGCGCGAGCTGGCCCCGGACGCCACGTTCGACGCGCGCCGGTACCGGCCGAACATCGTGCTCCGCGGTGACGACGCGGGCTTCGTGGAGAACGGCTGGCCGGGGTCGAGCGCCACCATCGGCGACACGGCGACGATCGCGTACTCGTTCGCCACCATGCGCTGCGTGATGACCACCCTCGGACAGCAGGAGCTGCCCGAGGACGCCGACACGCTGCGCACGATCGCGAGGAACAACCGCATCGAGATCCCGCAGATCGGTGGGACGTGGGCGTGCGCCGGGGTGTACGCCGAGGTCGCCGTGCCGGGTGAGATCGCGGTCGGTGACCCGCACACGACGCCGGTCCCCGCCCCGGCCGGCTGAGCCCGGCACGTCACGCCCCGCGCGGTTGTGGTCGCCCGTCCAGCTGTCCTACGTTTGGCTCATGAGCGCGGGACTCGAGGGGCTGCACCGCAACGTCCCCCTCTCGACGCAGCTCGCGGAGAGGATGCGCGACCGCATCGACGCCCGCGACTGGCCGGTCGGCATGCGGATCCCGTCCGAGAGCGCCCTGGTCGCGGAGCTGGGCGTGAGCCGCAACAGCGTGCGGGAGGCGCTGCGCTCGCTCGTGCACGCCGGCCTGCTCGAGGCCCGCCCCGGGGACGGGACCTACGTGCGCGCCCACAGCGAGCTGCGCGCCGTGCTGGAGCGGCGCGCACGGCGGAGCCGCCCGGGCGACGCGGCGGAGGTCCGCTCGATGCTGGAGTGCCAGGGCGCCCGGCTCGCCTCGATGCGGGCCACCGCGCACGACGTCGCCACGATCCGGGCCGCGCTGACCGAGCGCGACCGGGCCACCGACGCGCGGAGCTTCGCCGCGGCGGACGTGGCGTTCCACCGGGCCGTGGTCGCCGCGTCGGGCAACGCGCTGCTCGCCGAGCTGCACGAGAACCTCGAAGGTCTCACCGCTCACATCGAGGCCGTCTCGGCGACCCCGGACTTCGCCACGTTCCTGGCCGACAACCGCGAGCTCAACGCCTGCCACGACGACCTGCTGGCGGCCCTCGTCGCCGGCGACGCGGACCGCGCGGAGGCCCTCGCGGCCGAGATCGTGCGCCGCTCCTACCGCGCGCGGTCGCCGTGACCGGCCGCGACGCCGGCGGAGCGGACGTGTCCACGGTGCGCCCCGCCGGCGCCGGCGTCTCCGGCCACCGGACGGCGCTGGCGCTGGTCGGGCTGCTGCTGATCGGGGCGAACCTGCGGGCCGCGATCACCGCGGTCGGGCCCGTGCTCGGCGACCTGCGGGCCGACCTCGGCATCAGCAGCTCGGCTGCGTCGGCGCTGGTCAGCGTGCCGCTGGTGGCCTTCGCCGTGCTGTCGCCGGTCGCGCCCGCGGTGGCCCGACGGGTCGGCGTCGAACGGGTGCTGGGCGCCTCCCTGGCGCTGCTCGCGCTCGCGATCGTGGTCCGGTCCGCGCCGTGGGGCGGCGGCGCGGTGTGGGCCGGTACGGCCGGGCTCGGGGTGGCCGTGGCGTTCCTCAACGTCTTGCTGCCGGTGCTGGTCAAGCGTGACCACCCGGACGCGATCGGGCGGATGACCGGGCTCTACTCGTCGGTGCAGAGTGCCGCGGCGGCCGTCGCGGCGGGTCTGGCCGTGCCGATCGCGGGCACGGCGCAGCAGGGCTGGCGGCTCTCGCTCGGGATCTGGGCCGGGCTCGCGCTGGTCGGGCTCGCGGTGGTGCTGCCGCGGATGCGCCGCCGCCCGGCGCCGGCCGTACCCGCGGCGACGCCGGCCGCGCCCGGCCCGCCCGCCCGGCCGATCCGGCGCTCGGCGCTGGCCTGGCAGGTCACGGTGTTCATGGGCCTGCAGTCGACCGTCTACTACACGCTGATCACGTTCCTGCCCTCGATCGAGCAGGCGGTCGGCGCGAGCGCGGCGGCCGCCGGGTGGCACCAGTTCGTGCTGCAGATCCTGAGCATCGCCGGAGCGCTGTCCTCGGCCGCGCTGATCCAGCGCCTGCCCGACCAGCGCCCGCTCGCCGTGGCCTACGCCGCGCTGTGCGGGGCGGGGGTCACCGGGATCCTGCTGGCCCCGGCGGCGGCCGTGCTGTGGGTGGGGGCGATCGGCGTCGGCGTCGGCGGCGGGGTCGTCTACGCGCTGTCGCTGTTCGGGCTGCGCACCCGCGACCACCACCGGGCCGGGACGCTGTCCGGCATGGCCCAGTGCCTGGGCTACCTGCTGGCCGCGGCCGGGCCGCCGGCGATCGGCGCGCTGCACGATGCCACCGGCTCCTGGACGCCCCCGCTGCTCGCGGTCCTCGCGATGCTGGCCGTCGCGCTCGTGGCGGGCGTGCTCGCCGGCCGGGACCGCACGATCGACGGCTGAGCACCGCCCGCGGACGGGCCCATGCGTACGCATCGCGCACACCTGTCCGTTATCCGCACAATGGGGTAACATCGCCGCGTGCAGACCCGGACGGACGCGAGGGAGCCCTGGTGATGGACAAGGTGGTGGCCTCCGCGACCGAGGCCGTGGCAGACGTCGGCGACGGGGCGTCGCTGGCGGTCGGCGGGTTCGGCATGTCCGGCGTGCCGACCGTGCTCATCGACGCCCTGATCGCCCAGGGCGCCACCGACCTGGAGACGATCTCCAACAACCTCGGCGTGGACGGCTTCGGGCTGGGCAGGCTCCTGGCGGCCGGCCGGATCCGGCGCACGATCGGCTCCTACGTCGGCAACAACAAGGAGTTCGCCCGCCAGTACCTGGCCGGCGAGCTGGAGCTGGAGCTGACCCCGCAGGGCACGATGGCCGAGCGGCTGCGCGCCGGCGGCAACGGCATCCCGGCGTTCTACACCCCGGCCGGGGTCGGCACGCTCGTCGCCGAGGGCGGCCTGCCGTGGCGCTACCACCCCGACGGCTCGGTCGCGGTGACCTCGCCGGCGAAGGAGGTGCGCGAGTTCGACGGCGTGGGCTACGTCCTCGAGCGCGCGCTCACCCCGGACTACGCGCTCGTGCACGCCTGGAAGGGCGACCGGCACGGCAACCTCGTCTACCGCCGCAGCTCGCGCAACTTCAACCCGGACTGCGCGGCCGCCGGTGCGATCACGATCGCGCAGGTCGAGCACCTGGTGGAGCCGGGCGAGATCGACCCGGACGACGTGCACACCCCCGGCATCTTCGTGCAGCGGGTGGTGCACGTGCCGGACGTGGAGAAGAAGGTCGAGTTCAGGACGGTGCGAGGAGCATGAGCGAGCGCGCGAGCGGAGCGGCACGGACCGACACGGTCCGGGGGCTGAGCAAGGACGAGATCGCGGCCCGGGTGGCGCGGGAGCTGCCCGACGGCTCCTACGTCAACCTCGGGATCGGGATGCCGACCCTGGTCCCCGGGTTCATCCCGGAGGGCCGCACGGTCGTGCTGCACTCGGAGAACGGCATCCTCGGCGTCGGCCCGTACCCGACCGACGACGAGGTCGACCCGGACCTGATCAACGCCGGCAAGGAGACCGTCACCACGCTGCCGGGCGGGAGCTACTTCGCCTCCTCGGACAGCTTCGGGATGATCCGCGGGGTGCACCTCGACGTCGCCGTGCTGGGCGCGATGGAGGTCAGCACGGCAGGCGACCTGGCCAGCTGGGCGATCCCCGGAAAGATGATCAAGGGAATGGGCGGGGCGATGGACCTCGTGCACGGGGCGCGGCGCGTCATCGTGATGATGGAGCACACGACCAGGGACGGGTCACCGAAGATCCTCGACAGGTGCGCGCTGCCGATCACCGGCCTGGCGTGCGTGGACCGGATCGTCACCGACCTGGCCGTCATCGACGTCACCGCCGACGGCCTCGAGCTCGTCGAGTGCTCCCCCGGCGTCACCCCCGACCAGGTCCGCGCACGCACCGCCGCCGCGCTGCGGTAGAGCGCCGTCAGGCGCGTCGGCCCGGGGTGACCGGCATGCCGCTCAGGCCGCGGACCAGGGTGCTGCGGCGGTGCGTGAGCTCGGTGGCCTCGACGGCCAGGGCCAGGTCGGGACGGGTCGCCACGAGCGACCCGATCGCGACCCGGCCCTCGTTGCGGGCCAGCTGGGCGCCCAGGCAGAAGTGCAGCCCGTGCCCGAAGTACACGCCGCCGGTCGGGGCGGCGCGGGTGATGTCGAGCGCGGTCGCGTCGCGGGTCCAGCCCTGGTCCCGGTTCGCCGCGGCGAGGCCGAGCATCACCATCTCCCCGGCCGGGATCGTCACCCCGGAGTAGGTGACCTCGGCGGAGGTGAAGCGGATCGGCGCGTTGGCCACCGGGGAGTCCCAGCGCAGGAACTCCTCCACCGCGGAGTCGATCAGTTCCGGGTCGCGCTGCAGCCGGGCGAGCTGCTCGGGGTGGGTGAGCAGGGCCAGCACCCCGTTGCCGATCAGGTTGACCGTCGTCTCGTGCCCGGCGATGAGCAGCAGCGTCGCCATCGCGACGAGCTCCTCGGAGGAGAGCCGGTCCCCGTCGTCCTCGGAGACCTGCGTGAGCGCGGACAGCAGCGCGTCGTCGGGCTCGACGCGCTTGCGCTCGATGAGCTCGGCGAGGTAGCCCGAGAGCGTGCCCATCGACTCCGTCTTGGCCTGTGCGGGCGAGTCGTCGACGAGCACCGAGGACCACGCCCCGAACTCGTCACGGTCCTGCGGCGGGACCCCGAGCAGCTCGCAGATCACCAGCACCGGCAGCGGGAACGCGTAGGCGCGCATCAGGTCCACGGTGCCCTCCTCGGGCAGCCCGGCCAGCAGCTCGTCGGCGATCTCCTGCACGCGCGGGCGCAGCTGCGCCATCCGGCGCACCGTGAACGAGCGGCTGACCAGCTTGCGCAGCCGGGTGTGGTCCGGCGGGTCCATCAGGATCATCATCGGCGTCGGCGCGGCCGGCATCTGCGCGCGCTGCTGTTCGGGCAGCGTGAAGCGCCAGTCCTTGCTCAGCCGCGGGTCGACGAACGCCTCGCGGACGTCGGAGTGCCGGCTGATCAGCCACATCGGGCCGTCCGGCAGGTCGAGACGGCGCACCGGCTCCTGCTCGCGCAGCTGGGCGTAGGCCGGGTACGGGTCGGTCCAGAAGGCTCCGTCGAACAGCTCGTGCCGCTCGGTGCCGGTGGTGGTCAGCGCCATGCCCCCATCGTGCCACCGATGTAAGCGCCCGCTTACAGGCTGATCCGGGTGACGGCCACCACATCCGGGGCGACCGGGACGTCCGCGGGCACCGCGGACCCGGTGACCACGGCCGCACCGAGCGCGGCCAGTGCGGGCGCCGACTCGATCCCGGACCCGCCCTGACCGGCGAAGAAGTAGAACCCGGGATGGTCCGGGCGCTGCCCGACGACCGGCGCGCGGTCCGGCACGAACGAGCGCAGCCCGGCCCAGGCGGTGCGCACCGAGTGCAGCGCCACGGTGGTCGCGGCGCGCACCCGGTCCAGGGCGAGGGCGACGTCGAGCTCGTCCGGGCGCGCGTCGCCGGGGTCGGCGGGGGTCTCGTCGGCCGGGCAGACGAGCACCGCGTCGGCCTCGGGTTTGAGGTAGAAGCGCTCCCCGGCGTCGACGACCATCGGCAGGCCGGGCGGGAGCGAGGGGACCGGGCAGGCGGCGATCGTGCGCCGGTGGGCCACCAGCCCGACCCCGGGCACACCGGCCCGGGCGGCGACCACGTCGGCCCAGGCGCCGGCCGCGTCGACGACCGCGGCGGCGGTGAGCCGGTGCCTGCCGGCCTCGATCCGCCAGCCCGCGCCGTCGCGGGTGAGCGCCGTGACCGGGGCGGCGCGCAGCACCGTGCCACCGCGGCGCCGCAGCCCGCGCAGGTACCCGGCGTGCAGGGCGATCGCGTCCGCGTCGGCCGCGCCCACCGCCGCCGCGGCCGCGCGGGGCCGGCGCAGGACCGGGCAGCGGCGCAGCGCCTCGGCGGCGCTCAGCCCGACCGGTGCACCCGGCTCACCGGCCCGCTCGGCCAGCATGCCGGCCAGGGCCGCCTCGCCGTCGTCGTCGACGGCCACCCACAGCACCTCGCGCGGGGTGAGCAGCGGCGGGGTGCCCAGCTCGTCGGCGAGCGCGGCGAACCGGGGCCCGCTGGCGGTGATCAGCGCGCGGAACGGCCCGGAGCCGTGGCCGGGCACGTAGGTGGCCGCGGAGCGGGCCGTGGAGTGACGCGGCAGGTCGGGCTCGGCCTCGAGCAGGGTCACCCGCCGGGTCGCGGCGAGCTCGTAGGCGATCGAGACGCCCGCGATGCCGCCGCCGACGACCGCGATGTCGGTGTCCGGTGCGCTGCCCACGGCCCCACCGTAAACAGGTGGCGACGGGCGCGGCCCGCGGTCTAGCGTGCCCCTCATGCGGATCTTCTTCCTCTGAGCGGCCGCGGGGCGCACCGTCCCCGCCGGTCGGCCGGCTCTCGTGCCGCCGACGCCGCTCTGCCGTCCCGTCCGACCGCGCGCGGCCCGGGCTCCTCCGTCGAGCCCGGTGCGACCGCGCCGACTCCGACGACCCCGCCCGCCACCCGGCGGACCGGCGTCCCGGAGCCCGGGCGGCGCGCCCACACCCTCGTGGAGGTCCGTATGCGAACCCGTTCACCCTCCGTCCCGGCCGTCCAGGCCACCCCGGCCGACACCGCCGGCCCGGCCGACACCGCCATCCCGGCCGACGCT
>CBIHNM010000186.1:0-8641 GCA_966211265.1 uncultured Pseudonocardia sp.
CTCTGGTCCTCTGGCAGGGTTACCGGCGTCGCTGCCCTTTGTCGTGCTCTTTGTGTCGCGGGGCGCCCGCGGGGGGCGCCACACCGGCCGCGCGCCGGGTGGGCCGGCCCCGTCGTCATGCCAGGGTCGTGCTGCACGCAGGGCGCCGGGGGCCGCGGGCCACCCGGCCGGGGGAAGGGGTCCGGCATGGCTGCAGCGGAGCACCCCTCCGCACCGCGGTTCGAGCGCCCGCCGCGGCCCCTGCCGGGGCCCCGTCGGGTCCTTTCCGATCTCGGGACGCGGTACGCGGCGAACGGCCTGATCGGGCTCGTCTTCTCCGCGACCGGGCCGGGCGCGGTCGTCCTCGCGGTCGGGGTCCAGGGAGGGCTGTCCCCGGCCGAGATCGCGTCGTGGGTGTTCGGGGTGTTCTTCCTCAACGGAGCCCTGACCGTGCTGGCCTGCTGGGTCTACCAGCAGCCGCTGGCGTTCTTCTGGACGATCCCGGGGACCGTTCTCGTCGGCCCCGCGCTCGGGCACCTGAGCTTCGGCCAGGTCGTGGGGGCCTACCTGGGCACCGCGTTGCTCATCCTCGTGCTGGGCCTGTCCGGCTGGGTGCGGACGGCGATGGACGCGATCCCGATGCCGATCGTGATGGCGATGGTCGCGGGCGTGTTCCTGGGCTTCGGCACCGGGCTGGTGAAGGCCGTGGTGTCCGACACGGCGGTGGCCGGCCCCATGGTCGTCGTGTTCGTGCTGCTCAGCGCCTGGGCCGCGGCCGGCCGGCGGGTCCCGCCGATCCTCGGCGCGCTGGTCGTCGGCGCGGTCGCCGTCGCGGTGTCGGGGACGTTCCGCCTCGCCGGAGGGTCGGTCTCGGACTGGCTCGCCCTCCCGGTGCCCCAGGTCCCGCAGTGGTCCCTGCAGGCCATGGTCGAGCTGGTGATCCCGCTGGCCGTCACGGTCCTGGTGGTGCAGAACGGGCAGGGCGTCGCGGTGCTGCGCGGGGCCGGCCACGCCCCGCCGGTCAACGTCGTGACGTCGCTGTGCGGCGTGTTCTCGGCCCTGGCCGCGGGCGTCGGAGCCGTGTCGACGTGCCTCACCGGTCCGACCAACGCGTTGCTGGTGGCCTCCGGAGAGCGTCACCGGCAGTACACGGCCGGGATCGTCTGCGGCGCGTTGGCGATGCTGTTCGGGGCACTGGCGCCGCTGTTCACACAGCTGATGCTGGCGGCCCCGGTCGCCTTCGTCGCCACGCTGGGCGGCCTCGCGATGCTCAAGGTGCTCCAGTCCGCCTTCGTGACCGCGTTCGGCTCGCGCTTCACCTTCGGCGCCCTGGTCACGTTCGTCGTCACGGTCTCCGACATCACGGTGCTCAACATCGGCGGCCCGTTCTGGGGGCTCGTCGCCGGGATCGCGGTGTCGCGCCTGCTCGAACGCGGGGACTTCTCCGGCCGTGCACCCGCGACCGGGTGATGCTCCCGGCCCCGGGGCCCGCCCGCACCGAGCGGAGGGCCCGGGCGAACGGATCGCCCGGGCCCTGCCGCTCGTGGGGTGGGTCGGTACGTGCTGTGCGGGTCCGGCTCAGGCGGGGTCGAGCGGGAAGTCGTAGGTGACCTGCTCCCCGCGTCCCGAGTCCGCCTTCTGCGGGTGCAGCACCAGCTCCGGCTTGACCGCCTGGGCGACGTCGTCGGTGACGTAGTCGCCGCCGTCGAAGTAGAGCTGGGTCGTGATCAGCTGCTTGCCCGGGGCGCTGACCTTGAGGTGCAGGTGGGCCGGACGCCAGGCGTGCCAGCCGGCCGCGCGGATCAGCGCGCCGCAGGCCCCGTCGTTCGGGATCTGGTACGGCGCGGGCTTCATCGTGTTGATCTTGAAGGTGCCGTCCGCGCCGGTGGTGACCCGGCCGCGCAGGTTCCACTCCGGGATGCCCGGGGCGAACTGCGAGTAGTAGCCGTCGTCGTCGGCCTGCCAGAAGTCGACGACCCCACCCTCGAGCGGCGCGCCGGCGAGGTCGGTGACCGTGCCCTGGAACAGGAACGGCGTGCCCTTCTCGTCCTCGCGCATCGGCAGCGTGGCCTCGGCCCGGAACTCCGGGGCGCCGGGGACGTAGTACGGGCCCTCGATCGTCCCGGTGGCGCCCTCGCGGTCGGCGTTGGCGACCTCCTCGACGACGTGCTCGAGCCACACGTCGAGGAACAGCGGCCACTCGCCGTCCTCGCCGACCCGGATCAGCCACGCCTTGAGGGCGTCGTACTCGGCGTAGGTCAACTGGTGGCGGCGCACGACGTCGTGCAGCGCGGTCAGCGTGTCGGTCACGACCGCGGAGACGCGCTCGTGGTCGATCTCGCCGCTCTCGCGGGCCTTGTTGCGGAAGGTCTCGGTGGCCGAGGCGCCGGATCCGGCGGCCGTGGCGGTGGTCTCGGTGCTCATGTGATCACTCCGTGGGTGGTGGTGGTTCGGGTTCAGTTGTCCTGGCGGTAGTGCGCGAGCTTGTCCGGGTCGATCTCGATCCCGATGCCCGGCCCGGGGCGCACGTGCAGCTCCCCGCCGGTGATCTGCAGGGGCTCGGCGAGCAGGTCGTCGGACATGTCCAGGAAGTTCGACAGCTCGCCGGCCCGGCTCGAGGTGGTGTGGTGCGCGGCCCCGAACACCACGCTGCACGCGGTGCCGACCTGGCCGTCGATCTGGTTGCCCATGACGACCTCGGTGCCCAGCCCCTCGCACAGGTGCAGCACCCGCTGCGACCCGGTGAACCCGGTCCGCGCGGTCTTGATGCTGATCATGTTCGCGGCCCCGGCGAGCAGCTCACGGGTGACCTCGCCGGGCCGGGTCGCGCTCTCGTCGGCGACCGTCGGGATCGCGGTCTGGGCGGTGAGCCAGCGGCGGCCGAGCACGTCGTCGGCCGGGCAGAGCTCCTCGGACAGGGTCAGGTCCAGGTCGGCCATGGCGTGCAGCGCCCGCGCGGCCTCGGAGGGCTTCCAGCCCCGGTTCCCGTCGACGTAGAGATCGACGTCCGGACCGAGTGCGGCACGCAGCGCCCGGCAGGCCCCGACGTCGAGCGAGACCGGGCGGCGGCCGACCTTCACCTTGAACGTGGTGATGCCGTAGGTGTCGCGCATCCTCTCCGCCTCGGCGACCATCTCGGCGTCCGGGGCGAACCCGACCATGTGCGACACCGACATCCGGTCGGTGTAGCCGCCCAGCAGCTGCGCGACCGGGACGTCGAGCGAGCGCCCGAGCAGGTCCCACACGGCCATGTCGACGGCGGCCTTGGCGGTCGGGTTGCCGACCGTGCGGTCCATCCGGGCGTGCATCACCTCGCGCTCGAACACGGTCAGCCCGACCAGCTCCGGGGAGAAGATCTTGTCGATCACCGCGATGATCGACTCCTGGGTCTCGCCGTAGGTGAACGGCCGCGGCGGTGCCTCCGCGACGCCGACCAGGCCGTCCTCGCCGTGCACCCGGACCAGGACGTGGTCGGCGGTGTGCACCTCGCCGCTGGCGAAGCGCAACGGCTTGCGGTAGGGCACGGCGAACGGGATCGCCTCGATGCGGACGATCTTCACGGAGTACCTCCGATGTGAGCGGGGTCGAGGCCCGCGGGGTCGGTGTCGTCGGGCGGGGGGAGTGTTCCGCCGCTCTCCAGCGCGTCGACGAGCCGGGCCAGGGCCGGCGAGCGGTCGTCCGAGCGCCAGGCCAGGGCCAGCTCGACGGTGGCCTCGTCGGCCAGGGGCAGGTAGGTGACGCCGTCGACCTGCAGTGCCCGCACCGACTCCGGCAGCACCGCGATCCCGGTGCCGGCGGCGACGAGCGTGAGCATGATCGGGGTCTGCGCGGCCTCGCCGGTCCGGCGCGGCAGGAAGCCCACGTTCAGGCAGGCCTGCACCACGACCGAGTCGACGACCGACCCGGGGACGCCGTAGGCGACGAAGCCCTCGGTCTCCAGGTCGGACAGGCGCACCGGGCCCTGATCGCCCAGCCGGTGCCCGTCCGGGACCGCGACGACCATCCGCTCGCGGGCCAGGCGCCGGACCGTGAGCTCGGGCCGCAGCAGCGGCGGTCGGAGCACCGCGACGTCGATCCGGCGCTCGACCAGCGCCTCCTCCTGGGCGGCGGTGAGCAGCCCGGGCACGAAGCGCAGCGTCACGCCGGGCATCTCCGCCGCCGCGGTCCGGGCGAGCCGCGGGAGTACCCGGTAGGCGGCGAGGTCGGTCGTACCGACGGTCAGGACGCCGGTGTGCCCGGCGGCGATGTGCTCCACCCGGGTCCGGGCGTCCTCGACCGAGGACAGGATCCGCACGGCGTCGGCGAGGAACGCCGCGCCGGCCGGGGTCAGGTCCACCCGCCGCGTGGTGCGGTCGAGCAGCGTGGCGCCGACCTGCGACTCGAGCTGGCGGATGGCCTGCGACAGCGGTGACTGCGCCATGTGCAGGCGCTCCGCGGCCCGGCCGAAGTGTCGGGTCTGCGCCACGGTCACGAAGTACCGCAGCTGTCGGAGTTCGATCTCGGGCCTCCTCCCGGGCGACGACCTCGTCGTACCGGACGACCGTAGGGAAGAAATCTTGTAGAGCCAAGGACTGGATTCAGCTCGATTATGAGGCTGTACATCTCAATCACCCCGGGTCGCCCCGGAGTGGCGCGGCGGGACCGGGAGCCCGGGTGGGGGCCCTGGGCCAGGACTAGGTACTTGACCGGTGTGGGTCCGGCCACAGGTCTGCCAGCGTCTGGCGTGTCGCTGTTCCAGGCATCGGAAGAGCCGCTTCAGGGAGGAAGCCCATGACCGAAGACCTCGCCCATGTCGAGTCCGTCCTCGACGACTCCGTCATCGACGACGCGAAGGCCGGGATCTACGCGGCCAAGCGCGAGATCTTCACCGACGAGGAGATCTTCGAGCTCGAGATGAAGCACATCTTCGAGGGCAACTGGGTCTACCTCGCCCACGAGAGCCAGCTCCCGAACCCGGGCGACTACTTCACCACCTATATCGGCCGGCAGCCGATCGTGATCACGCGCAGCAAGGACGGCGAGCTGAACTGCCTGATCAACGCGTGCGCGCACCGCGGGGCGATGCTCTGCCGGCGCAAGACCGACAACCGGATGACGATCACCTGTCCGTTCCACGGCTGGACGTTCCGCAACGACGGCACGCTGCTCAAGGTCAAGGACCCGGACGGCGCCGGCTACCCGGACACGTTCGACAAGGACGGCTCACACAACCTGACCAGGGTCGCGCGCTTCGACAGCTACCGGGGCTTCCTGTTCGGCAGCCTCAACGCCGACGTGCTGCCGCTCGAGGAGCACCTGGGCGACGCGACCAAGGTGATCGACATGATGGTCGACCAGTCCACCGAGGGCCTGGAGGTGCTGCGCGGCGCGTCCAGCTACACCTTCGACGGCAACTGGAAGGTGCAGGTCGAGAACGGCGCCGACGGCTACCACGTGAGTGCGCTGCACTGGAACTACGCGGCCACCACCTCGCGCCGCGGCTCGGGTGAGTCGAAGAACGACACCAAGGCCCTCGACGCCGGCGGCTGGGGCAAGTCCGGCGGGGGCTACTGGTCCTACCCCAACGGGCACCTGTGCCTGTGGACCTGGGCCGCGAACCCGCAGGACCGCCCGCTGTGGAGCGAGCTGGACACGCTCAAGGAGCAGTTCGGCGACGCCAAGGGCGAGTTCATGGTCAAGGGTTCGCGGAACCTGTGCCTCTACCCGAACGTCTACCTGATGGACCAGTTCTCGACCCAGATCCGGCACTTCCGGCCGATCGCGCCGGACAAGACCGAGGTCACGATCTACTGCTTCGCGCCCAAGGGCGAGAGCGACGCGGCGCGGGCGCACCGGATCCGCCAGTACGAGGACTTCTTCAACGCCTCCGGCATGGCCACCCCGGACGACCTGGAGGAGTTCCGCTCCTGCCAGCTCACCTTCCGCGCCACCGCCGCGCCCTACAGCGACATGAGCCGCGGCGCCGAGCACTGGCTGTCCGGGCCGGACGAGGTCGCCACGGCGCTGGAGATGCCCGGCGTCATCTCGGCCGGGCAGAAGAACGAGGACGAGGGCCTGTTCCCGGTCCAGCACGGCTACTGGCTCGAGACGATGCGCGCGGCCGTGGCGAAGGAGTCCGCGGCCGCGGACGGCGCGGGTTCGCGCCGCGGTGCGGGAGGGGGCGCCCGTTCCCGCCCGCGCACCGCCGGGTCGACCCCCGCAGCGAAGACCACCACCGCACGCAAGCCGGCGACGACGCGGAAGCCCGCCGCGTCGAAGGCGAAGGGCTGAACAGCGCAATGACCACCACGGAGAACACCACCGACGGCACGGCCGCCGCCCCGGCGCGGACCGGCTCGAGGCTGATCACGCAGAACGCGATCGAGCAGTTCCTCTACCGCGAGGCCCGCTACCTCGACGACCGCGAGTTCGAGAAGTGGCTCGAGTGCTACGCCGACGACGTCGTCTACTGGATGCCCTGCTGGGACGACGAGGACACGCTCACCGAGGACCCGCAGCGGGAGATCTCGCTGATCTACTACGGGAACAAGGGCGGCCTGGAGGACCGGGTCTTCCGGATCCGCACCGAGCGTTCGTCCGCGACGTCCATCCCGGAGCCGCGGACCAGCCACAACATCTCGAACGTGGAGGTGATCGAGCGCCGCGGGGACCTGGTCGACATCCGGTTCAACTGGCACACGATGTACTTCCGCTACAAGACCGTGGACCCCTATTACGGCACGTCGTTCTACACGATCGACTTCTCCGGGGACGCGCCGCTGATCCGTCGCAAGACCGTGGTGCTCAAGAACGACTACATCCACCACGTCGTCGACATCTACCACTTCTGAGAGGGGGTGGTAGCCGATGAGCACCGCCACTGCGACAACGACGACGCACAGGGTGGCGCTGTCCTTCGAGGACGGCGTGACCCGGTTCGTGACGTGCAAGGAAGGCCAATCCATCGCCGACGCGTCCTACCGGTCGCGGATCAACATCCCGGTCGACTGCAGCGACGGCGCCTGCGGCACCTGCAAGGCGTTCTGCGAGTCCGGTGACTACGACGGCGGCTCCTACATCGACGACGCGCTCTCGGCGGACGAGTCCGAGCGGGGTTACCTGCTGGCGTGCCAGGCGACGCCGCGCTCGGACATGGTGGTCCAGATCGCCACCACCTCGGCGGTGGCCAGGACCAGCGCCGCGACGCACAAGGGCACGGTCACCGCACTGGAGAGGCTCTCGTCGTCGACGGTCGCACTGACGATCGAGATCTCCGACCGGGACAAGCTGGCGTTCCTGCCCGGGCAGTACGTCAACATCGCGGTGCCCGGGACCGACGTCACCCGCTCCTACTCGTTCTCCAGTGGCCCGGACGGCGAGGCGCTCACGTTCCTGGTCAAGATCACCCCGGGCGGGGTGATGTCGGAGTACCTGGACTCGCGGGCACAGGTCGGCGACGACATCGAGCTGACCGGCCCGCACGGGAGCTTCTTCCTGCGCGAGTCCGACGCCCCGCTGCTGCTGCTCGCCGGCGGCACCGGGCTGGCCCCGATCCTGTCCATCCTGCGCACCCTCGACGCCGCGGACAGCGCGCGTCCGATGCACCTGCTCTACGGCGCCACCACCGACGACGACGTCGTCGAGCTGGACACCGTGCGCGCTCTTGCCGACTCGATCGACGGCCTGACCTGGGACTACTGCGTCGCGGACGAGAACACCGAGGCGCAGAACCAGGGCTACGTGACGGCGCTGATCGCCGCCGAGCACCTGCACGACGGCGACGCCGCGGTCTACCTCTGCGGCCCGCCGCCGATGGTGGAGGCGGTCCGCGGGTTCTTCTCCGAGCAGGACCACGAGCCCTCGGGCTTCTACTACGAGAAGTTCGCGCTGGCCGCGAAGCCCGACGACGAGGCCGGGGAGAAGGCCGAACCGGAGCCGCAGGCCACCGGGCCGGAGAGGGGCCCCGACGCCGGGGACGGGGTCGAGGAGACCGGTGTCCCGGCCCCCGAGACGGTCGTCGCCCTGCCGACCGGGGACGGGTCGGCCGAGGACCTGCCGACCCTGGGCGGTCGCGAGGGCCGGGGGATCAACGGCCGCGAGGTGCTGCGGCCCGACGAGCTCGAGCCCCTGCACGCCACCGGCGAGCCGGAGCCGGTCGGCTCGGCGGACACCGCCCGGCGGATCACCGGCGGGCTCGTGTACGCCGCGTTCGACGACGGCGCGGTGACCGATCTCGACCCCGACGACGGGCTGATCGTCGGCGCGGGCCGCACCATCGGGGCGCAGGAGGTCCTGCCGGCCTCCGCGCTGGAGCCGCTGACCGCACCGCCGGCACCGGCACCGGTCACCGACGACACGATCAGCGACGACGGGTACGTCATCGGTGAGGAGCACCCCTCGATCGACAAGTCGGACGCGATCTTCGACGCCCGCCGGGCCCTGGAGCTCGGCGCGCTGGAGCTGACCGTGGGCCGGCTGTCGAACTCCCAGATCGCCGGCTACCGGCTGCTGGCCGAGTCGACCGTGCCCTACGTCGACGTCGAGAACGAGCGCTTCACCGACGCGCACGCCTACACCGAGACCAACGCCGCGTTCCACGACTACCTGTTCACCCTCACCGGCAACGAACACCTGCTGCGCGCCTACCAGGCGCTCGGGGTCAAGGGCGCGATGGAGGAGACGC
>CBIHNM010000187.1:0-8535 GCA_966211265.1 uncultured Pseudonocardia sp.
CCTGTTGGATTGGTGGCGTATGTTGGGTCGTTTGTTGCGCCGCCGGCGGGGCCCGGGCAGGGGGACTATGTATGCCCCCGGCCATGTGGGGGGGGGGCCTTCACTGTCCCGAACTGACGCGCCGCTCCCACCACGAAGCGACACAGCTAAGGTTAGCCTATCTTTGCTGCGTGTCAAGCCCCCGGCCGGGGCGGCGGGGCGGACCGGGGTCCCACCGCCGGGTCCGGGCGGCCCCGGACACACGACGGGGCCCCGGCCCCTGCGGGGCCCGGGGCACCGTCCGCCCGAACTGACGCGCCGCTCCCACCACGAAGCGACATCCATAGGTTAGCCTTACCTTCTCAAGAAGATCAAGGGTCGCGGCGGTGTGTGCCCGGTCACACGAACAGCGCGCGCAGCGGACCCACCGCGAAGTAGCCGACGAACGCGGCCGCGACCGCCCACATCAGCGGGTGCACGGTCCGCGCCCGCCCGGTGGCCGCGGCCAGCACGACGTAGCTGATGAACCCGGCGCCGATCCCGTTGGCGATCGAGTACGTGAACGGCATGACGACCACGGTCAGGAACGCCGGGATCGCGATCCGCAGGTCGGACAGGTCGATCGCGGTGATCTGGCGGAACATCATCGCGCCGATCACCACCAGCGCCGGCGCCGCCGCCTCGACCGGCACGATCGCGTAGAGCGGCGTGAAGAACATCGCGGCCAGGAACAGCACACCGGTGAGCAGGTTCGCCAGGCCCGTCCGGGCGCCCTCGGCGACGCCGGCCGCCGACTCCACGAACAACGTGTTCGACGACGCCGAGCCGACACCGCCGGCCACCGCGCCGGCACCCTCGACCACCAGCGCCTTCCCGACGTTCGGCAGCTTCCCGTCGGGGTCGGTGAGCCCCGCCTGCTGCCCCAGACCGGTCAGCGTGCCCATCGCGTCGAAGAAGTTCGCCAGCACCAGAGTGAAGATCAGCAGGACGACGGTGATCAGGTCCAGGCGGGAGAACGCGCCGAGGGAGACGTCGCCGACCAGCGACAGGTCCGGCAGCCCGACGACGGTGTCCGGCAGCGCCGGGACCGACAGCGACCAGCCCTTCGGGTTCGTCCCCATCGACGGCCCGACCTGCGCGATCGCCTCGACCACGATCGCGACCACCGTGGTCAGCACGACGCCGATCAGGATCGCCGCCCGCACGCCCCGCGCCACCAGCACGCCCATGATCAGCAACCCGAGCACGAACACGGCCGTCGGCCAGGACGCGATCGACCCGTCGATGCCCAGCGAGACCGGCACCGTGGTGTTCGCGGCGTCCGGCAGCCTGCGCACGAACCCGGCGTCGACCAGCCCGATCATCGCGATGAACGCGCCGATGCCGACCGCGATCGCGGTCTTGAGCTCGGGCGGGACGGCGTTGAACACCGCCGTGCGGAAGCCGGTCACGGCCAGCAGCACGATGATGACGCCGTCGATCACGACCAGGCCCATCGCCTCGGGCCAGCTCATCAACGGCGCGATGGTGACCGCGAGCAGCGTGTTGATGCCGAGCCCGGTGGCGATCGCGAACGGGTAGTTCGCGATCACGCCGAACAGGATCGTCATCACGCCGGCGACCAGCGCCGTCACGGCCGCGACCTGGGCGATCGGCAGGATCCCGCCGACCGCGTCGACCTTGGCCGAGGGGTCGTCCGCGGCGACCGACCCGAGGATCAGCGGGTTCAGCACGATGATGTAGGCCATCGCCATGAACGTGACCAGTCCCCCGCGCAGCTCTCGGGAGACGGTCGATCCGCGGGCGGTGACACCGAAGAGGCGCTCGATCACGCGCACACCCTAGACACCGGACGCTGGCCTAGGCTGCGCTCGTGACCGATCCGCCCGCGCTGCCGTCCCGATGGACCGAGTCACCACCGGTGATCGGCGCGGGGACGGCCCTGTGGGCGCTGGGCGCCGTGGCCGCACTCGTGGCCGCGCTGGTCTCGGCGACGCCGCTGGGCGAGCTGTTCTGGACCTGTGTGAGCGGGGTCGGGGTCGGGATCTTCGGCGTCTCGGTGTTCACCTGGCAGCGCGCCGCCGCCCGGCGCGGCTCGCGCTCGGCCCAGACCGGCCTGGACGGCGGCCGCGCCGACTGACACCCGCCGCACCGGCGTCGGCACGGCCGCTCTCCTAGGCTGGTCGCATGGCTTCCCCGAACGACCGTCCGACCGCCGTCGTCACCGGAGCGAGCTCCGGGATCGGCGCCTCGACCGCGCGCGCCCTGGCCGCGGCCGGGTTCCACGTGGTGCTCGGCGCCCGCCGCGTCGATCGGTGCGAGCAGATCGCGAAGGAGATCGACGGCACCGCGCTGGCCCTCGACGTCACCGACGCCGACTCGGTCGCCGCGTTCACCGGTGCCGTGCCGCAGTGCCGCCTCCTGGTCAACAACGCCGGCGGCGCGAAGGGCCTGGCGCCGGTCGCCGAGGCCGACGAGGACGACTGGCGCTGGATGTGGGAGACCAACGTGCTGGGCACGCTGCGCCTGACCAAGGCGTTGCTGCCGAAGCTGGACGCCTCCGGCGACGGGCACATCATCACCGTCACCTCGATCGCGGCCCTGGAGCCCTACGACAACGGGGCCGGCTACACCGGGGCCAAGCACGCCCAGGCGATGCTGCACCGCACGCTGCGCGGGGAGCTGCTGGGCCGCCCGATCCGGGTCACCGAGATCCTTCCCGGGATGGTCGAGACCGACTTCTCGCTGGTCCGGTTCAAGGGCGACGAGCAGCGCGCGGCCAAGGTATACCAGGGCATCACGCCGCTGACCCCGGAGGACGTGGCGGACACGATCGCGTTCGCCGCGACCCGGCCCTCGCACGTGAACCTGGACCAGATCGTGCTCAAGCCGCGCGCGCAGGCCTCGGGCAGCCGGGCGCACCGGGAGGGCTGAGCGCTACAGGGTCTCCTCGGAGCGGCGGTTCTGGTCCGCGTCGTCGCCGGGCTCCTCGCCGGAGGCCGCGCCGGCGATCCGCTCCTCGGACTCGCGCAGGATCTCCCGCGCACCGGTCCGCGCGTCCCCGTCGGTCGGCGCGCCGGCGGCCTCCTCGGGCAACGGCGTCGCGCGGCTGGCCGCACGCTGCTCGGCGGCCTCCTGTCCCTCGGGGCCCACGGTTCGATCGCTCATCCCCGCGCGTACCCGGCACGCCGGCGGGCGAACCGCGCCGCCCGTCACGGCCGGGACGGGCGGTCGGGCTAGAGCGCCGAGAGCTCCTGCCACCGGTCCCAGCTCAGCGTCCAGTCCCAGACGTCACCGTCACGCGGCGAGAGCTGGACCGGGGTGCCGGTGACCTCGACCGGGTCACCGTAGAGCGCGGAGTCGTAGTAGGCCTTGGCGTCGACGAGCGAGAGGTTGACGCACCCGTGCGTCACGTTCGAGGAGCCCTGGGCCCCGGACGAGGCCGGGTTGGCGTGGATGAACTCGCCGTTGTTGCTCATCCGCACGGCCCATTTCTCCATCACGTCGTAGCCGTACTGCGCGCTCACCATCCGCTTGTCGGTGAACTTCTCGGTGACGACGTGGATGCCGGAGCGGGTGTTGCGGTTCGGGTCCGAGCCCAGCCCGTAGCTGGCCGGATAGCTCGCGACCTGCCTGCCGTCTCGCTCGACGACCATCCCGAACGTCCGCGTGTCCGCCTTCACCACCTGCTTGCGCCCGACGGTGAACGTGCTGGTCAGATCGGACTGCCCGAAACCGCCGCCGCCGTAGGCGACGCCGTAGAGCGGCGCGTCCAGGGTGACCTCCGTGTTCGCCGGCCAGTACTCCCTCGGGCGCCAGTGCACCCGGGAACCGCCGTTCTCGTCCGGGAGCCAGCCCCACGCGCCCTCGACCTTGCGGGAGGTGGTGACCGTGAGCCGGCGCTCGACGGCGGCCCGGTCCTCGACGTGGGTGTTGAACTGGATCTCGATCGGCGCCGCCACACCGACGGTGCGGCCGTCCCCGATGTTCACCGTGCCGCGGACCTCCCGGGCCGGGGCGAGGGTCCCGACGGTGCCCTCCAGCGGGACCGCCTCACCGTCGGCACCGGTCGCGCGTCCGGACCAGGTGTAGGTGGTCGCGTAGTCGAGGGGCTCCGACGCCGTCCAGGCGGTGCGATCGTCGTTCAGCGTGCCCGTCACCGGCTCACCGTCCGGGCCACGGAGGGCGACCTCGTCCAGGGTGCCACCGGCAGCCCGGACCGCGACCGGAGCCGTCGGGTTCAGGGCGGTCGTGTCGGCGGCGGGTTCGTAGCTCACCGACGCGTCCGAGCCGTCCAGGGCCGACAGCGGGCCGCCCGGTCCGGACCGCCCGCCCACCGTCGCCACCGCGGTGACCACGCCCAGCACTCCGATGATCGCCACCGCCACGATGAGCAGCCGTCGCATGTGTCCCTGTCCCCCACGGTTCGTGCCGTCCCCCTGCTCGGACGGCCGGGGCCGTCCGAGGTTGCCCGCGCGAACGGGGGAACGCGGTCACCGACCGTACGCGGGCGGGTCCGCACCCGCCCGGCCCGCCCGCCGGATCAGAGCGCGCAGCCCACCAGCACCGGTTCCGGGTGCAGCGTCACGCCGAACCGCTCGGCGACGCCGTCACGGACCTCGCGGGCCAGCGCCAGCAGGTCCTCGGTGTGCCCGCCGCCGCGGTGGGTCAGGGCCAGCACGTGCCGGCTCGACAGCGCGACCCGCCCGCCCGGGCCGGCGTGTCCGCGGGCGAACCCGGCGTTCTGGATCAGCCCGGCCGCGGACAGCTTGACCGTCCCGTCGGCCGCGGGCCACGCGGTCAGTCCCTCGACCTGCGGGGCGTCGGCCACCGGCAGGATCGGGTTGGTGAAGAACGACCCGGCGCTCCACGTGTCGTGGTCGGCGGCGTCGAGCACCATGCCCTTGCCGCGGCGCAGGCCCAGCACGGCCTCGCGGACCGCGGCCGGGTCGACCCGTTCCCCGGCCGTGGCCCCCAGCGTGCGCGCCAGCTCGGCGTAGCGGATCGGCGCCGAGAGCCCGTCGGCGCCCAGGGCGAACCGGACCCGCAGCACGATCGCGTCGTCGCGGCCCTTGAGCACCGACGTCCGGTAGCCGAGCCCGAGCTCGGCGGCCGGGACGTGCTCGCGCACCGTGGCCGAGCGGCGGTCGTAGAGGTCGACGTCGACGAGCACGTCGGCGATCTCGACCCCGTACGCGCCGACGTTCTGCACCGGGGTCGCGCCGGTGCGGCCGGGGATCCCGGACAGGCACTCCAACCCGCCGAGGCCCTGCTCGACGGTCGTCGCGACGACCGCGTCCCAGTCCTCGCCCGCCTCGACGGTGACCAGCACCGATCCGTCCGGACGCGGGTCGGTGCGCACGCCGCGGCTCGCGATGAGGACGGCGGTGCCGTCGAACCCGGCATCGGCGACGACCAGGTTCGACCCACCGCCGAGCAGCAGCACCCGCTGTCCCGCCGCGTCCGCCGCGGCGACGGCGGCCACCACGGCGTCGGCGTCGGGAGCGGTGACCAGCCGGGTGGCCGGGCCTCCCAGACGCAACGTGGTGTGCGCGCTGAGCCGCGCGTCGGTACCGGTGGCCCTCCGGCCGCCGCTCGTCCCGGTCGCGCTGGGTGCACTCACGGGCACAACGGTAACCTCCGCCCATGCCTCGCTCGATCGACTACCGCTCCGCCTCCGCGCATCCCGCCCAGCGGGTGTACGCCACGATGGTGGACAAGGACGTCCTGGAGAAGCGACTGGTCCAGATGGGAGGGCCGGGAGCGGCCCTGCTGGAGTACGAGCCGGACGGCGAGGGCGTGACGTTCACCCTGCGCCACGGCATCGACCAGCAGGACCTCCCCCAGATGGTCACCAAGCTGATCCCCGGCGGTGACGTGGTGATCAAGCGGACCGAGACCTGGTCGGTGTCCGGGCAGGGCGGCTACGACGGCGTCGGGCGCGTCGCGATCGTCGGCACCCCGGCCACGGCGAAGGCCACGATGCGGCTGGCCGACATCGACGGCGGCAGCGAGCTCGTCGTGAACATCGTGGTGACGGTGAAGGTCCCGATCATCGGCTCGAAGGTCGAGGAGGCCGTCGGCGAGCAGATCAAGCGCCTGCTCGAGGCCGAGACCGGCTTCACGCTCGAACAGATGCCGGGCTAGACGTGGCACCGCCCGAGGACCGTCGGTTCGTCATCACGCTGAGCTGCCCGGACCGCACCGGCATCGTCGCCCGGATCTCCGGGTTCCTCGCCGAGGCCGGTGCCTGGATCACCGAGGCGGGCTACCACGCCGACGTCGACGCGAAGCGGTTCTGCACCCGCCAGGTGGTCGACGCCGGGTCGCTGCCGTTCGGCGTCGAGGAGCTGCGCGAGCGGTTCGCCCCGGTCGCCGCCGAGCTCGGCGCCGAGGGCTCCCACCGGATCAGCGACACCGGGGAGCGCAAGCGCGTCGTGCTGCTGGCCACCCGCGAGGAGCACTGCCTGCACGACCTGCTCGGACGGGCCTGGACCGGCGAGCTGCCCGCCCACGTCACACGGGTGATCGGCAACCACGAGAGCCTGGAACCGCTGGTCACCGCGCACGGCGTGCCCTTCCACCACGTGCCGTTCCCGGCCGCCGGGGACCCGCGCCGGGAGATGGGCAAGGTCACCGCGTTCGAGAGGATCCGGGAGATGGTCGCCGCCGACGACCCGGACGCGATCGTGATGGCCCGGTTCATGCAGATCCTGCCCGCGCACCTGTGCGAGGAGTGGGCCGGGAGGGCGATCAACATCCACCACAGCTTCCTGCCCTCGTTCGCCGGCGCGCGCCCCTACCACCAGGCACACGCCCGCGGCGTCAAGCTGATCGGCGCGACCTGTCACTACGCCACCGCCGACCTCGACGCCGGGCCGATCATCGAACAGGACGTCATCCGCGTCGACCACGGCGACACCGCCACCGACATGGTCCGGCGCGGCCGCGACATCGAACGTCTGGTGCTGGCCCGCGGCCTGCGCTGGCACCTGGAGGACCGCGTCCTGGTGCAGGGCAACCGCACCATCGTCTTCCGCTGATCCGACGCCCGGCCGTCGCGCCGGCGGGTGCTCGGCGGCCGAGCTGCTGAGCGCCTCGTGCGCACCGCTGCACGCGCCGCCGAGGTCCGGTACCGCAGCACCCGGTCGTCGACGAGCACCGGCGCCTGCCCCGGCTGGACCTCGCCTAGACAGCGGCTCGGCGTCGAGTACGACGGCGGCGACCACTTCGCCACCCCGGAGGCGGCCCGCGCCGACGCGCGACGGCACACCCGCCTCGCCGCGGTCGGCTCGCGGGTGCTGCGCTACACCGCCGCCGAGATGCGGCACGAGCCGGCGCGGATCGTCGACGAGGTACGCCGCGACCTCGGCCTCGCGCGCCGAGATGCGACTGATCGCGAGTTGTCGATCTCCCCGGAACGCTGAGCCGCATCTCGGCGGTGTTCTCGGCCGGCGCACGAGTGGAGCGGCGGCACAGCGGGGCGCCCGCCCCGCGTGCTGCGGGACGGGCGCCGGAGTGGGTCCTGCGGTCGATCAGGCGGCTCTGGCGTGCTCCTGGACCGGCTCGAGGGCGATCTCCAGGACGTCGGCGACGTCGGCGACCGGGTGCACCCGCAGCTCACCGCGCACCGACTCGGGCAGGTCGTCCAGGTCGGGCTCGTTGCGCTTCGGGATGATCACGTCGGTCAGCCCGGCCCGGTGCGCGGCCAGCAGCTTCTGCTTGACCCCGCCGATCGGCAGCACCTTGCCCTGCAGCGTGACCTCGCCGGTCATCCCCACACTCGACCGGACCGGGCGCCCGGACGCGAGCGAGGCCAGCGCCGTGGTCATCGTGACCCCGGCCGACGGGCCGTCCTTGGGCACCGCGCCCGCCGGCACGTGCACGTGCAGCTTCTTCGACGCCAGGTCACCGGCCAGGCCCTTGGACCGCAGGTAGCTCAGCGCGATCGAGACGGACTCGGTCATCACCTCGCCCAGCTGACCGGTGATCGTCAGACCCGGGTCGCCGTCCATCTTCGTGGCCTCGATGAACAGCACGTCGCCGCCGGCGCCGGTGACGGCCAGGCCGGTCGCCACACCCGGCACCGAGGTGCGCTCGGCCGACTCCGGCGTGAATCGCGGCCGCCCCAGGTAGGTGACCAGCGCGTCCGCGTCGACGTGCACGGGACGCTCCGTCCCGGAGGAGGCGTCGTCGAGCTGCACCGCGACCTTGCGCAGGACCTTGGCCAGGCCCCGCTCCAGCTGCCGCACCCCGGCCTCGCGGGTGTACTCGGCGGCGATCATGCCGAGCGCGACCTCGGAGAACTCCACGTCGGAGGCGTCCAGACCGGCCTTGTCGATCTGGCGGGGCAGCAGGTGGTCGCGCGCGATGGCGACCTTCTCCGCCTCGGTGTAGCCGTCGAGACCGACGACCTCCATCCGGTCCGCGAGCGGGCCCGGGATCGCCGAACCGTCGTTCGCGGTGGCCAGGAACAGCACGTTGGACAGGTCGAGGTCGACCTCGAGGTAGTGGTCACGGAACGTGTGGTTCTGCGCCGGGTCGAGCACCTCGAGC
>CBIHNM010000188.1:0-8510 GCA_966211265.1 uncultured Pseudonocardia sp.
GCGGCGACGGAGCCGGCCGCGGTCTCCGGAGACGCCGGGGGCGCCGGCGGCGCGGCCGCCCCGGCGGCCGAGGCGCCGGGGCCGGGTGCGGTCAGCGAGAACGGGACGGTGCCCGAGACCGGGTGCCCGTCGTCGGAGACGACCCGGTAGTCGATCCGGTAGTTCCCGGCCGGGCCGAGCGGGCGCAGCGCCTGGTTCAGCGTCGCACCGGACGCGGTGGGCGCGCCGTTCTCGTAGCGCGTGCCGTCCGGACCGGTCACGGTGACCGTGGCCAGGTCCGGCGAGACGTCCTCGCCGAAGGTCAGCGTGACCGTCGACGGGGCGCTCGGCAGGGCCGCGTCCGCGGCCGGGGTGCTGCTCTCCAGCTCGGTGTGCGCCCAGGCCGGTGCGCTGCCGAGCAGCAGCGCCAGCGTGGTCGCCACGGTGAGGGTGAGGGCGCGGGAGGCACGCGTCCGGGTGCGGGGCGCGGGAGCGTGCGGGGCGGTCTCGGCCATGGTCACCTCAGGGTAGTCGCCGTGCCGGAGGACCCGGTTCCCGCCGATCGGCGTGGCGCACGGCACGTCCGCCCGCCGCGGGCCCGCCGCCCGGGCCTCACCGCCAGGACGGGAGCCAGAGCTCGGCCTGCCAGTGCGCCTCGGTGATCGGCGAGCCGACCAGGATCGGCCAGAGCCAGACGAAGTTGAGCAGGACCAGGGTCACCCACCCGGAGACCACCACCAGCCCGATCCGTCGCCGGCGGGCCGAGCTGCTCGCGTCGCCGAGCACGTGGCCCGTCACCAGCACCGCCGCCAGCACCAGGAACGGTGCCACCGGCATCATGTAGAAGAAGTACATCTGGCGGTCGAGGTTGAGGAACCACGGCAGGAACCCCGCGCCGTAGCCGACCAGGACCGCGACCCAGCGCCAGTCCGCGCGGGTGACGGCCCGCCACAGGCCCCAGGCCAGCACCGGGATCGCCGGCCACCACAGGGCCGGAGTCCCGATCAGCATCACGGCGCGGACGCAGTCGGCCTCGCCGCAGCCCTGCACCCCCTGGTCGGCGTACTGGTAGAGCATCGGGCGCAGCCCCATCGGCCACGTCCAGGGCTTGGACTCCCACGGGTGCTGCCCGGCGACCCGGGTGGTCAGTCCTTCGTGGAAGGCCAGCACCTGACCGTGGTAGTACCACAGCGAGCGCAGCGCGTCCGGCAGGAACGAGAACATGCCGCCGGTGCCGATCTCCCGTCCCACCTGGTGGCGGTCGATCCCGGTCTCGCTGCCGAACCAGGCCCACCAGGTGCTCAGGTAGGCCAGCACCGGCACCAGCGCGAGCGCCCACAGGGCGGGGCCGAGGTCGCGGACCACCGTCCCGACCCAGGGCCGCGCGACGCCGGCCCGCCGACGCAACGACACGTCCCAGAGCACGGCCAGGATCCCGAACGCGACGACGTAGTAGACCCCGCCCCACTTGACGCCGCACCCCAGGCCCAGCAGGACCCCGGTCGCCAGCCGCCACCAGCGCACACCCCAGCGGGGGCCGAACTCGTGCTGCTCGACCCTGCCCTGGGACACCACCAGCGCCATCCGGGCCCGGACGTCGTCGCGGTCGCAGAGCAGCGTCGCGAACGCGGCCAGCACGAACAGCGCCGCGAACACGTCGAGCATGCCCATCCGCGCCTGGACGTGGGACAGGCCGTCGACGGTCAGCAGCAGCCCGGCCAGCCCGCCGAGCGCGGTGGAGCGGGTGAGCCGGCGGCCGGCCCGCACGACGAGGAGCACGCACAGGACACCGGCCAGCGCGGAGGCGATCCGCCAGCCGACGCCGTCGTAGCCGAACATCGTCTCGCCGAGCGCGATCAGCTGCTTGCCCAGCGCCGGGTGCACGACCTTCTCGTAGGCCGGGTTGTCCTCGATCCCGCCGTTGCGCACCATCTGCCAGGCCTGCGGCACGTAGTGCTTCTCGTCGAAGATCGGGGTGCCGCGGTCGGTCGGCTGGCCCAGGTCCGTCAGCCTCAGCACGGCGGCGAGCAGGGTCACCCCGGCGGTGACCAGCCACCCGCGCAGGGTGTCGGCCGCCGGTGGCCGGCCCAGCCGCGACAGCGGTCCCGGGTCGGCCCGGCGCATCGGGGGCGGCGCGCCGAGCGGGGCCAGCCCCGGTTCCTCGGCGGGTCCGGCGACCCGGCTGCCGGACACCCCGCTGGCGGGGACTCCGGTCAGCGTCATGATGCCGCGCGTCGGCGGGTGCCTGCAGCCACGGGGGTCGATCGTAGGCTGATCCGATGACCGACGCGCTCGCCCGTACCGGTGCCCTGGTCCTGGCGGCCACACCGTTGGGGGACGCGCGGGACGCCTCGCCCCGGCTGCGCGAGCTGATCGCGACCGCCGACCTGGTCGCGGCCGAGGACACCCGGCGGTTCCGCCACCTCGCCTCCGCCCTGGACGTCGAGATCACCGGCAAGGTCGTGAGCCACTACGACGCCGTCGAGGGCGAGCGGATGCCGGGCCTGCTCGAGGCGGTGCGCACCGGGTCGACGGTGCTGCTCGTCTCCGACGCCGGGATGCCCGCGATCTCCGATCCCGGCTACCGCATCGTCGCCGCGGCCGCCGCCGAGGACCTGCCGGTGACGTGCCTGCCGGGCCCGTCCGCGGTGACCACGGCGCTGGTGCTCTCGGGCCTGCCGTGCGAGCGGTTCTGCTTCGAGGGCTTCGCCCCGCGCAAGCCCGGCGAGCGGCGCCGATGGCTCGACGACCTGCGCCGCGAACCCCGCGCGGTCGTGTTCTTCGAGTCCCCGCGCCGGGTCGCGGACCTGCTCACCCTCGCCGTGGAGGTGCTGGGGTCCGACCGGCGCGGCGCCGTGTGCCGGGAGCTGACCAAGCGCTACGAGCAGGTCCGGCGCGGGACCCTGGCCGAGCTCGCGCAGTGGGCGGGCGCCGAGGAGGTCCGCGGCGAGGTGACGGTCGTGCTGGCCGGGGCCGCCCTCGCGCAGGCGCCGTCGATCGACTCGCTGATCCCCGCGGTACGCGAACGGATGGCCGAGGGCGAACGCCTCAAGGACGCCGTCTCCGCCGTGGCCACCGCCGCCGGCGTAGCCAAACGCGACCTCTACAACGCCACCCTCACCGCCGGCTGACCCTCCCCTCCCGCGGTGGGCGCACCAGCGTGCGGGCCACCGGCTCGACGACGCGAGCGGCGATCGGGCCGACCACGGCCATCAGCAGGACGTAGGCCGTGGCCAGCGCGGACAGCTCGGCGGGCACCGCGGCGTAGCTCACCGCCAGCCCGGCGATGACGATCGAGAACTCGCCGCGGGCGACCAGGGCCGCCCCGGCCCGGGCCCGGCCCAGGTTCCCGATGCCGGCCTGGCGCGCGGCCCACCAGCCGGTCGCCAGCTTGGTCGCGGTCGTGGACACCACGAGCACGACCGCCCAGCCCAGCACCGGCGGGATCGCGGCCGGGTCGGTGTTGAGCCCGAACACCACGAAGAACACCGCGGCGAACAGGTCGCGCAGCGGCTCGAGCAGCTTCGTCGCGTTCTCCGCGGTGGACCCCGAGATCGCGATGCCGAGCAGGAACGCCCCGACCGCGGCCGAGACCTGCAGCGCCGAGGCGACCCCGGCGACCAGCAACGCCGCACCGAGCACCTTGAGCAGGAACACCTCGCGGTCCTCGGAGTCCACGACCGCCGAGACGTAGCGGCCGTAGCGCAGCGCCACCAGCAGCACGACCGAGATCACCGCGACCGAGATGCCGACCGCGGCCAGCCCGCCGAAGAACGTCACGCCGACCAGCAGCGCGGTGAGGATCGGCAGGTACAGCGCCATCACGAGGTCCTCGAACACGAGGATCGACAGCACCACCGGCGTCTCCCGGTTACCGAGGCGCCCCAGGTCGGAGAGGACCTTGGCGACGATCCCGGACGAGGAGATGTAGGTGACGCCGCCGAGCACCATCGCCCCGACCGGCCCCCAGCCCAGGATCAGCGCGACCGCGACGCCGGGTGCGGCGTTGAGCACCGCGTCCAGGATCCCCGAGGTCCAGGACCGCTTCAGCCCGGTGATCAGCTCGGCGGCCGAGTACTCCAGTCCCAGCAGCAGCAACAGCAGGACGACGCCGACCTCGCCGGCCAGCGAGGTGAAGTCGCCGATGCCGCCGAGCGGCAGGATCCCGCCGGACCCGAACGCGAGCCCGCCGATCAGGTAGAGCGGGATCGGGGAGAGCCCGATCCGCCCGGCCAGGCGGCCGAGCAACCCGAGTCCGAAGAAGACGGCGCCGAGCTCGATCAGTTCGAGTGCGGTGTGGTCCACCTGCGCTCAGCCGTGGGTGAGGATCTTGGAGGCGTTCTCCAGACCCTCCGCGGTGCCCACCGTGACCAGCAGGTCCCCTGCCGTCAGCGTGAAGTCCGGGGTGGGGGAGGGATGGGCCTGTCCGGCTCGCATCACCGCCACCACGGACACCTGTGTCCGGGTGCGCAGGGCGGTGTCGCCCAGCGTGCGCCCGTCGAACGGGCTGTTGGCCTTGACCGGCAGCTGCCTGGTGTGGATGCCGGGCAGGTCCTTGTGCTCGTCGTTGAGCTGCGCGACCAGCTGCGGAGCACCCAGCAGGTTGGCCAGCGCGGCCGCCTCCTCGGTGGTCAGCGGCAGCTCGGCGACGCACGCGTCCGGGTCGTCGGCCTTGGACAGGATCAGCTCGATCTGCCCGTCCCGGTGCGAGATCACCCCGATCCGGCGGCCGTTGCGCATCAGGAACTCCTTGCGCACCCCGATGCCCGGCAGGGGCGTCACGTCGACGTTCACACCGGCAACGGTAACCCCCGTCCGGCGCGCCGGCCCCGACCGTCAGGTGATCCGGACGCAGGCCTCGAACAGCCGGACGCCGTGGTCGACCACCCGCTCGCGGCTCACCGGGCTGGCCGGGTCCAGCCAGGCGAAGACCAGCTCGCCGAGCCCGCCGAGGCAGAAGTGCCCGGCCGCCAGCAGGTCCCCGGGCTCGCCCCGGGGCTCCGCGTTCTGGTTGGCGACCATCCCGGCGAACCCGCGGTTGGCGCTGCGCCGCCGCGCGAGCAGCTCGGGGCAGCCGACCGGCTCGCAGAGCACGACCGCCCGCCGGGGGTCGGCGCCGACGTCGTCGACCATCGCGGTCAGGCAGGCCCGCAGCTGCTGGGCCAGCGTCGGTGCGGCCGCTCCGACCGCGGTGATCATCGCCGAACTCCGCTCGTCGATGATCTCGTCGAAGATCCCGCAGGTCAGGTCGATGTCGGTGGGGAACTCGTCGTCGAACTCCGCGACCGGGACACCGGACGCGGCGTAGGCGCCGGCGAGGGTGACGGCCGGCCAGCCGCCGTCGGACCACAGCTGCAGTCCTGCATCGAGCAGCGCCGCGCGAGCCGTCTCCCGGGTCCGTGTGTCCACCCACCGATCATGGCAGTCGTCGCGCGGTGCGGCCTGTGGACTCCGTGTGGATCCCTCGGTCGGGGGTGTGTCCAGCACCGCCCGCGGTCGGCTCCCGCCCGGCCAATACGCTCGACACATGAGTTCTGCCGTGTTGACCGCCGTGGCGTGGCCCTATGCCAACGGCCCACGGCACATCGGCCACGTGTCCGGCTTCGGTGTGCCCTCCGACGTCTTCTCCCGCTACCGGCGGATGTCGGGGGACCGGGTGCTGATGGTCTCGGGCACCGACGAGCACGGCACGCCGATCCAGGTGCAGGCCGACGCCGAGGGGCTGACCCCGCGCCAGCTCGCCGACAAGTACAACGGCGTGATCACGAAGGACCTGCAGGGCCTGGGCCTGTCCTACGACCTGTTCACCCGCACCACCACCTCCAACCACTACGAGGTGGTGCAGCAGATCTTCCGGTCGCTGTACAAGAACGGCTACGTCGTCCCGAAGACGCAGATGGGTGCGATCAGCCCGTCCACCGGTCGCACGCTGCCCGACCGCTACGTCGAGGGCACCTGCCCGATCTGCGGCTACGACGGCGCCCGCGGCGACCAGTGCGACAACTGCGGCAACCAGCTGGATCCGGCCGACCTGAAGAACCCGCGCTCGAAGATCAACGGCGAGGTGCCGGAGTTCGTCGAGACCGAGCACTACTTCCTGGACCTGCCGGCGTTCTCGGAGTCGCTCGGGCAGTGGCTGTCCACCCGGACCGACTGGCGCCCGAACGTCCTCAAGTTCTCCGCCAACCTGGTGGACGACCTCAAGCCGCGCGCGATCACCCGCGACCTCGACTGGGGCGTCCCGGTCCCGCTCGAGGGCTGGGACACCGCGTCCATGAAGAAGATCTACGTCTGGTTCGACGCGGTGATCGGCTACCTCTCGGCCTCGGTCGAGTGGGCGCGGCGCACGCCGGACCCGGACGCCTGGAAGGCCTGGTGGACCGACCCGGCCGCCCAGGCCTACTACTTCATGGGCAAGGACAACATCACGTTCCACTCGGTGATGTGGCCGGCGATCCTGCTCGGGCAGAACGGCGCGGGGGACCACGGCGGCGAGCCCGGCCCGTTCGGCACGCTGAACCTGCCCAGCGAGGTCGTCTCCTCGGAGTACCTGACGATGAGCGGGTCGAAGTTCTCCACCTCGCGCGGCACCGTGATCTACGTCGGGGACTTCCTGCGCGAGTTCGGCCCGGACGCGCTGCGCTACTTCATCTCGGTGGCCGGCCCGGAGAACCAGGACACCGACTTCACCTGGGACGAGTTCGTCCGGCGCACGAACTTCGAGCTGGCCAACGAGTGGGGCAACCTGGTCAACCGGTCGATCTCGATGGCGCACAAGAACGTCGGTGCGGTGCCGACCCCCACCGCGCCGACCGCCGAGGACGCGGCGCTGCTCGCGACGTCGCGGGCCGGGTTCGACACGGTCGGGGAGTTCCTCGGGCGCAACCGGTTCAAGCAGGCCGCGTCCGAGGCCATGCGGGTGATCGGCGCGGCGAACAAGTACATCTCGGACCAGGAGCCGTGGAAGCGCAAGGACGACCCGGAGCGCCGGGACACGATCCTGCACACCGCGCTGCAGGTCGTGCAGGACGCGAACACGCTGCTCACCCCGTTCCTGCCGCACGCCGCGCAGAAGGTGCACGAGGCGCTGGGCAACACCGGGGTGTGGGCCGCGCAGCCCGAGCTGCGCGAGGTCGAGGACCTCGGCGACGGGCCGTCCTACCCGGTGCTCTCCGGCGACTACGCGGGTGAGGCCGCCCGCTGGGAGTCCACGCCGATCGAGGTCGGGCGACCGCTGGCCAAGCCGAGCCCGATCTTCGGCAAGCTGGCCCCGGAACTCGGCGAGACCGGGCCCGAGTGGGCCCCGATCAGCTCGTGAGCCCCGCCCCCTCGCGACGAGCGGTACCGGCCGGGGCGTGCCGGTGAGCGGCGCGGCGCACGGGCGGCGCGAACGCCCGGACCCGCCGGAGCCGCTCGGCACGGGCACCGTGGACGCCCACACCCACCTCGACGCGTGCGGCTGCGAGTCCGCGGCCGACGTCGCCGCGGCGATGGACCGGGCGAGCGCGGTGGGCGTGACCCGCGCGGTGACCATCGCCGACGACCTCGCGGCGGCGCGGTGGGCGGTGCGGGCCGCGCACTGGGACGACCGGGTGTTCGCCGCCGTGGCCCTGCACCCGACCCGGACCGCGGCGGTCACCGGGGCCGACCTGGCCGAGATCGAGACGCTCTCCGCGGACCCGCGGGTGGTGGCGATCGGCGAGACCGGCCTGGACTACCACTGGGACCACAGCCCGCCGGAGAGCCAGCAGGACAGCTTCCGCTGGCACATCGGGCTGGCCCGGCGCACCGGCAAGCCGCTGATGATCCACGACCGGGAGGCGCACGCGGACGTGCTGCGCATCCTGCGCGAGGAGGGGGCACCGGAGACGGTGGTGTTCCACTGCTTCTCCGGTGACGCCGCGATGGCCCGCGAGTGCGCCGAGGCCGGCTACGTGCTCTCCTTCGCCGGGCCGGTCACGTTCAAGAACGCGGCCGAGCTGCGCGAGGCGGCGGCGCTGGTCCCGGACGCGCAGTACCTCGTCGAGACCGACGCCCCGTTCCTGACCCCGCACCCGCACCGCGGGCGGGCGAACGAGCCCTACTGCCTGCCCTGGACCGTGCGCGGGATCGCGGCCGTCCGCGGCGACTCGGCCGAACGGGTCGCCGAGGTGACCCGACGCAACGCCGAGCGGGTGTTCGGTCTGCCCACCCCCGGATGAGGATGTGGCACCGCGCCGATCGGCGGGGTACCCACGCTCGTCGTCGGAGATCGTCCGCTCGCCGAGCGGGGCGCGTCGTGGTTCGGGCCGTCGGGTCACGGTGAGCTAACGTTCCGGTTCGAACCCGCCGGGGTGGGGAACGCTCCCCAGCTCTCGCGGTGACTACGCACCGGTCCGCTCCCCAGAATCAGGCACCGGTCTTCGTCGCCGCGATATTCCTCCCCTGCCCGGACAGACGAGTTGTCGGGATGTCATGGTCGAGCACGTCGTGCGCACTGGTCGTATGTCCCGTGATGCGCTCGCGCACCACGGAGGCGCCACCTCCTTCCC
>CBIHNM010000189.1:0-8497 GCA_966211265.1 uncultured Pseudonocardia sp.
CGGGTCCGCGGCCGCCGCGGACGCCGACGCCGTGGTGATCGGCCTGCACACCGGCGGGGGCGACGCCGACGGGGCCCGCCCGGACGAGGCCCGCACGGAGGGGGCGCCGGCGCCCGCGCCCGTGCTCGCGCCCGGCGCCGAGGACCTCGACGCGGCGTTCGGCGGCGAGCTCGCCGCGCTGCTGGCCACGGTCGGGGCCACCGGGAAGGCCGAGCAGGTCGTGAAGCTCCCGACCCGCGGGGCGGTGTCCGCCCCGCTGCTGGTCGCGGTCGGCCTCGGCCCCGCCGCGGGGAACGGGACGGGCGAGCCCGGCGGCGACGTGGTCCGCCGCGCGGCCGGGTCCGCGGCCCGCGCGCTGGCCGGCCGCGCCCACGTGGTCAGCACGCTCGGCGCCGTCGACGCGGAGGCGGCGGTGCAGGGCGCGGTGCTCGGCGGCTACGTGTTCGACGAGTTCCGCTCCACGCCCGACGCCTCCTCGGCGCCCGCCGTGCTGCTGGAGATCGCCGGCACCGACGACGAGACGGTGCGCCGCGCCGGGCTCGTCGCCGACGCCGTCCGCACGGCCCGGGACCTGGTCAACACACCGCCCTCGGCGCTGTACCCGGAGACCTTCGCCGCGCGCGCCGTCGCGCTGGGCACCGAGGCCGGGCTCACCGTCGAGGTGCTCGACGACGCGCAGCTGCGCGAGGGCGGCTACGGCGGGATCACCGGCGTCGGTCAGGGCTCCTCCCGCGGGCCGCGGCTGGTCCGGCTGACCTGGCCGGGCGGTGCCTCGCCGCGCGCGAACGTCGCGCTGGTCGGCAAGGGGATCACGTTCGACACCGGCGGCATCTCGATCAAGCCGGCGGCCAACATGGACCACATGACCTCGGACATGGGCGGCGCCGCGGCGGTGATCGCGACGACCGTGCTGGCCGCGCGGCTGGAGCTGCCGGTGGCCGTCACCGCGACCGTGCCGATGGCCGAGAACATGCCCTCCGACACCGCCTACCGGCCCGGTGACGTGCTCACCATGTACGGCGGGAAGACCGTCGAGGTGCTCAACACCGACGCCGAGGGACGCCTGGTGCTCGGCGACGCGATCGTGCGGGCCGGCGAGGACTCCCCCGACTACCTGATCGAGACCTCCACGCTGACCGGCGCGCAGGAGGTCGCCCTCGGCATGCGCACGGCCGGGATCATGGGGGCCGACGGGTTCCGGGACCGGGTCACCGCGCACGCGATCGCCACCGGCGAGGACGGCTGGGCGATGCCGCTGCCCGAGTACCTGCGCGCCGAGCTGGACTCGCGCGTCGCCGACATCGCCAACGTGACCGGCAACCGTTTCGGCGGGATGCTCGCGGCCGGGCTGTTCCTGCGCGAGTTCGTCCCGGCCGGGTTGCCGTGGGCGCACCTCGACGTCGCCGGGCCCGCGTTCAACCCGGGCGGGGCGCGGGGGTACACGACCAAGGGCGGCACCGGCGTCCCGGTCCGCACGCTGCACGCCGTCCTGGAGGACATCGCCGCCCACGGCTGACCCGGCGCGGCACGGCCGGTCCGCACCCGTCCGGCGCCCGAGGCTACCGATCAGTAACAAGAAGCGGCATACTCCGCGCATGATCGGTCGCAACGCACACTCCGTCCCCCCGCACGCACCCCGTTCCGCCGTGGTCACCGGCGCCGCACGGGGCATCGGGGAGGCGATCGCCACGGAGCTGGTCGGGCGCGGGTACCGGGTCCTGGTGACCGACCTCGACGCCGCGGCGGCGCAGGCCACCGCGGACCGGATCGGCGCCGCGGGCGCGTGCGCCCACGACGTCACCGACCCCGCGGCCGCCCACGACGTCGCGGCGCGGGCCCGCGAGCTGGCCCCGCTCGGCGCCTGGGTCAGCAACGCCGGCGTCGGGTTCGACGGCGCGGTCACCGAGCTGAGCGAGGCGCACGCCCGGGCACTGGTCGAGGTCAACACGATGGGCCCGATCTGGGGGGCCCGTGCCGCCGTCGCCGCGTTCCGCGAGCAGGCCGACGCCGGGACCGCGCGCGGCGGCGAGATCGGGGTGACCGTCTCGCTGTCCGCGCTCGGCCCGGTGCCGGGCCTCTCGGTCTACGCCGCGTCCAAGGCGGGCGCGCTGTCGATGGTGTCCGGGCTGGCCTCGGAGGTCCGGGCCGAGGGGATCCGGGTGCACGCGGTGTGCCCGGACGGCGTCGACACCACCCTGCTGCGCTCGATGAAGCCCGGCGGGCAGGCCCAGGCCCTCATCCGCTCCGGGACGCTCGTCACGCCGGAGCAGGTCGCGCGCGGGCTGGTCGGGATGTTCGGGACCCCGCGGGTCTACCGGACGATCCCGGTCTGGCGCGGCGCGATGATGCGTCTGACCGCGCTGGCCCCCGGCCCGCTGCTGCGCATGGAGCCGGCGATGCGGGCGGTCGGTGCCCGCAAGGCCAGGTCACTGCGCTGAGCCGGTCCGGCCCGCTCCGGTCCCGGGCCGGGCGCGACGGGCGGCCGGTCAGCCCCCGTCGGCCAGCCGGCGGCGCAGGTCCTGCTCGCGGGCGCGCTTGCGCAGGATCCGCTCGCGCGAGTCGTGGTCGCGCATCCGCTGCGGGTAGCCCATCAGCTGCACGTCGTAGATCGGGATCTTCATCGACCGGGCGATCTTCTTCGCCCGGCTCGGGCTGCCGACCCGCCGGCGTGTCCACTCGCCGTCGTGCGCGACCAGCACCACGGTGGTCTCGGTGACCAGGGTCGAGGGCTCGACGAAGGCCTCCACGCCGATCCGTTCCCCCGCCCATTCCCGCAGGTGTGCCTCGGACGCCGACCCGACCGCCCGGGCCGACCGCCCGGAGCGCCTCGGCCGGAACCTGTCCAGCAGACCCATGCCATCAACCTCCGCTCGTACCGCGGCGACCGCCTCGCGGCGCGCGTGATCTCCCCCTGCAACGTCCGAGGGCCCCGATTCGCTCCCGACGCCCCGCCTGGCGATGTCGGACCGGAGTGACAAGATGGGCGTCGCGTGTGGTCACGAGCCTCCAGGCTGGTGACCGGGAGGGAGCGAGCACGGTGGCCGAGCACACTGTCGACCTGGTGGTCCTGGGCGGCGGATCGGGTGGGTACGCCTGCGCGTTGCGCGCGGCCGAACTGGGCCTGTCGGTCGTGCTGGTGGAGAAGGACAAGCTCGGCGGCACCTGCCTGCACCGCGGCTGCATCCCGACCAAGGCCCTGCTGCACGCCGCCGAGGTCGCCGACCACGCCCGCGACGGCGCCAAGGTCGGGGTCCGCTCCACGCTCGAGGGCGTCGACATGGCGGGCGTGAACGCCTACAAGGACGGCGTGGTCACCCGGCTGCACAAGGGTCTGCAGGGCCTCGTGTCCTCCCGCGGGATCACCGTGGTCGAGGGCACCGGGACGCTCGCCGGACCGCACACGGTGGCCGTGGGTGACGACCGCTACACCGGCACGGGTGTGGTGCTGGCCACCGGTTCCTACGCCCGCAGCCTGCCCGGTCTCGAGCCCGGCGGCCGGATCGTCACCTCGGACCGCGCGATCTCCCTCGACGAGGCCCCGCAGCGGGTGGTGGTGCTCGGCGGGGGCGTGATCGGCGTCGAGTTCGCCAGCGTCTGGCGCTCCTTCGGGGCGGAGGTGACGATCGTCGAGGCGTTGCCCCGGCTGGTCCCGGCCGAGGACGAGTTCGCCTCGAAGCTGCTCGAGCGCGCGTTCCGCCGCCGCAAGATCAAGTCCAGGACCGGGGTGCGGTTCACCGGCGCGACGCAGACCGACGACGCGGTCACCGTCACCCTCGAGTCCGGCGAGGAGATCGAGGCCGACCTGCTGCTGGTCGCGGTCGGGCGCGGGCCCAACACCACCGGGCACGGCTACTCCGACGCCGGCCTGGCCATGGACGGCGGCTTCGTCACCGTCGACGAGCGCCTGCGCACCAACCTCGAGGGCGTCTACGCCGTCGGGGACATCACCCCCGGGCTGCAGCTGGCCCATCGCGGCTTCGCGCACGGGATCTTCGTCGCCGAGGACGTCGCCGGCCTGGAGCCCGCCCCGATCGCCGAGGCCGGCATCCCCCGGGTCACCTACTGCGAGCCCGAGGTCGCCTCGGTCGGGCTCACCGAGGCGCAGGCCCGCGAGCAGCACGGCGACGTGCAGACCGTGACCTACGACCTGGCCGGCAACGGCAAGTCCCAGATCCTGCAGACGGCCGGCGCCGTCAAGCTGATCAGGGCGGGCGCGGAGGGGACCGACGGGCCGGTCCTCGGCGTGCACATGGTCGGGACCCGGGTCGGCGAGCTGGTCGGCGAGGCCCAGCTGATCTACAACTGGGAGGCGCTGCCCGCCGACGTCGCCGCGCTCGTCCACGCCCACCCCACGCAGAACGAGGCGCTCGGCGAGGCCCATCTCGCGCTCGCCGGGAAACCGCTGCACACCCATGGCTGACCCGCCCACCCGCGGCTGACCCAGCCGTCCCACGACCCCGTACACCACGCGGAAAGAGGAGCTCGACCCGATATGGCCTTCACCGTTCAGATGCCCGCCCTGGGCGAGAGTGTCACCGAGGGCACGGTCACCCGCTGGCTCAAGGCCGAGGGTGACACCGTCGAGGTCGACGAGCCGTTGCTCGAGGTGTCCACCGACAAGGTCGACACCGAGATCCCCTCCCCCGCCGCGGGCACCCTGGAGCGGATCGTCGCCGCCGAGGACGAGACGGTCGAGGTCGGCGGCGACCTCGCCGTGATCGGCGACGGCTCCGGCGGGGACTCCTCCGGCGGCGGCCAGGAGCCGGCCGAGGAGCCCGCCGAGGCCGAGGCACCCGCCGAGGAGCCGGCCGCGCAGGAGGCCCCGGCACAGGAGCAGCCGGAGCCGGAGCCGGAGCCGTCCACGGCGTCCTCCGGCTCCGCGGGCGGATCGTCGGGGGGTTCCTCCGGTGGCGGTTCCGGGACGCCGGTGACCATGCCCGAGCTGGGCGAGAGTGTCACCGAGGGCACCGTCACGCGCTGGCTCAAGCAGGTCGGCGACGAGGTCGCGGTCGACGAGCCGCTGCTCGAGGTCTCCACCGACAAGGTCGACACCGAGATCCCCTCGCCGGTCGCGGGCACCGTGCTCGAGCACTCCGCGAACGAGGACGACACGGTCGAGGTCGGCGGTCAGCTCGCCGTCATCGGTGACGCCACCGGGAGCGCCGGCGGCGGGGCGTCCTCGGGCGGCGGGTCCGCCGAGCCGGAGAAGGACACGGAGCCGGAGCCCGCGGCCGCGGAGAAGGCCCCGGAGAAGCCCTCCCCCGCCTCGCCGGAGAAGGCCGCCCCGAGCGACGACGCCCCGGCCGCGAAGGACAACGCGGCGCAGACCCGGGAGACGGCACCGCCGCAGGAGGACTCCACCCGACAGAGCCCCGCACCCGCGGGCGGCGGCGACAACGGCTCCGCGGGTGAGCGTCCCTACGTCACCCCGCTGGTGCGCAAGCTCGCCCAGGAGAACGGCATCGACCTGGCGACGGTCACCGGCAGCGGTGTCGGCGGCCGGATCCGCAAGCAGGACGTGCTCGCCGCGGCCGAGTCGAACAAGGCCCCGGCCGCCGCACCGGCCCCGGCCGCCGCGGCCCCCGCCGGGGGCGACCGGCCCGCGCCGAAGACCCCGCAGGCCGTGCCGACCCGTCCCGACGGCGCGCCCGAGCCGGGCACCACGGTCAAGCTGCCCCGGCTGCGCCAGGTGATCGCCCAGCGGATGACCGAGTCGCTGGCGACCTCGGCCCAGCTGACCACGGTCCAGGAGGTCGACCTCACCCGGATCGCCAAGCTGCGTACCCGGGTCAAGGACGAGTTCCGCCGCCGCGAGGGCGCGAACCTGACCTACCTCGGGTTCATCGCCAAGGCCACGGTGGAGGCGCTCAAGGCGTTCCCGGCCGTCAACGCCTCGATCAGCGAGGACGGCAAGCAGGTCACCTACCACGGCGCGGTGCACCTGGGCATCGCCGTGGACACCCCGCGCGGCCTGCTGGTGCCGGTGATCAAGAACGCGGACGACCTGAGCCTGGCCGGGCTGGCCAAGAACATCGCCGACGTCGCGGCCCGGACCCGGGACAACAAGATCGGCCCGGACGAGCTGTCGGGTGGCACCTTCACGATCACCAACATCGGGTCCGCGGGCGCGCTGTTCGACACCCCGATCATCAACCAGCCCCAGGTCGGCATCCTGGGCACCGGGGCGATCAGCAAGGAGCCGAAGGTCATCACGAGCGCCGAGGGCGACGACGTGATCGCCGTCCGTTCGGTGTGTTTCCTGCCACTGACCTACGACCACCGCCTGGTCGACGGCGCGGACGCGGGCCGGTTCCTCTCCGCGATCCGGGCCCGCCTGGAGGAGGGCGCGTTCGAGTCCGAGCTGGGGCTCTGACGCCCACCCGCTGATCATCCGGACGGCATCTCCGGGCAGCCCTGCTGCCCGGAGATGCCGTCCGTCGGTGTGCGGGGAGAGACGGGCCGCACGTCCGGGGAGGCCCTGACCACCCCGGCTCGCGCGATGCTGCGGGCTCCGGAAGGATCGGCGGCGTGCGAGTCGTGGTGGCCGGTTCGTCCGGTCTGATCGGAACGGCCCTGGTCGCCCACCTGCGGGGCGCCGGGCACGAGGTGCTGCGCCTGGTCCGGCGCACCCCCGCGGCGCCCGACGAGCGGGGATGGGACCCGCCCTCGGGCCGTCTGGACGAGGGTGCGCTCGACGGCGCGGACGCGGTGGTGAACCTGGGCGGCGCCGGTCTCGCCGACCGCCCGTGGAGCGGTGCCCGCAAGCAGGCGATCCGCGACTCCCGCAACGTGCCGACCGACGTGCTGGCCACCGCGGTGGCCCGGCACGGCGTTCCGGTCATGGTCAGCGGATCGGCGGTGGGCTACTACGGCGACACCGGGGACCGGGAGACCGACGAGTCCGGCCCGTCGGGCAGCGGATTCCTCGCCGACGTCTGCCGGGACTGGGAGGCGGCCGCGGCTCCCGCGGCCGAGGCCGGCGCGCGGGTCGTGCTGATCCGCACCGGGCTGGTGCTCTCCCCCGCCGGCGGGCTGCTGGCCAAGGTGCGCCCGCTGTTCAGGGGCTTCCTCGGCGCCCGCCTCGGGCCCGGGACCCAGTACATGCCCTGGGTCTCGCTGGACGACGAGATCGCCGCGATCCGCTTCGCCGTCGAGAACGAGGCTCTGCGCGGGCCGGCCAACCTGACCGGGCCGGTCCCGGTGACCAACGCCGAGTTCACCTCCGAGCTCGGGCACGCCGTCGGGCGCCCCACGCCGATGACGGTGCCCGCGTTCGTGATCACCGCCGGGCTCGGCGAGCTGGGCCGCGAGACGCTGCTCATGGGGCAACGGGCGGTGCCCAGGGCGCTGCTCGACGCCGGGTTCGCGTTCCGCCACCACACGGTCGGCGACGCGCTCTCGGCCGCGGTCGGCACGTGAGCGCCGGCTCCGACGACCCGGACGTCCTGATCGTCGGTGCCGGCCTGGCCGGACTGCGCGCCGCCCGGGTGCTGCACCGCGGCGGGCTCTCGGTCCGGGTCCTGGAGGCCTCCGACCGGGTCGGCGGGCGGATGGCCACCGACGTCGTCGACGGGTTCCGCTGCGACCGCGGCTTCCAGGTCCTCAACACCTCCTACCCCGCGCTGCACGCCGCTCTCGCCCCGCACGGGACGGACTCGCTCGGGGCGCGGGCGTTCGAGCCGGGCGCGGCGATCCGCGCCGGGGACGGCGAGCTGCACCGCTTCGTCAACCCCCTGCGCCGCCCCGGCGGCGGCGCGTCCACGGCCCTGGACGACCTGTTCGGCCCGCTGGACAAGGCCCGGCTGGTCGCCTGGACCGCGCGCGTGCTCGCCTCGCCGCCCGCCCGCACCGCCACCCGCATCGCGGAGTCCGGGGCCGACGACCTGGCCGCGGCCGGGCTCGGCGGTCCGGTCACCGACCGGTTCCTGCGCCCGTTCCTGTCCGGGGTGCTCGGCGAGTCGGCGCTGACGACCTCGTCGGCGTTCGTGCGGCTGGTCTGGCGCAGCTTCGCCCTCGGCACCATCGTCGTCCCGGACGACGGGATGGAGGCGCTGCCCCGCCGCCTGGCCGCGGGCCTGCCCGAGGGCACGATCCGGCTCGGTGTGCGGGTGCACGAGGTGCGGGGAGGCTCCCGGCCGTCGGTGCGCACCGACGACGGCGCCCGGACCGCCCGGGCCGTGCTCGTCGCCGCCGACCCGCGCACCGCGGCGGCGCTGCTGCCCGGTGTCGCCGAGCCCACCATGAACGCGCTGACCACGTGGTTCCACACCGCCCCGGTCGCCCCGACCGGCGAGGCGCTGTTGCACCTGGACGGCACCGGTGGCCCGGTCGTCAACACGATGGTCATGACGGCCGCGGCCCCCGGCTACTCCGCGAGCGGGCGCCCGTTGATCGCGTCGTCGGTGGTCGGGGCCCCGGGCCCCGACCGGATCGACGAGGCCGGCGTCCGGCGCGAGCTGGCCCGGATCTACGGCGTCCCCACCGACGACTGGGAGCA
>CBIHNM010000190.1:0-8397 GCA_966211265.1 uncultured Pseudonocardia sp.
GCGCTGGCCGCGGTAGTCGCCGGGCTGGTGCACCGGGCGCTCCCGGACCTGCTGACCGCGCGGGGCGACCGAGTCCGGTGACCGCCCGACCCCCGGTCCTGCACGACGCCGAGCTCCCGGCGGAGCTGCTCGCGCGGGCGCACGGCGCGGCCGCGGTGCTGCACGGGAGCGGGATCCGGGCCGGTGACCGGGTCGCGGTCGACGCCCGCGTCCCGGCCGCGGCGGGCGCCCCCGGACGGGCCGACCCGGACGCGACCCTGGCCTGGTTCCTGGGCGCGGACCTGCTCGGCGCGGCGACGCTGATCCTCGACCCGGCCTGGACACCGCGCGAACGCGACGCCGTCCTGGCCGACGCGGCACCCGCCCTGGTGGCCGAGGGCGCCCCCGGGCCCGGCCCCGGGGTGGAGCCAGCCCCCGGCGACGACACGCTGTTCTACCTCCCGACGACGTCCGGGAGCAGCGGGGCGCCGAAGGTCCTGGCCCGCACCCGCGGTTCCTGGCGGATCGGTTTCGGCGCGCTCGGCCCGGTCCCGGGGCCGGTGCTCGTCGCCGGGCCGCTGAGCTCGTCGCTGTTCCTGTTCGGTGCCCTGCACGCGCTGCACCACGGCGCGCCGCTGCGGCTGCGCCCCCGCCTCGACGTCGCCGACGCGCGCACGGCCGGTGGCCTGCACCTGGTCCCGGCGATGCTCTCCGCCCTGCTCGACGCGCTCGAACGCGATCGCGGCCCGGTCGCGCTGCGCACGGTCGTCTGCGGGGGCGCGCACCTCGACGCGGCGCTGCGGGAACGCTGCGCGCGGGTGCTGCCCGGCGTCGACCTGATCGAGTACTACGGCTCGGCCGAGCACTCGCTGATCGCGTCCCGGCGCGGCGACGGTGCGCTGCGGCCGTTCCCCGGGGTGGCGACCGAGCTGCGGGGGTCGGCGCTGTGGGTGCGGTCCCCGCAGTCGTTCGCCGGGTACCTGCGCGCGGGCGTCCTCGACCCGGCCGGTCCCGGCGCGAGCAGTGTCGGGGACCGCGCGGAGATCACCGCCGACGGCGCCCTTGTCGTGCACGGGCGGGGCAGCGCCACGATCTCCAGCGGCGGCGCGCTGGTCGCGGCCGAGGAGGTCGAGTCCGTGCTGCGGGCGGTACCGGGGGTGGCCGAGGTCGTCGTCGCCGGGACCCCGCACCCCACGCTGGGCGCGCTGGTCACGGCCGTGATCGAGGCCGGCGACGTCGTTCCCGGACCGCGCGCGCTGCGGGAGGCGGCCCGGGCGGCCCTGGCCCCGGGCAAGCGGCCCCGGCGGTGGCTGCTCACCTCGGCGCTGCCGCGGACGGCATCGGGCAAGCCCGCCCGCGCCGCCGTCGACGCGGGGCTGCGGGACGGCACCCTGGCCGCGGTGCCGCTGCCCGGTGACACCCCCGCACGCGGTGGCCCGGTGACCACCGGGGGGCCGCCGTGAACGACCGGGCCCCGGTCGTCGTCGCCGCCCGGCGGACCCCGATCGGCACGGCCGGGGGCGCGCTGCGCGAGGTCCCCGTCGACGGTCTCGCGGCACCGGTGCTGCGCGCCCTGCTCGCCGACCTCGGCCACCCGGCCGACGGCTCCACCGCGCGCGTCGCCGGCGTGCCGGTCGCCGACGTCCTGCTCGGCAACGTGTTCGGCCCCGGCGGCAACCCGGCCCGGGTCGCCGCCCTGCGCGCCGGGCTGGGCCAGGACGTGCCCGGCATGACGGTGGACCGGCAGTGCGCGAGCGGCCTGGCCGCGATCCTCGCCGCGGCGACCGCGATCCGCGCCGGGGACGGCGAGGTCTACCTCGCCGGCGGCGTGGAGAGCGCGTCCACCGCCCCGCACCGCCACCGGCCCGACGGCACCCGCTACACCCGCGCGCCGTTCGCGCCGGCCGAGCTGGGCGACCCGGACATGGGCCCGGCCGCGGACGTCGTCGCCGCACGGGCCGGGATCTCCCGGGAGCGACAGGACGCCTTCGCCGCCCGCAGCCACGCCCGGGCCGTCCGCGCGCGGGCCGAGGGCACGTTCGACGCCGAGCTCGTCCCGGTCGGGGGCCTGGCCGCCGACCAGCGGCCGCGGCCCGGGTTCACCCCCGAGCGGCTGGCCCGTTTCCGGCCCGCGTTCACCCCCGGCGGCACCGCGACCGCCGCGAACTCGTGCGGGGTCAACGACGGCGCCGCGGCCGTGCTGGTGGTCAGCGAGCGGGTCCGGCGCGCGCTCGGCGTGCCGGGGCTGGCCCTGGGCGCCGCGGCCACCCGCGGCTGCGACCCGAACCTGCTCGGGCTGGGCGCCGTCCCCGCGGTCCGCGACGTCGTGGCCGGTGTCCCGGACGCCGTGGAGTTCACCGAGGCGTTCGCCGGGCAGGCGCTGGCCTGCCTCGACGCGACCGGCCTCGACGAGCTCACCGCGAGCCCGGACGGCGGCGCGATCGCGCTCGGACACCCGTGGGGCGCCTCCGGGGCGGTGCTGGTGGTGCGGCTGTTCTCCCGGCTCGTCCGGGCCGGGGCGGGGCGGACCGGGCTGTCCGCGCTGTCCTCCGGCGGCGGGCTGGGCGTGGCCGCCCGCTGGGAGGTCGTGGCCGCGCGGGAGGGCGCGTCGTGATCGAGTTCGAGGGGGTCGGGCACCGCTTCGGCGAGCGCGTCGTGCTCGACGGCGTCGACCTGCGCCTGGCCGAGCGGCGGGTCGCGTTCGTGGGGGCCAACGGGTCCGGGAAGTCGACGCTGGCCCGGACGGTGAACGGGCTGGTCGCGCCGGAGACCGGTCGGGTGCTCGTCGACGGCGTCGACCCGGCCCGGCACGGGGCCGCGGTCCGCAGGCGGGTCGGGTTCGTGTTCACCGACCCGGACTCCCAGATCGTGATGCCGACCGCCGGTGAGGACGTCGCGTTCTCGCTGCGGCGCTCCGAGGTCCCCCGCCGCGACCGGGCCGCGCGGGCCGCGCAGGCCCTGGCCGGGTTCGGGCTCGAGGGCTACGCCGACCACCCCGCCCACCAGCTCTCCGGTGGGCAGAAACAGCTCCTCGCGCTGTGCGCGGTCCTCGTCCTGGACCCCGACGTGCTGGTCTGCGACGAGCCCACCACCCTGCTCGACCTGCGCAACAAGCGCCGGTTCGCGCAGCGCCTGGCGGGTCTGCGCCAGCAGGTGCTGCTGCTGACCCACGACCTGGACCTGATCGAGGACTTCGACCGGGTCGTCGTCCTCGACGGCGGGAAGGTCGTCGCCGACGACGAGCCCGGCCCGGCACTGGCCCACTACCGGGAGCTGTGCCGGTGAGCCCGTTCGGGCTCTACGAACCGGGGTCGAGCGTGCTGCACCGCGCCCCGGCCGGGCCGTCGCTGCTGGTCGTGCTGGTGCTCGCGGCGACGACGGTGGCGGTGTCGTCGCCGTGGTGGCTGGGCGGGGCCTGCGCCCTGGTCGCCGCCGGCTTCGCGGTGGCCCGGATCCCGCTGCGCCGGGTGTGGCCGCTGCTGCGGACCCTCGCGCTGCTGACGGTGGTGGTGCTGGCCGTGCAGTGGTGGTTCCTCGGGCCGGAGCGGGCGCTGGTGGTGTGCCTGCGGATCGTCGCCGCGCTCGGCGTCGCGTCCCTGTTCACGCTGGTCACGCGCGTCGAGGACCTCGTCGACGCGGTCGAGCGCGGGCTCGGCCCGCTGCACCGGTTCGGGGTGCGCCCGGAACGGGTGGGCGTCGTCGTCGGGCTCACCGTGCAGGCGGTGGGGACGCTGGCCGGGGTCGCCGGGTCGGTGCGCGAGGCCGCCCGGGCGCGCGGCGCCGAGCGGTCGATCACCGCGTTCGCGGTGCCGTTCGTGGTCCGGACGCTGCGCTACGCCGACGAGCTGGGCGAGGCGCTGGCCGCCCGCGGGTGGGGCGACCGGGACTCCGGCAACATCGGGAGGGACGACCGACCCTGAGGTGAACTAGACTGGGCTAAGTCTCAGGGAGGCACCATGACCGCGGAGTTCAACATCCACGAGGCCAAGACCCACCTGTCCCGGCTGCTCGAACGGGTCGCCGCCGGTGAGCGGATCACCATCTCCAAGGCAGGCACCCCCGTCGCCGATCTGGTCCCTCACCAGCGCCGGACGGTCCGAATCGGCGGGCTGCGGGACAGCATCCGCTACGACGACGCCGACTTCGACGGTCTCGACCCCGACATCCAGACGATGTTCTACGGGGACGATGCGGACTCCGATGTTGCTGCTCGATAGCCAGGCTCTGCTGTGGGTGCTGTCGGGGAGCACCCGGCTCGGACCCCGGGCACGGCAGCTCCTCGAAGCATCGTCGGCCGTGCACGTCTCGGCGGCGTCCGTCTGGGAGCTCACGATCAAGTCCATGCTGGGGAAGCTGGACCTGCCCACCGGCCTGCCGGCAATCCTGGACGAGCAGGGCTTCGCCGTTCTCGATGTCACGGCCGACCATGCGGAGGGGCTTCGTGCCTTCCCCGAGCTGATCCGGCACGATCCGTTCGATCGGCTGATCATCGCGCAGGCGCACCGCGAGGGCCTGCGCCTCCTGACGGCGGATCGCGTACTGCTCGGCCTCGGACAGGACTTCGTGGTCGACGCCGGATGCTGAGAGCACCGTTGATGATCATTTCGACGACCCCGATCATGCCGGGTCGCCCCTAGATCAGGTCCCAGGTCAGCGGCGTGCCGCGCTCCACGTCGCGGGTGAACGTCCGGCCCAGGACGGTGCCGATCGTGTCGGTGGCCAGGCCGCCGGCGGGCCGGATCGAGCGCACGTTGGCCTCGGTGACCTTCTCCCCCGCCGCCACGTCGGCGACGACGAACAGCGAGCGGCGCAGGGCCAGGGTGTCGCGCTCGGACTCGCGCGGCCCGAACCGCGCCGGCCCCATCGCCAGGCGTGCCGCGTCGGACTCGCGGCACAGCGCCGCGAGCTCGGCGGGCTCCAGGCTGAAGTCGGAGTCCACGCCGCCGTCCTCGCGGCGCAGCGTCACGTGCTTCTCGATCGCGACCGCCCCCACCGCCACCGACGCGACGGCCACGCCGATCCCGTAGGTGTGGTCGGAGAGCCCGACCGGCACCCCGAACGCCTCGCGCAGCGCCGGGATCGTCTGCAGGTTCGCGTCCTGCGGCTCCGCCGGGTAGGACGCGGTACATGCCAGCAACACCAGCTCGGAACAGCCACCGTCGCGGGCCGCGGTCACCGCCGCGTCGATCTCGCCGAGCGTGGCCATCCCGGTCGACATCACCATCGGACGCCCGGTCGCGGCCATCCGCCGGATCAGCGGCAGGTCCACCAGCTCGGCCGAGGCGACCTTGTAGGCGGCCGCGTCCAGGGACTCCAGCAGGTCCACCGCGGTCGGGTCGAACGGGCTGGAGAACGGCACCAGCCCGTGCGAGCGGGCCCGGGCGAACAGCGGCTCGTGCCACTCCCACGGCGTGTGCGCCTGCTCGTAGAGCTGGTAGAGGTTGCGCCCGCCCCACAGGCCGTGGTCGTCACGGATCCGGAACGCCGGGCCGTCGGCGTCGATCGTGATCGTGTCCGCACGGTAGGTCTGCAGCTTCACCGCCTGTGCCCCGGTGCCGGCGATCGCGTCGACGATCTCCAGCGCCCGGTCCAGGGAGCCGTTGTGGTTGCCGGACATCTCGGCGATCACGAACGGCCGCTCGCCCGGGCCGACCCGGTGCTCGCCGATGGTGATCGCGTCAGGCGTGCGCATGGCCCCGAGCCTACGGACGGGGCCGGGCTCCCGGCGCAGCCCTACCTGCGGACGAACACCATCACCTCCGACAGCGTGCCCTCGCTGTCCTGGCCGTAGAGCCCGCAGTCGGACGCGACGAGCTCGTAGTCCGGGAAGGACTCGAGGTAGCGCTCGCGCAGCATGGGCTCGCGGACGTTCGGCTTGCCGACCGGGGAGTTGCGCAGCAGCAGGTAGCGCGCGCCCAGCCCGCTGACCAGGCGGGCGTAGTTGGCGACCACCTCGGGCTCCATCTCCTGGAAGGAGATGAAGTTCGCGAACAGGTCCACCGAGCCGACCAGCGTGGGCAGCTGCCAGGAGCACAGCACCGCCGCCCGCTGCGCGATCCGGTCGATCTCGATCTTCTCCTGCGCGCGGGTGGCGCCGTAGTCGAGCACCTGCTCCGCGCCGAGCACCTGCTGCAGGTAGTAGGTGGCCACGGCCGCGACCGGCGGGATGTCGACGTCGATGTAGCGCAGGCCCGGGTTCTGCGGCACCAGGATCTCGCCCAGCGTGCCGTAGCCGCCGCCGATCTCGAGCACGGTGTCGAGCTTCAGGTCCGGCACGGCACGCTTGAGCATGACGAGACCGCGCAGGTAGTTCAGCGTCGACCGGCTGTGCCGCTGCCCGTCGAAGGTCAGCTGCTCGGTCGGTGACCCGACCGTGGACTCCGAGACCCCCGCGATCCGCGGCGCGGCGTCGGGCAGGTCCAGGGCACGGACGGTGGCGTGGTGCCCGCGGGCCACCGGCACCTGGTCGAGGCGGTCCCGGAGCAGCCTGCCGTTCGCCCCGGCCATCCCGGCCAGGCGGGAGATCGCCGCCGCGGGCCTCGCGACCGGGCCGTAGCGCGGCGCGTAGAAGAACGTCGCGCTCGGGTGCCGGCGGAAGTCGGTGAAGCCGTGCTCCCGCAGGTCCTGCACGACCTGCTCCAGGCCGGTCTGCCAGAAGTTCGTCGGCTTGTAGAGCTCGGGTGCACCGTCCAGGTCGGACAGCATGGACTCGAGAAGGGCGCGGGGCTCCATGAGGCACCAGGCTACGGAGCCCGATCCCGCCACCTTCCTCATCCCCGGCGGACCGGCGGTACGCCGAGCGATAGCCTGCGGGTACGCGCCGCACAGCGACTCGAGGGAGTGAGGGTGCCCAACACGGACACGTGGGTGGTGGTCCCCGTGTACAACGAGGAGACCGTCATCGCCGACGTGATCGCGGATCTGGGTACCCGCTTCTCACACGTCGTCTGTGTCGACGACGGCAGCCGGGACGGCTCCGCGGCCCGGATCGCGAGCACCGGCGCCCATCTCGTCCGGCACCCGATCAACCTCGGGCAGGGCGCGTCGCTGCAGACCGGGATCGACTACGCGCTGCGCCGCGGGGCGCGGTTCCTCGTCACGTTCGACGCCGACGGCCAGCACTCGGTCGCCGACGCCGAGCGGATGCTCGAGGTGGCCCGCTCCGGCGAGGCCGACGTGGTCCTGGGCTCCCGGTTCCTGTCCTCCACCGAACAGGTGCCGGGCCTCAAACGCCTGGTGCTCCGCGCCGTGGTGGCGCTCTCGCCGTCCACCCGCAAGCTCGGGCTGACCGACGCGCACAACGGCCTGCGGGTGCTGTCCCGGCCGGTCGCCGAGCGCATGCGGATCAGCATGAACGGTATGGCACACGCCTCGGAGATCGTCGACGTGCTCGCCCGCTCGCCCTGGCGGGTGCGCGAGGTGCCGGTGACGATCCTCTACACCGAGTACTCCCGGGCCAAGGGCCAGTCGCTGCTCAACGGCGTGAACATCCTGTTCGACCTGTCCGTGCGAGGCCAGAGGTGAACCTATGATCTTGCAGATCGTGCTGGTGCTGGCGGCCCTCGCGGCGCTGGTGTACTTCGTCCGCAGCGGGCAGAACGTCGGCATCCGGGCGGGCAAGCGACTCGCCTTCGGCGGGTTCGTGCTGGTCAACATCTATGCCGTGCTGCGGCCCGACGACGTCACCTGGGTCGCGCGCGCGCTCGGCATCGGCCGCGGCACCGACCTGGTCGTCTACCTGCTGGTCGTCGCGTTCGTGTTCGGGATGCTGAACTCCTACCTGCGCGACCGCGAGATCAGCCAGCACCTGACCGACCTGGCCCGCCAGATGGCGATCCGCGACGCCGAGCTGAGCCGCCGCGAGGACGAGCTCGCCGCGCGCCTGGCCGAGACCGCCGCCGTGGTCCGGGCCGAGGTCCCGGCCGCCGCGAACGGCACCCACGGCGGAGTCGCGCACGTCACGGGCGCGGATCGGCCCGCGACGCCACCGGTGGCCTCACCCCCGGACCGGGGTACCGCCCCCCGGGCGGAGCAGCCGGCGGGCGAGTGATCCCCCCGGCCGTCGGGGCGGCACCACTGTCACCCCCGCGGGGCCGCGAGCGGAGGTGGGCGCGCTGGACCGCCTGATCCTGCTGGCGGGCCTGGTCGTCGCCCTGCTGCCCGGCGCGGCGCTGCTGGTCGCACTCCGGATCCGCAGCCCGCTGCTGTGCGCGGCGCTGACCCCGACCGCGACGGTCGGGGTGCTGCTGGCCCTCGCGAGCGCGACCGGCGCGGCCGGCCTGCCGTTCTCCCCGCTCACCGCAGGCCTCGCGACGGCCGCGCTGCTCGCCGTCGGGGTCCTGCGACGGCGGCGCCGGCCCGCGCCGGCCACGCAGCCCCGCGGCCTGCGCGGGCGCCCGTGGGCGCCCGCCGCCGCCG
>CBIHNM010000191.1:0-8366 GCA_966211265.1 uncultured Pseudonocardia sp.
CCGGCTCGTTGCGTCGATTTCGTGGCTAGAGGGCCCGGCCTGACCTGGAGCCGGTGCACCTGGCCGACATCTCCTGGGGCATGGCTAGCTAGGTCTCTCGGAGAAGGCCTGACCCTGGTCCGCTGAATCTCGACGGTCCAGACCTACCAGGTGGCCGGGCGTCTCCTCGTCCTGGCTGGTGTCAGCGATGGCATGTGAGTCGACGGCAACGGGAGTCAACCCTGATCTTGATCGGTGTTGTGTCCACTGCGTTAAAGAATGCGTCCGAGTCTCTTGGCTGTCCTGCTCGTCCGTCGGCGCGATACCGAGGCCAGGTTCGATCAAACCCTGCCCGGTAGGTCTGGCTCCACCGCCGCTAACGCGGAGGCCGCGGCGGCCGAGTGGACACGGTGCGCACCCGGGGCGTCCGGGCGCGTCACCGGTCCGAGGGTGGGAGCGCCCGATGCGTCACCTGGTCATCTGCTGCGACGGCACCTGGAACCGGGCCGACCAGAGCACCGACGGCGTCCCGACCCCGAGCAACGTCCGGCTGTTCCACAACCTGCTCGCCCCGGCCGGCCGGGACGGTGGCGAGCAGGTCGTGGAGTACTTCTCCGGGGTCGGGGCGGACGGGTCCGCGGCGTCCCGGTTCGTCGACGGCGGCACCGGGCACGGGCTGTTGCGCAACGTCATGAACGCCTACATGTGGCTGGCCCGCCGGTACGAGCCCGGCGACATGATCTCCGCCGTCGGTTTCAGCCGCGGTGCCTACACCGTCCGCAGCGTCGTCGCGATGCTCACCTCCTGCGGGCTGGTGGAGCTGCCGCCCGACGGGCGGGGCAGCTGGCGGACCGTGCGCCGGGTGTTCGCCGACGGCTACCAGGACCGGGACCGGAAGCGGGACTGGTGGGACGGGCTGCGCTTCCACGAGGGCTTCGGCCCGCCCGTCACCGAGGAGGACAGGACCGGGCTCGGGGACCGGGTCGAGTTCCTCGGCGTCTGGGACACCGTCGGCTCGCTCGGCATCCCCGACCAGCTCGGGCTGCTGAACCTGTTCGACGAGCACGACGACGTCGCGTTCGCCGACAGCCACCTCAACCCCGGCGTCCGGTGCGCGCGGCACGCGGTCGCACTGGACGAGCGCCGCGGCCCGTTCGCGCCGACGATGTGGACCACGCGTGCGGGCGAGGTGCACCAGGAGGCGCCCCGCGTCGTGCAGACCTGGTTCCCCGGCGTGCACGGCGACGTCGGCGGCGGCTACCGGGAGCACGGCCTGTCCGACGGGGCGCTGCGCTGGATGATCGACGAGGCGAGCACGCACACCGGGCTGGGCTTCACCGCCGCGGCGACGCGGATCGAGGGCGACCCGTTCGACGTGCTCCACGACAGCTGCACCGGCTTCTACGAGCGGCTCGCGCCGGTGCCCCGCAACGTCGCGCGGGTCGACGGCGCGGACGCGTCCGTGCACGCGAGCGCGGTCCGGCGGCACGAGTCCCCGCCGCCCCGGCAGGACCGCTACCGCCCGACCACGGACGTGACCCGTGGTGAGCGCCGCACGGTCCCGGTGTTCGCGCACGAGACGTGGTCGGCGACCGGCCTGTACCTGGAGTGCGGCACCTACGAGCTCCGCGCCGACGGGGAGTGGGTGGACCGGGACGACGCCGCCGGGCCGGACGGTGTCCTCGCCCCCACGTTCCTGGGCCGGGTCGCCCGAGGGTTCGGCGACCTCGCGGGCGCGGCGGAGTACGCCTGGCGTGCCGGCACCGACAACCCGCTGGCCGAGGTCCCGTTCAGCAGGCGCGTCGAGAGCTCACCCTGGATGCAGCTCGTGGTCGTCGTCGCGAACGGGGCCTACGACCCCGACGGGCGGCCGCTGGCACCCCAGGAACTCCCCGTCGGGTGCGGCCCGGTGACGCTGCGGGTGACCCGACCCGGCTACCTCTACGGTTTCGCCAACGACGCGTGGGGCTTCTACGCCAACAACCGGGGGAGCGTGCAGCTCACCGTCCGGCGGACGGCCTGAGCGCTGCGCGACCGCTGCCGCACGCTCACACCAGCCGCCCGAGCGCCCGGAGCACCGCGCCGGCCTCCCGGCCGAGCACCTCGTAGAGCTCGCGTTCCACGGCCGCCACGGCCGGTGCGAGCGCGGTGTGCTGGGCGCGGCCGCGGTCGGCGAGCAGGACCAGCACCCGGCGGCGGTCCTCGTCGTCGGGCCGGCGGTAGACCAGCCCGCGCTCGACGAGCCGGTCGACGATCTTGGTCAGCGTCGGGGCGGGGACCATCGCGTGCGCCGCGATCTCCGACATCGGGTGCCCGGCCTCGTCGGCGAGCAGGTCGAGCACCCGCCACGCGTCCAGACCGGGGCCGTGCGGCGGGCGCACCGCCTCCTCGAGCCGGCGGGAGACCCGGTGCGCGGCGCGGCTGAGCACACCGGCGGCCAGGGGGGCGGCCGGCGGTGAGTGCGGCTCGGCTGCGGTCACGGCGGTCCTCTCCGGCGGTGCCCCGGTGCGGGCCGTCCGGGGGAGTGACGCGGTCGCTGTCATCGTAAACACTGTCACCTCGAACCGTTCGCCCCGCACCGCAGACGGGAGGGGGCACGTGCCGACGACTCCGACCCGCAGCGACGTGCTCGACGTGGCCTTCGTCGTGCCGCGCAGCGGTCCCGCGGGCCTGTTCGGGCCGGCCTGCCAGGCCTGCGGCGAGCTGGCCGCCGCGGAGCTCAACGAGGGCGTCGGCGTGCTCGGCCGGGAGGTCCGGCTGCGACCGGTCGACGGCGGCCTGCCCCCCGCCGAGGTCGCCGCCGAGATCGCCGGGCTGCTCGACGACGGCGCGGTGGACGCGGTCAGCGGCTGGCACATCTCGGCCGTCCGGCAGGCCGTCGCGCCGGTCGTCGAGGGGCGGGTGCCCTACGTCTACGCCCCGCTCTACGAGGGCGGTGAGCGCACGCCGGGGGTGTTCCTGGCCGGCGAGACCCCGGACCGGCAGGTGCTGCCGGCGCTGCGCTGGATGTCCGACGAGCTGGGCGTCCGCAGCTGGTGTGTGGTCGGCGACGACTACGTCTGGCCGCGCGTGTCCGCGCGTACCGCGCGCGCCTGGTCCCGGAACACCCCGGACGTGCGGATCGTGGACGAGGTGTTCGTGCCGCTGGGCACCGAGGACTTCGGTCCGGCGCTCGAGGCGGTGCTGAGCTCGGGCGCCCAGGGTGTGCTGATGTTCCTGGTCGGCTCGGACGCGGTGAGGTTCAACCGGGCGTTCGCCGCGGCCGGCGCGCACCGGCACGTGCTGCGGCTGAGCCCGTTGATGGAGGAGAACATGCTGCTCGCCACGGGGGCCGAGGCCACCCGCGGGCTCTACGCGTCCGCCGGGTTCTTCGAGAGCCTGCCGACCGCCTCGGCGCTGGAGTTCTCCCGCCGCTACGCCGACCGGTTCGGGGTGCACGCGCCGGTCGCCGGTGCGCTGGCCGAGTCGTGCTTCGAGGGGCTCACCCTGCTGGCCCGGCTCGCCGAACGGGCCGGGTCCACCGAGCTGGACGCGCTGTGCGGTGCGGCCGGTTCCCTGACCTACGACAGCCCGCGCGGGACGGTCTCGCTGCGGCACAACCACCTCCGCCAGAGCGTGTACCTGGCTCGCGCCGACGGGCTGGAGTTCGACGTGCTCGCCCGACTCGACGCTTGACCGAACTACTGTCGATAGACATAGTTTCATCTGACAGTATTTTGTGACGTCGGGAGCCGCCGTGCCGACCTACGCCCACCGCTGCCCGGTCTGCGGGGAGTTCGAGCAGGTCCGCCCGATGGCCGAGTCCGACCTCGCGGCGCGCTGCCCGGACTGCGGGTCGGCCGCGCCCCGGGTGTTCGGCGCGCCCGGCCTGACCACGCTGGATCCCGGGCTGCGTCGCGCGCTGGACGCGTCCACCCGGAGCGCGGACGCACCGCACGTGGTCGGCGCGGTGCCCGGCCGGCACCGCCGTGCCACCCGGACCACCCGCGACCCGCGCCACGCCCGCCTGCCCCGTCCCTGATCCCTGCGAACCCCGGGAGCCTCCCGTGCCCGATGTCGTGTTCTCCGTCGACCAGGCCCGCTCGATGCGCGAGCAGGCCGTGCCCGGCCACAACCGCTGGCATCCCGACGTCCCGCCGGCGGTGACGGTGCGGCCCGACTCCACGATCCGCGTCGAGTGCCGCGAGTGGACCGACGGCCAGATCGGGAACAACGACTCGGCCGACGACGTGCGCGACGTCGACCTCACGCACGCGCACATGCTCTCGGGCCCGATCGCGATCGAGGGCGCCGAGCCGGGCGACCTGCTGGTCGTGGACATCCTCGACCTCGGGCCGGTGCCGCAGGAGACCGGCGACAAGCCCGGCCAGGGCTGGGGTTACACCGGCATCTTCGCCAAGGCCAACGGCGGCGGGTTCCTGACCGACACGTTCCCGGACGCCTACAAGGCGATCTGGGACTTCTCCGGCCAGAAGTGCACCTCACGCCACATCCCGGGGGTGTCCTACACCGGCATCACCCACCCCGGGCTGTTCGGCACCGCGCCGTCGGCGGAGCTGCTGGCCCGCTGGAACGCCCGCGAGCGGGCGCTGATCGCCACCGACCCGGACCGGGTTCCGGCGCTGGCGCTGCCGCCGCTGGAGCAGAGCACCCTGGCCGGCACGGCCACCGGCGAGGTCGCCGCCGCGATCGCGCGCGACGGCGCGCGCACCGTCCCGGCCCGGGAGAACGGCGGCAACCACGACATCAAGAACTTCACCCGCGGCTCCCGGGTGTTCTACCCGGTGCACGTGCCGGGCGCCCTGTTCTCCGGCGGCGACCTGCACTTCTCCCAGGGCGACGGCGAGATCACGTTCTGCGGCGCGATCGAGATGGGCGGGTTCATCGACTTCCACGTCGACCTGATCAAGGGTGGGATGGCGACCTACGGCGTCACCACGAACCCGATCCTGATGCCGGGCAACGTGGAGCCGCGCTACTCGGAGTTCCTCACGTTCATCGGCATCGGCGTCGACCACACCACCGACACCCAGCTCTACAACGACGCGACCGTGGCCTACCGCAACGCCTGCCTGAACGCCGTCACCTACCTGCAGAAGTTCGGCTACACCGGCCCGCAGGCCTACCTGCTGCTCGGCTCGGCGCCGATCGAGGGCCGGGTCTCGGGCGTGGTGGACATCCCGAACGCCTGCTGCTCGCTCTACCTGCCCACCGCGATCTTCGACGACGACATCCGCCCCTCGGCGTCGGGCCCGGTGTCGAAGGACCGGGGGAGCTGCGCGGTGAGCTCGTGAGCACCCCGGGCGGGCGCGACGCGCCCTACGACGTGCACGAGATCCCGGACCTCACACTCGAGTGCGGGGCCACCCTGCGGCCGGCCCGGATCGCCTACCAGACCTACGGCGAGCTCGACGCCGACCGTTCCAACGCGATCCTCTACCCGACCTGGTACTCCGGGCGGCACTGGGACAACGAGTGGCTGATCGGCCCCGGCATGGCGCTCGACCCGGGACGCTGGTTCATCATCGTGCCGGACATGCTGGGCAACGGGCTGTCCTCGTCACCGTCGAACACCCCGCCGCCGTGGGACCGTGCGCGGTTCCCGAAGATCGACGTGCGGGACCAGGTCGAGGCGCAGTACCGGCTGGTGACCGACGTGTTCGGGATCGAGACGTTGCCGCTCGTGCTGGGCTGGTCGATGGGCGCCGGGCAGACCTACCAGTGGGCGGTGAGCCATCCGGAGATGGTGCAGCGGATGCTGCCGTTCTGCGGGTCCCCGCGCACCGCCCCGCACAACAGGGTGTTCCTGGACTCGCTGCGCGCCGCGCTGACGGCCTCGGTCGGGTTCGACGGGGGCTGGTACCCACCCGGGGACCGGCCGGTCCTCGGGTTGCGGGCGTTCGCCCGGATCTACGCGGGCTGGGGGTTCTCCCAGGCCTTCTACTGGGACGAGGTGTGGCGCGAGCTGGGGTTCACCTCGCTGGAGGACTTCGCCGTCGGCTTCTGGGAGGCGTTCTTCCTCGACGACCGGGACCCGAACAACCTGCTCACGATGCTCGACACCTGGTGGAACGGCGACGTCGGCGCGACCCCCGGGTTCACCTCGACCGAGCAGGCGCTGGGCTCGATCCGGGCCAGGGCGATCGTGATGCCGGCCGAGAAGGACCTCTACTTCCCGCCGGAGGACGAGCGGTGGGCCGTCTCGCACATGCGCGACGCCGAGCTGCGGGTGATCCCCGGGGTGTGGGGGCACTTCGCCGGTGGCGGGGCCAACCCGACCGACACCGCCTTCGTCGACCGGGCGGTCGCCGAGCTGCTGGCGGGCCCGTCCGGGATCTGAGCGCCTTACGCTCTGCGGGTGGGGGAGACGACGCGGGTGGCCGGGCACGACTCCGGACGGGACTCGGCAGCGGGATGGCTCACGGTCGCGGCGGCGTTCGTGGCGATGGCCGTGGTGTTCGGGGTGGTCTACAGCTTCGGCGCGTTCCTCGCCCCGATGGCCGCGGAGTTCGGCACCGGCAGCGGCGCCACGTCGGCGGTGTTCTCGCTGACCGCGTTCTGCTTCTTCACCCTCGGCTCGCTCAGCGGGCGCGCCGTCGACCGGGTGGGCCCGCGCCCGGTCCTGCTCGTCGGCGCCGCCGCGCTGGTCGCCGGGCTGGTGATCACCTCCCAGGTGCGGGAGCTGTGGGCCGGGCTGCTGAGCTACGGCCTCGGTGTCGGGGTGGCGGTGGCCTGCGGCTACGTGCCGATGGTCGCGGTCGTGGGGGCCTGGTTCGACCGGCGCCGCGGGCTGGCGCTCGCGATCGCGGTGGCCGGGATCGGGGTCGGCACGCTGGTCGGGGCCCCGGTCGCGGCGCAGCTGATCGGCGCCTACGGCTGGCGGGCCACGCTCGTGCTGCTCGGGGTCGTCGGCGCGGTGCTGCTGCTCGGCTGTGCGGCGCTCGTGCGGCGGCCCCCGCGCGCGGACGGTGCCGCGCCGCTGCCGGTCCGCGCGCTGGTCGGTACCGGTGCGTTCGGCTCGCTCTACGTCTCGACGGTGCTGGCCTCGGTCGCCCTGTTCGTCCCGCTGGTGTTCCTGCCCTCGTTCGCCGGCGCGCTCGGCGCCGACCCGGTCGCGGGGGCGGCCCTGGTCGGCGTCGTCGGGGTGGCCAGCGTGCTCGGCCGGCTGGCCATCGGCGCGCTGGCCGACCGCCTCGGCCGCATCCGCACCTACCAGGCCTCGTACGCGATCCTGGCCGCGAGCTTCGCGCTCGGGGTGCCGGCGGGCTCCTACCCGGCGCTGGTCGCGTTCGCCGCGGTCCTCGGGGTCGGTTACGGCGGCTGGATCGCGCTGCAGCCCGCCGTGATCGCGGACCTGTTCGGGTTGCGGGGCCTGGGCGGCGTCGTCGGTCTGATCTACACCGCCGGTGGTGTCGGGGCGCTGGTCGGGCCACCGCTGGCCGGCCTGCTGATCGACGGGTCCGCCGGGTACCGCGGCGCGGTGGCGCTGGCCGCGGTGGCCGGACTCGGCGCGTTCCTCGCGCTGCTGCCGCTGGGCCGGGTCTCCCGGCCCGCCGACCGCTGAACGACCCGGGCGGCGCCCGTTCAGCCGGGCCCGGCCGGGACCGCGGTCCGCGGCGCGGTGGCCGCACCGGTCAGGGCCAGCGCCAGGAGCACCGCCAGCAGCACCGGCATCGCGACGGTGGGAGAGGCCGTCAGTGCCAGCAGCGCCCCGCCGAGGCCGACGAAACCGGCCGTCGAGAGCTGGTCGAGAAGCTGCGCCGACGACGAGTGCCCGCCGACGTCCGCGGCGTGCGAGTGCGCCAGGGTCAGGTAGGCGATCGCGGAGAACGCCAGCCCCATCCCGACCCCGGACACGCCCCAGAACCCCGGCGCGAGCCATCCCCACCCGAGCCCGGCGGCGACCCCGACCAGCCCGGCGATGCCCGCGCCGATCAGCACGAAACCGGTGCGCAGCATCGCCGGGCGCGACCTCTCCGGGTGCCGGCCCTGCCACGCGGCGGCGCCGGACCAGCCCAGCGAGGCGACGATCAGCGGCAGCCCGGCGGCGGTGAGCGACCAGCCGTGGGTCGCGGTGAGCACCAGCGGCAGGAACGAGCCGACGGTGAAGAAGGCCCCGGCCACCAGGCCGCGGGCCGCGACGACGGCCGCGATGCCCGGCCGCGCCCGGAACACCCCGGCCGGGAGCAACCGGCGCAGCGAGGGCACCAGCAGCGCCACCGCGACCACCCCGACGGCCCCGCCGGGGACGCCGGGACGCCCCAGCGCCCAGCTCAGGCCGGCCACGCCTGCGGCCGCGCCGGACGCGGCGAGCACCAGCCCGGTCCCGCCCCGTCCCTTCGCCGTGTCCGGGGCGGGCGGACCCGGTCCGCGGACCGCCGCGGGCA
>CBIHNM010000192.1:0-8308 GCA_966211265.1 uncultured Pseudonocardia sp.
CACCATCGTCGCCTCTCCGTGCCGAGCCTCTCCGTGCCGAGCCTCTCCGTGCCGACGCCGACGCGATCACCGCGACGGCCGGTTCCCCCAGTCTCGTCCGGCGCAGCCGCACCGTCCACGGCCCGGCTCGGGCGGCAGGGGTCCCGGCCCGCAGCGGGCCGGACCGGACGAACCGGCCCGGCCCCCCGGGTGCGCTCAGGCCTTCGGTCCACCGGCGACGTAGATGACCTGGCCGGAGACGAAGCTCGAGGCCTCGTCGGCGAAGAACGACACCATGTTCGCGATGTCCTCCGGGGCGCCCGGGCGCTGCACCGGGATCTCGGCGGCCCGCGCGGCCTTGAACTCCTCCCAGTCCACGCCGATGCGCTCGGCGGTGGCCTTGGTCATCTCGCTGGCGATGAAGCCGGGCGCGATGCAGTTGGCGGTCACGCCGAACTTGCCGAGCTCGATGGCCAGGGTCTTGGTGAAGCCCTGCAGGCCCGCCTTGGCCGTGGAGTAGTTGGCCTGCCCGCGGTTGCCCAGCGCCGAGGTCGAGGACAGGTTGACCACCCGGCCCCACTTCGCCTCGACCATGTGCTTCTGCACGGCCTTGGTCATCAGGAACGAGCCGCGCAGGTGCACGCCCATCACGGCGTCCCAGTCGTTCTCGGTCATCTTGAACAGCAGGTTGTCCTTGGTGATGCCGGCGTTGTTGATCAGCACGGTCGGCGGGCCGAGCTTCTCCGCGACGGTGTCGACGGCGTTCTGCACGGCGGTGGGGTCGGACACGTCCGCGCCCACGCCGAGCGCCTTCCCCCCGGCGGCCTCGATCGTCTCGACGGTGGCCTTCGTGGCGGATTCCTCGAGGTCCACCACGCCGACCGCGAAACCGTCGGCGGCCAGCCGGATCGCGGTCGCCGCGCCGATTCCCCGGGCCGAGCCGGTCACGATCGCGGTACGGGTCTGCGACTGCGTCATTGCGTGCTTCTCCTCGGTGCTTCGGCAATGCTTCATCGGTGTCCGGCGCGCTGCGGCGACGGGCTCTGGGGGTGATCGTGTCATCCCCGGGAGGTGCTGTGCGCAGCGCAGGGAGCGGGATTGCTCACCCGCACGGCGCTCGCTCCTCGACTACCGTCGGTGGTGTCGGTGCGCACGCGTCCGGCCGACGGCGTCGACGCCGAGCTCGCCGTGTCCGCCGTGTCACACGCCCGTCTCCGACCAGGAAGGTTCCCTCATGGCCGTGGATCGATCCGCCGTCGCGTTCCGTCTCGCCCTGCCCGACGCGACGCAGAGCTACGAGCAGGACGTCGAGTGGTGCCTCGTCGACGACGGCTCCGGGTGGCGTGAGCTGCGGTTCCACGACTACTCCGAGATCTATCGGGTACCGGGCCTCTACGAGCGGTTGTTCTACGAGGTCCTGCAGTGCCAGTCGCCGCCGGTGGTCTGCGACCTGCTCGCCGAGCGGCTGGCCGCGGAGAACGTCGACCCGGCGGGGCTGCGCGTGCTCGACGTGGGCGCCGGCAACGGCATCGTCGCCGAGGAGCTGCGCGGTCGCGGCATCACCAAGGTCGTCGGCGTCGACATCATCGCCGAGGCCGAGCAGGCCGCGCGGCGCGACCGCCCGGGCGTCTACGACGACTACCGGGTGGTGGATCTCACCGCGCTCGACGCCGACACCGCCGCCGAGATCTCCGGCGGCGGGTTCGACGCGCTGGCCTGCGTGGCCGCGCTCGGCTTCGGCGACATCCCGCCGGAGGCGTTCCGCGCCGCGTTCGACATGGTCCGCGACGACGGGTGGCTGGCGTTCACCCTGCGCGCGGACTTCCTCTCCGACACCGACACCAGCGGGTTCTCCGGCCTGGTCAAGTCGTTGATGGCCTCCGGCGAGCTCGAGGAGCTCGGGGCGGTCACCTACCAGCACCGCCTGGCCACCACCCGCGACCCGCTGCTCTACCGGGCCGTCGTCGCCCGCAAGCGCCGCGCCCTGTCCTGACCCGGGCCGGCCGCGGCGCGCGGGTGCGGACCGGGTGGGAGTGCATAGGGTGCACCGCATGACCGTGATGGATCGTTTCCGCCTCGACGGCAAGGTCGCCGTCGTCACCGGTGCCTCGTCCGGGCTCGGCGTCGCGTTCGCCCGCGGGCTGGCCGAGGCGGGCGCCGACGTCGTGCTCGGTGCCCGCCGCGCGGACAGGCTCTCCGAGACCGTGGCGATGGTGGAGGGCCTGGGCCGGCGGGCGCTGGCCGTCCCGACCGACGTGGCCAGCCAGCCCGACTGCCAAGCACTCGTCGATGCCGCGATGGCGGAGTTCGGGCGGGTCGACGTGCTGGTCAACAACGCCGGCATCGGCACGGCGGTCCCGGCGACACGGGAGACCGTCGAGGAGTTCACGCAGGTCATCGACGTGAACCTGAACGGCTGCTACTGGATGGCGCAGGCCTGCGGCAAGGTGATGGCGCCCGGCTCGAGCATCGTCAACATCTCCAGCGTGATCGCGCTGACCACGGCCGAGCTGCCGCAGGCCGCGTACTCGGCGAGCAAGGCGGGCCTGATCGGCCTGACCCGTGACCTGGCCCAGCAGTGGGGCGCCCGCAAGGGCGTCCGGGTCAACGCGATCGCGCCCGGCTTCTTCGTCTCGGAGATGACCGACCAGTACCGGGACGGCTACCTCGAGCGGATGAGCGAGCGCATCCCGATGGGCCGCATCGGCGACCCGGAGGAGCTCGCCGCGGCCGTGGTGTTCGTCGCCTCCGACGCCGGTGGCTATCTCACCGGGCAGACCGTCGCGGTGGACGGCGGCCTCACCATCACCTGACCGCGCCCCGGGCGCCGGCCCGTGACGCGCATCACGTCGCGGTCCCGGCGGCCCCGGCCCCGCGAGCGCGCCGCCCGTCCCGCTGCGGCACAACGATTGCCCGAGATCGCCGCAGGTCAGGCCCGGTTCCGGCGCCCGCGCCCGGTGCTTCCGGCGCCCCCGCGAGCCCGCGGCGATCTACTGTGAGGCCGACCCCCGATCCCACCAGCGACGAGGAGAGCCCGTGGACGACCTGCAGATCGCGAAGGCGGCCCGACTGCTTCCACCGACCGAGGTGGCCGCCGCGATGGGCCTGGACCCCGCTCTGCTGGAGCCCTACGGCCACGACGTCGCGAAGGTCCGGCTGGAGGCGATCGAGGCGCTCGCCGACCGGCCGAAGGCGAAGTACGTGATCGTCTCGGCGATCACCCCGACACCGCTGGGCGAGGGCAAGACGACCACCACCGTCGGCCTCGGCATGGCGATGGCCCGGACCGGGCGCCGGGCGACGATCGCGGTCCGGCAGCCCTCGATGGGCCCCACCTTCGGCATCAAGGGCGGCGCCGCGGGCGGCGGCTACTCCCAGGTCGTGCCGATGGAGAAGCTCAACCTGCACCTGACCGGTGACTTCCACGCCGTCACCGCGGCGCACAACATGCTCTCCGCCGTGCTGGACAACCACCTCTACCAGGGCAACGAGACCGAGATCGCGCCGCACTCGATCACCTGGAAGCGGGTGCTCGACGTCAACGACCGGGCGCTGCGCAACATCGTGACCGGGCTCGGCACCCGGATGGACGGCGTCCCCCGGGAGAGCGGGTTCGAGATCACCACGGCCAGCGAGGTGATGGCGATCCTGGCCCTGGCCACGTCGCTGACCGACCTGCGCGAGCGGCTGGGCCGGATCGTGGTCGGCTACACCGGCGAGGGCAAGCCGGTCACCGCCGAGGACATCCGGGGCGCCGGCGCGATGGCGGCGATCATGCGCGACGCGCTGGCCCCGAACCTGATGCAGACCGTGGAGAACACGCCCGCCCTGGTGCACGCCGGCCCCTTCGGCAACATCGCGCACGGCAACTCGAGCATCGTGGCCGACCTGGTGGGCATCCGGACCGGCGAGTACCTGATCACCGAGGCCGGGTTCGGCGCGGACATGGGCGCCGAGCGCTTCTTCAACATCAAGTGCCGGGCCTCGGGCCTGGTCCCCGACGCGGCGGTCGTCGTGGCGACGGTGCGCGCGCTCAAGGCGCACTCCGACAAGTTCACGGTCGTGGCCGGCCGGCCGCTGCCGGAGGCGATGCTCGCCGAGAACCCGGACGACGTCACCGCGGGCGGGGCGAACCTGCGCAAGCAGATCGAGAACATGCGCCTGCACGGCGTCTCCCCCGTCGTCGCGATCAACGCCTTCCCCACCGACCACCCCTCCGAGCACGCCGCGATCGCCGCGATCGCCGAGGAGATGGGTGCGCGCTGGGCGGTCTGCACGCACTTCACCGACGGCGGCGCCGGTGCCACCGACCTGGCCGAGGCGGTCGCCGAGGCCGCGGAGGAGCACTCGGATTTCCGGTTCCTCTACCCGGACTCGGCCCCGCTCAGGGAGAAGATCGAGACGGTGGCCCGCGAGGTGTACGGCGCCGACGGCGTCGACTACACCCCCGCGGCGAACCGCCAGCTCGACTCCTACGAGTCCAACGGGTTCGGCTCGCTGCCGGTCTGCATCGCCAAGACGCACCTGTCGATCTCGTCGGACCCGACGCTCAAGGGGGCACCGACGGGCTGGCGCCTGCCGGTGCGCGAGGTCCGCGCCTCGGTCGGCGCCGGGTTCGTCTACCCGATCTGCGGTGACATGCGCACGATGCCCGGCCTCGGCGCGACCCCCGCCGCCCACTCGATCGACCTGGACGAGCACGGCGAGGTCACCGGCCTGTTCTGACTCCCGGCCGCGCTCGTGCACCACGAGGCGCGAGCCCGCGCCCGTCGTGGTTCACGAGTGGCCGACGCGCCGGGTGGGGCAGGGCGGATACGGTCGGTGGCGCGGCGACGGCCGCGGAACCGATCAGGAGGCGCACGTGCCGGATGAGACCCTGCCCAGCCCGACCGGACCGGGGACCGTCAAGCCCACCCCGGACGCCCCCGCGACGATCGGCAACGTGCACCATCCGGTCGGCGACGTCGGCGCGGCGGTGGCGTTCTACACCGACGCGTTCGGGCTCTCGGCCCTGTTCACCGACGGCGACCGGTACGCCGCCCTGGACGGCGGGGGCGTGAAGCTGGCCCTGGCCGGACCGTCCGAGGACCTCACCGGCGGGGTGGCCGCGACATCGTTCAAGGTCGCCGACGTGGCCGCGGCGCTGGAGGCGGTGACCACGGCCGGTGGGTCGGTGGTGCAGGGGCCCGAGCAGGGCCCGCACGAGGCCCGGGCGGTGGCACGCGACCCGTGGGGCAACGTCGTGATCGTCTACGGACCGCGCTGACCCACCCGGCGGCCGCCTCGTCGGCGTCGGCGCCGCTGCAGCGCCGGCACCACGACCGCGATCACCCCCGCGGTCGCCGTGTCGGCCGGCCGGCCCGGCGGTTCCGGGTCGGCGCCGCCCGCGGGCCCGGGTCAGGATCGCCCACGGCCGCGGGCCCGCCCCCCAGGCCACGACCGTCCACCCCCGGACCGGAGGTGCATCCGACCATGCCCCGCAACCCCTACGACGAGCTGCCCCGGGTCCCGTCGTTCGAGCTCACCAGCACCGACATCGCCGACGGTGCCACCCTGTCGGCACCGCAGCGCTCAGGCATCCTCGGCGCCGGCGGCGAGGACGTCTCGCCGCAGCTGTCCTGGAGCGGCGCGCCGGAGGGCACCGCCTCCTACGCCGTCACCGTCTACGACCCGGACGCACCCACCGTCGCCGGGTTCTGGCACTGGGCGGTGTTCGACATCCCGGCCTCGGTGACCGGGCTGCCCTCCGGTGCCGGTGACGAGTCCGGTTCGGGGCTCCCGGCCGGGGCGGTCCAGCTGCCCAACGACGCGAGCCTGGCCCGCTACCTCGGCGCCGCCCCGCCGCCCGGGCACGGACCGCACCGCTACTTCGTCGTGGTGCACGCCCTGGACGCGGCGAGCCTCGACATCCCGGCCACCTCCACGCCCACGTTCCTGGCCTTCACCATGTTCGGCCACACACTGGCCCGGGCGACCATCGTCGGGACCTACGCGAACCTCAGCTGAGCGCGCGCCCGGCGCAGGTCACCCCGCCGGGTGCGGTCTCGCCGCGCCGAGCGGCCCGGACCGTCGTAACCTGCGCCGGTGCCCGACATCACCACACTGATCCTCGACGACCACGCCTGGTTCCGTCGACAGTTCGCGGCGCTCGACGAGCTCCAGGCCCGCGACGCCGACCCCCGTGAACTCTCCGCCCTGTGGGAACCGCTGGCCGCGCGCCTCGACGTGCACGCCATCGCGGAGGAGAAGATCTTCTACCCGCAGCTGCTCGCGCACGGTGAGGACCCCGAGGACGAGACCCTCGACGCCATCGGGGACCACAACGAGATCCGCGACGGCGTGGCCCTGGCCGAGCGCAACCCGGTCGGCAGCGGCCGGTGGTGGGAGGGCGTGTGGGCCGCGCGCCGTGCGAACGACGAGCACATGGGCGAGGAGGAGAACGAGGGCCTGGCCAACTTCCGGCTTCACGCCACCACCGGGCTGCGCGACTCGCTGGGCCGGCAGTTCAGCGAGTTCCTCGACGCCCACCCCACCACCGAGGGCCTCGACAACTCCGACAAGGACCCCGAGGGGTACGTCGAAGAGGTCGAGGCCGAGAACGACCCGTCCGCCCCGACCCACGACGGGCTCGGGATCGGCAGCTTGAAGGAGAACTAGACGTGGCCGTCCAAGACCATCTCATGCGGGAGAAGGCCCCGATCCCGGCGATCTCCTGGAAGGCGATCGACGACGAGGCCCGCGAGCGGCTGACCCCGCTGCTGGCCGGGCGCCGTCTCGCGGACTGGACCGGGACCGCGGGCTGGCAGACCTCCTCGGTCGACCTCGGTCGCTCGCGGCGCCTCGACGGTCCGCCGCCCGGCGTCGCGGCCGACGGGATCAAGGCACGCCTGCGGCGGGTGCAGCCGCTGGCCGAGTTCCGGGTGCCGTTCTCGGTGTCCCGCGACGAGATCGACGACCTGCAGCGCGGGGCACAGGACCCGGAGTTCGACGACCTCGCCCGGGCCGCCCGCCAGGCCGCCGCGATCGAGAACCGCGCGATCTTCCACGGCTGGCCGGCCGCCGGCTTCGAGGGCATCGCCGGCGTCTCGCCCTATGACGCGCTGCATCTCGGCGACAACCCCGACACCTACCCCGGCACCGTCGCCCGGGCGGTGGACCAGCTGCGCCGCAACGGCATCGAGGGTCCGTACGCGATGGCGATCGCGCCCGAGGGCTACACCCGGATCGTGGAGACCGCCGAGCACGGCGGCTACCCGCTGTTCGAGCACCTGAGCCGGATCCTCGGTGGGCAGATCCTGCGCGCACACGGGCTCGACGGTGCCGTGGTCGTCAGCCAGCGTGGCGGGGACTTCCTGCTCGACGTCGGCCAGGACCTGGCCATCGGCTACTCCGACCACGACACCGACGAGGTGCACCTCTACCTGGAGGAGAGCTTCACCTTCCGTGCCGTCGAGCCGGACGCGAGCGTCTGCCTGCACTGAGACGCCCCACCGTCACGAACGCCGCTGCCGGGTAACGGGGTCGCCCGGCAGCGGCGTTCGTCCGTCCGGCTCGGGTGCACGGGCCGGACGGGCTCGCCTGCGGGGTGGCGGCACGGCATGGTGTGCGGTGTGGACGCGGTCGGGCGGGCGGAGGCGCAGCTGTACCGGCTCGCGCCGGAGGACTTCGTCGCCGAGCGCGACGCGCACGTCGCCCAGGCCAAGGACGGCGGGGACAAGGACGCGGCCCGGCGGATCGCCGCGCTGCGGCGCCCGTCACGCGCGGCGTGGCTGACCAACCTGCTCGTGCACGACCGCCCGGACGAGGTCGAGGGCCTGCTCGGGCTGGCCGGCACCCTCGCCGCCGCGCAGCGCTCGCTCGACGGCGAGGCGCTGCGGGCGATCTCGGCACAGCGCAGCACGCTGGTCGGTGCCCTGTCACGGCAGGCCGCGGCGCTCGGACGGGAGGCCGGGCACCGGATCGAGTCCACGCTCGAGCGGGAGGTCCGGACGATCCTCGAGTCGGCCCTCGCCGACCCGGAGCTGGCCGAGCGGGTGCGGTCCGGCCGACTGGTCAAGGCCGAGCGGCACGCCGGGTTCGGACCCGCGCCGGACGAGGGTGCCGCGCCGAGGCCCGCACCACCGCGCGCGGGCCGGGCGGGTCCCGGGCGCGACCCGGGCCCGGGCTCCGGGGCGGCGGGCACGAGCCGGGGCGCCGGACACCGGGCGGCCGGTGCCGCCGACGGCGAGGGGCCCGCTGACGCCCCCGGCACCGGCGCCCGGGCCGCCACCGCACCGGCCGCGCCGGCCCCGGGCGAGGCCCGCCGGCGGGAGCGGGCGCTCGCGCAGGC
>CBIHNM010000193.1:0-8297 GCA_966211265.1 uncultured Pseudonocardia sp.
CCCCCCCCCCCGCCGGCGGTCCGGCCCGCGTTCCGGGCCCCGGCGACCCGACCCTCGGCGGTCCGGTTCCCGGCGACCCGGCCCGCGGCGACCCGGCGCAGGGCGGCCGGGACCGGCTCGCCGAGGCGGGCCGCGGCCGCGGCCGGCCCCAGCAGCGCGCGGGCCATCGGGCCGTCGTGGGCCACCCCGGCCAGCGCGGCCGCGGGATGGGCACCGGTGCGCAGCTCGTCGGTGATCCGGGTGAGCGCGTCGGCGAGCTCCGCGGCCGCGTCGGCGTGCAGCCGCCGGGCCCCGGCCCGCTCCCGGCGGCGCAGTGCGACCGCGACCGCGGCCGGGCCGCACAGCGCCCCGGCCGGCCCGAGCAGCACGAACCCGCCGATCCCTCCGGCGAGCGCCAGCACCGGGCCGAGCCGGATTCCGCGACGGGCCGAGGCCGGCCCGGCCGCCCCCGACAGGCCGGCGAGGCGGCCGCGCCCGGGTGGTCCGGGCAGGCACAGCAGGCTCGCGGCCAGTGCCGCCGCGGCGACGGCGGTGCCGGTCGCGGTCACCACGGCGGGGTCACCCCGCGTTCGGTCAACAGCCCGCGCAGCGTGTCCTGGCCGGGCCCGGCGCCACCGTCGCGGGTCCAGGCGGCGGACACCGCGACGCCCCCCTCGCCGTCCCGGCGGAGCACGCCGACGGCGTCGAGCGCCCGCCCGCCGTCGCGGTGCCGGCGCATCTGCAGCACGACCTGGACCGCGGCGGCGAGCTGGCTGTCCAACGTCACCGGCGACATCCCGCCGAGCCCGGCGAGTGCCTGCATCCGGGCCGGGATCTCTCGGGCCGAGTTCGCGTGCACGGTGCACGCGCCGCCCTCGTGGCCGGTGTTCAGCGCGGCCAGCAGGTCGCAGACCTCCGCTCCCCGGACCTCGCCGACCACGAGCCGGTCCGGGCGCATCCGCAGGGCCTGGCGCACCAGCTCGCGCAGCGGCACGCCGCCGGCACCCTCGATGTTCTCCGGCCGGGCCACCAGCCGGACGACGTGCGGGTGTCGCGGGCGGAGTTCCTCCGCGTCCTCCACGGTCACGAGCCGTTCGGCCGGGTCGGCGGCGCTGAGCAGGGCGTTGAGCAGCGTGGTCTTCCCCGATCCCGTCCCGCCCGCGACGAGCACGGCGAGCCGGGCCGCGACCACGGCGCGCAGCACGGCCTCGCCGGTGCCGTCCAGCGCGCCGAGACGGCGCAGCTGTCCCAGGTCGTGGGCGGCCGGACGGAGCACCCGCAGCGAGATCGAGGTGCCGTCCGCGGCGACCGGCGGCAGCACCGCGTGCAGCCGGACGCCGGCGTCGGCCAGCCACCCGTCGACGTAGGGGCTGGCGTCGTCGAGCCGTCGTCCGGCCGCGAGCGCGAGCCGCTGGGCGAGCCGGCGGACCGCGGGCTCGTCGGCGAAGGTGACGTCGGTGCGCACGAGGCCCGATCCACGGTCGACCCACACCGCGTCCGGGGCCGTGACGAGGACGTCGGTCGTCCTCGGGTCGCGCAGCAGCGGGTCCAGCGGCCCGGCGCCGACGAACTCCTGGCGCAGCGTGCGCAGGGCGGCGAGCACGTCGAGGTCGGACGCGACGCCACCGGCCTCGGCCCGGACCGCGGCGGCGACGGCCGCCGGTCCGGTCTCGCCACCGGCGTCGGCCAGCCGGGCCCGGACCCGCTCCACCAGCGGTGTCACGACGCGGCCCGGGCACGGGTGCGGGCACCGGAGGCCTCGGCGAGCCGCTCGAGCACCGCGTGCGCGGCCTCGGACAGCGCGCCGCGACCGGCTCCGGGGATCCTGCCGCGTTCGGCGTCGTCCTGCAGCCCGGGCTCGGCGCGCATGGCGGCGAGCATCGGCAGCCCCACCGAGCGCGCCACCTCGGCTGCGGTGATACCGCCCGGGGAGGGCCCGCGCACCACGATCTCGACCGTGCGGGTGTGCTCGGCCAGGACCTCGGCGACCCGCCCGGCGGCGGCACAGGAACGCAGGTCCGCGGGTACCACCAGCACGGTCAGGTCGGTGCCACCGAGCGCGGCCAGCGCCGCCTCGGTGGGGTAGCGGGGCAGGTCGCAGACCACGGTCTCGCCGCCTCGCCGGCCCGCGTCGAGCACGGCCGAGACCGCCGAGTGCTCCGGCCCGTGGGCCGATCGCGCGCAGGACAGCACGGCCAGCTCCCCGTGTCCGGAGGAGGGGAGCAGGGCGTGCGGCAGCGCGGAGTGCAGTGCGGCGGACTGCACCCGGCCGCCGGAGACCGTGAGCTCGGGCCAGCGCAGACCACCCGCCTGCTCGGCGCCGACCAGCAGGTCCAGCCCGCCGCCGAGCGGATCGCAGTCCACCAGCAGCGAGTCGCAGCCGGCGCGGGCGGCGGCCACGGCGGTCGCGGTGGCCAGCAGCGACGCCCCGGCCCCGCCCCGGCCGCCCACGACGGAGACCACCGCGCCGGAGCGCCCGCCGGGGGCCGGGGCGGCCACGGCGTCGGCGAGCAGGCCGACCAGCCACCCCTCGCCCTCGGGCAGGGTCGCCACGTTCGCCGCGCCGACGTCGAAGGCCAGCCGCCACAGCTCCGGCGACGGCTCGCCCCGCACGACCACGACGACCCCGTCGCGTCGCGGTAGCTCGGCCCGCGCGCAGAGCCGGGCCGCGTCCGGGTCGAGCAGCACCGCCGGTGCCGCGGTCCACCAGCGACGGGCGTCGGCGCCGTCCACCGCGCGCGCGACGTCCACTCCGGCGGCGGCGGCCAGGCGCAGCAGCGCGTCGAGCAGGTCCGGGTCCTCGGCCATGATCAGGCAGCGCCGGTCCATCAGGTTCCTCCGCCCCGCCCGCCGGATGCGGGCCCGGCGACGAGCGTGCGCCCGCACGGGCCGGTTGTACGGACGGGTCGTGCACCTGTGGACGGATCGCGCGGGTTGTGGACAACCGGGGCGGCCGCGGCGGACCGTCGTGCCCCGCGGGAGACCCACCGGGACATAGGACGACCCCCGCCAGGGGGGATTGGCGGGGGCCGTCGGTTGGTTCAGCCCCGGGGGGTCGAGCTGAACCCGCTCGGACACGTCCGAGCTGCCAACAACTGTAGCCGTAATCATGGTGTGACGCCCATACCCGAATTCCGCCGGCGCCGACCGGCCTTCGGAATCGTTTCCGACCGACCCGTCGCCGTGCGTGTGCGGCCGGTCGGCGTCACCGGGCGACCGGCCGGCCCGCCCGCGCGTCCGGCGCGGGGGCCGTGCTCGGCCGGGGACGGCCGGTAGCGGCGGGTCTGGCAGTCTCGACCGGCGTGCACGTCCCCGACACCGCCCCCGCCGCACCGCCGCGCGCGGCCGCGTTCTTCGACCTGGACAAGACCATCATCGCCGGGTCCAGCGCGCTCGCGTTCAGCCGCCCGTTCCGCCGCGAGGGGCTGATCAGCCGCCGGGTCCTGCTGCGCAGTGCCTACGCCCAGCTGCTGCTCGTGGTGTCGGGCGCGGACGAGGCCACCATGGACGCCCTGCGCCGCGGGCTGACCGCGATGTGCGAGGGCTGGGAGGTCGCACAGGTCCGCGCGATCGTGGCCGAGACGCTGCACGAGGTCGTCGAACCGATGGTCTACGCCGAGGCCACGGCTCTGATCGCGCGTCACCGCGCGGACGGCGAGGAGATCGTGGTGCTCTCGGCCTCCGGCCAGGAGGTGGTGGAGCCGATCGCGGCGATGGTCGGGGCGGACAGGTTCCTGGCCACCCGGATGGCCACCCGCGGCGGCCGCTACGCGGGGGAGATCGAGTTCTACTGCTACGGCGAGCACAAGGCCGCCGCCGCCCGCCGGATCGCCGAGGAGCAGGGCTACGACCTCGCCCTCTGCCGGGCCTACACCGACTCGATCACCGACCTGCCGTTGCTCGAGGTCGTCGGCCGTCCGACGGTGGTGAACCCGGATCGGGCGCTGCGCCGGGTCGCCGAGCAGCGCGGCTGGCCGGTGCTCACGTTCGCCCGTCCGGTCCCGTTGCGGGTGCGCCTGCGGTCCGGCCCGGCGTTCGCCGTCTACGGGGCGTCGGCGGCGGCGATGGCCGCCGCCGGGTGGCTGGCGCTGCGGCGCCATCGGGCCCTACACGCCGCGGGGCCGCGGGCGCGAGGCCCGATCCGGGCGCACCTGCGACGTCCGGCGACTACCGCGCGCACCTGAACCGGTGCACCCGTCCGGCGGTCTTGCCCGGGTCCGCCGCGAGGTCTAGGAAGGAGTCACGGACCTCGGTCAGGCCAGAGGCGGTACGGAAGAGAAGTGCCCGTCTCCCCATCCCCGAGCTCCGTGCGCGAGCCGGGTACTCCACGGACAGCACGCCGCGGGAGGCATGTCGTCGTGGGCCTGCGAACCGGGACGCCGGGCGCCGAGGCCACCAACACGACACGTAGTGCACGCCAGGAACGCCGGGATCTCGCGTTGATCGGGCGGTTGTCTCCGTGAGGAGGCGCCGCCCGATCTGCATGTCGGGCCGTCCGCCTACTGCGCCTCGGCGATCGAGACGCCCTCGCGCCCGCCGGACTCCCACTCCGCGCAGCAGTGCCGGATCCAGGTGCCCAACCCGTCGGCGGTGCCGGTCGCGAACGCCTCGGCCGCGCTGCGGTACTCGGCGGCGCGACGCAGGTGCCCGACCTCGGGCACGGCCAGCCCGCGCGGGTCCAGACCGGACGACATCGCGGTGAGCCGGGCGGCCGCCCGGGCCACGACGCCGTCCGCGGTACCGAACGGTCGCAGCGCCAGCAACTCGCCGTGCACCACCGCGACGAGGACCGGTGCCGCCACCGTCGTGCCACCGGTGACCAGGTCGGCCAGCATCGACAGCCGTGCCGAGACGTCGTCGCCGGGCCGTGGCCGGCCGAGCCCGTCCTGGTGCTCGGTGGCCGGGATCAGATCCGCGGCGGCCAGCATGTGCAGCCGGGCCAGGGCCTGCAGCGGCGCGGTGCGCCAGGCGTCGGCCAGGCGGCTGCGCTCGTCGGCGATCCGGACGGCGCCGGCCAGGACCGGGTTCTCGACGTGGTCGGAGCGTTCCGGGGCCAGTGGCGCGCCGTCCAGCGCGGCCGAGGCGCGGGCCGCGCGCAGTGCCGCCTCCGCGGCGGTCGCGGGCCACCCGCGCCGGTTCGCCGGGTGGTTGTGCACGGTGGTGACGGCGTCCCGTGCGCCCGTGACGGCCTCGGCCACGCCGGGCAGGTCGGCCAGAGCGGTCAGGGGGTCGGTCGCGGGGGCAGGAGGCACCCCCTCATGGTCGCATCGGTGCGACATCCACCCCCGACCGTGGGTAGGGCGCACCGCCGGATCCGTATCCGATTCCTCCCGATAAGACCGCCGCTGCCGGATATATCGGGCGATGTGATCCATCTCACTTCCATTGGTGTCGGCTCGTCGAGCCGAATGCGGCGGAGCTGAGTAGCTTGCGTCGGCAACTGTCGGGTCCGCTATTCCCGGCGGTACGGACAAACTGCACACGCCATGGAAGGACCCCAATTGTCTGTTTCGGAGATGGAAGCGCAGGTCGGCGCGGAAGCCCCCGGCGCGGTCCCGACGAACCCGGTCGCCGACCCGGCCCCGCTGGGCCTGGCCGCGTTCGCGACCACGACGTTCCTGCTCAGCCTGTTCAACGCGGGCATCGTCCCGAAGTCCCTGGAGCCGGTCGTGCTGCCGATCGCGCTGTTCTACGGCGGGCTGGCGCAGTTCCTGGCCGGTATGTGGGAGTTCCGTAACAAGAACACGTTCGGGGCGGTCGCGTTCACCTCGTACGGCGCGTTCTGGCTCTCGTTCGCGTCGTATGTCCAATTCGTCGAGCCGACGATCCCGGAGGATTCGGCAAAGCTCGCGACCGGCTTGTTCCTGCTGGTGTGGACGATTTTCACGATCTACATGACGGTCGCCTCGCTGCGGGTCAGCGGCGCGGTCGCGGCGGTCTTCGTCGTGCTGACCCTGACCCTGATCGCACTCACCCTCGCCGACCTCGCCGGCATGTCGGCACTCGGCACGATCGGCGGGCTTCTCGGCCTGGTGACGGCGGTCCTGGCCTGGTACGCCTCGGCCGCCGGGGTGCTGCAGTCCACCTACGGACGGGCCGTGCTGCCGACCGGGGCGCGCTGACCCGCGGCCCGGATGGCCGCGCCGGGCCCGTCCGCACGACCGGAGGGGCCCGGCCTGGCCGGACTGATGGTGCGCCCCGCATCACAGATGACTAGCGTCGCTCCCGTTACGGGTGCACGCGGAGTGCGCTGCGCGAAGATAGCTGCGTCGAGGAGGGCACGAGGAAATGGCCGAGTCCGGAGCCACGCTGAGCAACCTGTCCACGGAGAGCCGGGCATTCCCGCCGTCCGACGAGTTCGCCGCCCAGGCCAACGCCACCGCCGAGATGTACGAGCGGGCGGACGCCGACCGGGAGACGTTCTGGGCCGAGCAGGCCGACCGGCTGAGCTGGTCGAAGAAGTGGGACGCCGTCCTGGAGTGGGAGCCCCCGTTCGCGAAGTGGTTCGTGGGCGGGCAGCTCAATGTCGCCTACAACTGCGTCGACCGGCACGTCGACGAGGGCAACGGGGACCGGGTGGCGCTGTACTGGGAGGGCGAGCCCGGTGACAGCCGCAAGATCACCTATGCCGACCTGCAGCGCGAGGTGTGCAAGGCCGCCAACGCGCTGACCGAGCTCGGGGTCGGCAAGGGCGACCGGGTCGCCATCCAGCTGCCGATGATCCCCGAGGCCGCCATCTCGATGCTGGCCTGCGCCCGGATCGGGGCGATGCACAGTGTCGTGTTCGGCGGGTTCTCGCCGGGCGCGCTCAAGGCACGCATCGAGGACGCCGAGTGCAAGCTGCTGATCACCTCCGACGGCCAGTACCGGCGCGGCAAGCCGGCGCCGATGAAGGAGAACACCGACGAGGCGGTGCCCGGCACGACGATCGAGCACGTCCTGGTCGTCAAGCGCACCGAGACCGACGTGCCGTGGACCGACGGCCGTGACGTCTGGTGGCACGACACCGTCGGCAAGGCCTCCGACCAGCACACCCCGGAGGCGTTCGACTCCGAGCACCCGCTGTTCATCCTCTACACCTCGGGCACCACCGGGAAGCCGAAGGGCATCCTGCACACCTCCGGTGGCTACCTGACCCAGTGCGCCTACACCCACAACGTGGTCTTCGACCACAAGCCGGGCGAGAGCGTCTACTGGTGCACCGCCGACATCGGGTGGGTCACCGGGCACAGCTACATCGTCTACGGCCCGCTGGCCAACGGCGCCAGCTCGGTGATGTACGAGGGCACGCCGAACACCCCGCACGAGGGCCGGCACTGGGAGATCGTGCAGAAGTACGGCGTCTCCATCTACTACACGGCCCCGACGCTGATCCGCACGTTCATGAAGTGGGGCGACCAGATCCCCGCCGAGTACGACCTGTCCTCGCTCAAGGTGCTCGGCACGGTCGGCGAGCCGATCAACCCCGAGGCCTGGATGTGGTACCGGGAGAAGATCGGCGGCGAGCGCTGCCCGATCGTCGACACCTGGTGGCAGACCGAGACCGGGGCCATCATGATCGCCCCGCTGCCCGGGGTCACCGAGACCAAGCCGGGCTCGGCGATGAAGGCACTGCCCGGCATCGGTGCCACCGTGGCCGACGAGTCGGGCACCCCGGTCGGCAACGGCGAGGGCGGCTACCTCGTGCTGGACAAGCCGTGGCCGTCGATGCTGCGCGGCATCTGGGGCGACGAGGACCGCTACCGGGAGACCTACTGGTCCAAGTTCGCCGAGCAGGGCTACTACTTCGCCGGTGACGGCGCCAAGTACGACGACGACGGCGCGGTCTGGCTGCTCGGCCGGGTGGACGACGTCATGAACGTCTCCGGTCACCGGATCTCCACCACCGAGGTGGAGTCCGCGCTGGTCAGCCACCCGACGGTGGCCGAGGCGGCGGTCGTCGGTGCCTCCGACGAGACGACCGGGCAGGGCATCGTCGCGTTCGTCATCCTGCGCGGGTCCGCGGCCAAGGACGGCGGCGACGACGCGATCAAGGCGCTGCGCGACCACGTGGCCAAGGAGATCGGGCCGATCGCCAAGCCGCGCCAGATCATGGTCGTGGAGGAGCTGCCCAAGACCCGTTCCGGAAAGATCATGCGGCGGCTGCTGCGCGACGTCGCGGAGAACCGCGACGTCGGCGACGTGTCGACGCTGGCCGACTCGTCGGTGATGGACATGATCTCGACCGGGTTGAAGGAGGGCAAGGAGGACTGAGCGCGCCGCCGCACGGCACCTCCGGACGGCTCGGCCGCCCGGAGGTGCCGTGCGCCGCGCGTCGG